>JAKSMQ010000004.1 GCA_024400565.1 Bacteroidales bacterium
GTAAATGCCCGTGAATGATCCGCAAATTTATTCGTGAATTATTCTTGTAACATATGATTTTCAATTTTTGATAAAATTTACGGACAATTCACGGCAATTCACGTTCCGCGAAGCGAAAATCAAATCAAAAAATGAATAATGTATTGAAACATCTTTATTCTCACTAAAATAATACTGCATTGACAAAATTTATCGCAACAGCAGTAATATCAAACCAAACATTTCATATTAATGCTTACTTTGTTTTCGATAAATCAATATCTCAGACTATTCTTCCAAGCGGCCTTCATCTTTTCGACCAGCTTCACCAACCATTCTTCAATGCCTTGTTCTTTCCACTTGCTGAAGAAAAAGTTATAAACAAGATCCGTTATCGGATTGTTGTTAACAAACAACGGTTTAATACTTGAACGGTCAATAGTGGCAGCAATCTTGTTGACTTCGGACAGGATGATCGTCTTATTGGTGTTGAAACTCCAAAATTTATAAAATATCATATCGAAATAGTCTCTCTTGAAATAGTGCAGGTCAGAGAAAACAAAATTCTCATCGAACAGCTTATATGCCAACAGTTCAACAAAGAAGTCTTCTTTCAAGGGCACACTGCTACATGATTTAGTCATTTTTCCCTCTTTTTCAACAGAGACCAGTTCAAAATCGAAATAATAGCGAACATCATCAAGATTGATATACACCAAGTAACAACTTTCACAAGGCCAAGGAAGCTCATCATACTCAGGCAGCAGATGGTCGAATTTATGGTAATCGTCACACATACGAAAATCCAATAAACCAGTCTTCTCTTCATCAGGTGTATCCTCATCAAGGTATTGTTCCTCCAGCAATTCTCGAATTTCCTTTATTTCCGACTCGGATAGGGGAACATAATTAACATAAAAATCTACGTCGTTAACACAATACTCTATGCGATAATGGGGTTCCTTATTCAAGGCCTTCACGGCCTCCTTAGCCAATTGACGGCAATGGTTCATACGATCGATAATGTCATCAGCAATAGATCTGTTAACATCCTCTTCTGGAATTTCATTTCCATTTACTATATACATATTCTATTTGTTTTTATTGGTTAATACTCTATTTTGATTTCTTTGCAGTTCTTAAAGGCAGGATGGTGGCGGTAGGCGTAGCCCATGCCGATGGGAACGAACAGTGTATAATCCGTCAAATCTCCAAAGCAATCATCGCTGACGTAACTCAAATCGGTAACACCACAATGAACTTCTTTTAGATTTGGACACTTCGAGAAAATTTTATGGCCTATCTTTCTTGCTGAATGTGGTATTACTACGGACTTAAGTCCATTACAACCATAAAATGCAAGGTCTTCAATTGTTCTAACTTTTGAGGGTATAATAACAGAAGAAAGGCCCTCGCACTTTTTGAATGACCTCATCTCAATTCTAGTCAATGATTCCGGTAGTTTGATAGAGGTTAGGTGTTTGCACCCCGAGAATGTACTTTTTCCAATTCGTTCAACTGAATCAGGTATTTCTATGGAAGAAAGTCCATTACAATTAAAGAAGGCAAAATCATCTATCGATACTATTCCGGGAGGAATACAGAAGTTTTCTTCTTTTTTTTCTGAAGGATATGCTATTAGTTTCGTCTCATCTACGTATCCGTCATAATCATCATCCGCTAAATAATAATCATCATCCTCTCTATAATAATCATCATCCTCTCCATAATACAAGACACCCTCTTTTGAGAAGAAATATCTATTATTATTGTCAACATAGAAGGCTTCCAGTCTACTACAACCAACAAATGCCCTAGTACCTATTTCTTCTACAGTACCTGGTAATTCCATTATTGAGATATTTGCACAATCCTCAAAGGCGAAACTTCCTATTTTTATTACAGAATAAGGTATCTCAATGTATTTGAGTTCCTTGCAATTTTTGAAAGCATGTTTACCAATTTCAGTCACGGAATTTGGTATTTCAATTTGATTAAGATTTATACAATCAGCAAAAACCGATTTTTCAATCTTTGTCAATGAGTTGGGAATCTTTATTCGGATTAGCCCTTCACAAGCTTCAAATGCATGCGAGCCGATTTTAGTTACCGAGTTAGGGATCTCAACTTGGATAAGATTAACACTACCTACAAATGCCAAATCTCTTATTTTCTTTACATTGGATGGTATTTGATAGTGATTTGTGTCCTTTTTCGGTGGATATGCTATCAATTCATTCAAATCTTTAGTGAACAAAACACCATCTAAAGACAAGAATGTTTCATTATCCGAATGGACATTAATGGACTCAAGACTTGTGAAGCAGAAAGAATAGTCACCAATAGTCTTTAAGGATGCGGGGATTGTTACCACCGAGAGTTTCTGGTTCTCACCAAAGGCACATTCCCCAATCGCTTCTACATTGTCATTGATTACGTATTCTTGCTGTTCCTTTGCTTTGGGATATGCAATTAGTTTTCTCATATCCTTACTATACAAGACTCCATCAACCGCAGTAAATGCAGGATTGTCCTCGTTGACCACAAATGTGTCAAGCCCATCAAGATTAACAAATGCCCCTTCATCAACCTCTTCTACAATGGCTGGGATTCCTAACGACGTAAGTTTATCGCAATCCTCAAATGCATCATCTCCTATCTTTGTCACAGTGTTAGGTATCTCAAAGTGACCTTCAACCCCTATCGCTTTTATCAGGGTCTTACCGTCTTCTGAATATTTTATTTCCATGATTTGTAATATTAATTGGATTATACATTTTTTCATTCTCTTGTGGGCAACGACATCTTCATCTACCTCATTTGCTGTATTGTAGTCGTTTCATGCTATTACAGCTCTTTTGCCAGTTGGTAGTGATGGGTGCTTGGTGTTGCGAGGCGAGACCCTTTGTTGCCCTTGCGGTTCGGTATCAGGGTCCCAATCTTCAATTCCTCATTTATGCTTCTTTTTTTTAGTTATCATAATTCCTCCATGTACTCGGAGAATATATTGTAGAGCTTGTAATTATCCTTGACCAGTTCTCGGAGGGGTTTTTCTCTAATATCTTTCAATCCCCATTCATAATCAGTGCGTTGCGAGCTAATCTCTTTCACCTTGCCTTGGTACTCTTGTTGGGTGATGAGACCTTCTTTGTACTGCTGTTTGAAGTTGCGACGTTGACGTTGCAGTTCTGCGATTTGGGCATCGACTTCTCGTTTCTGCGACTCGTGGGCATTCTTGATGTCGCGAAGCCTGTCGTCGAACAGGGAGAGTACCATCCGCAGCTCTTCGTTGTGGTCTTCCTGCACGGTACGGACCATGTTTCTCATCCTTGCCACCTCCTGCTCCAGCACCTTGACTCTGCGTTCCTGGGGATCAGATACCTTGGCATCGTATTCGTGCAGCAGGTCTATCACCTGCTCGAAGGTGTAGGCCTCATAGATGTGCGAGGCTTGGTGGTAGCGGCGTGCGGTTGCCCGCAAGCTGTTGTAAAATCGGTCGAAGTCGTTCTTTTCGCGATAGAAGCAGATGCTGCCATCGGGATAGACCATGTTGCACTCAATGCAATAGTGGTTGACATGACCCACAAGCCTGGTGATGAGGGCATCCTTGCCGGCATCGTCCCTCGTTGACTGTGGATATACAATGCTCCACCATTCGAGGTAGGCACCTATGCACGGAGGTGTGACATGCAAGAAGGCTCCTGGCCCAATCAATCCATTGACCTCTGGTGCCTCGGCGAGAAACATGCGGCTGTCGCTCATGATTACGTCGGCATGTTCCAACAGGTAATAAGCATTTTGCTCAAAGAGCCTCCGTCTTTCGGGTTCGAAATAGGGGCGGCTGCTTCTTTCGGGGATATCGCCTGCATGAGGATAGCATTCCAGCGTATTGCCGTTCAACAACTTGATGCTGGGCATGGTTTCGTTTTGTGATGCGTTTTGTTCCATATTAGTGATTTGATCTTAGGTTGTTATTCATTCATCAGATATTCCACCACCTCATTCCAAGTCTTGAACCTACCGTTCTCCTTGTGGAAGTGCAGCAGGTTGTCGCCGAACCTGTCGGCTCCGTTCTTGGTGGGACGGTCGTCTATCAGGTAGGCATCTTCGCGATAGCAGAGGTCTTTGTGGTGCGAGAGGATGAGACGTTTGTAGAACACACCTCCCTCTTCCTCGGAGTCGAAGTGGCGCTTCACCCACTCCAGCTTGTCGCTCCATGCCGAGGGATTGTGCCATGGTGCGGTGGAGAGGATATATACCTTGTACTTCTGCGCTATGGTCTTCACCGCCTCTACGGCTCCCTCCATGGGTTTCATGTGGGAGAATATGCCGGGGATGTCATCAAAGTGAGTTGTCCCATCCGATAGGGTATATTGCGGCATCAAGGACTTCACTTCTGGAAGTTCGAGTGCCGACGGGAAATCAACCAGCACGTTGTCCATGTCGAAAAATACGATTTGCTTTTTCATATTCAAAAAAAGTTTTCTTTTTAAGTTATCCTTAATTCCGCAAGAGCGGTGTTTATAAATTGAGTGACAGATTGTTAATAAGTTTTACTGGCAACCTGTCGCTATTTCAATAATTATTAGCATCTTTGCAATTGCCCCAAAACAAATATGTCTAACAATTATGGGTGCAAAGGTACAAATAAAAAATGAATCAACGAAAAATTTTGGCGGAATCTTCTCTTTTGTTGACCATTCCCACAAGGATGGGGTGGACGGAATTGTTGATAAATCATTGGGCAGCAGAAGTATATTTGCCAAATATAGCAACTCGGATATTTTCTTGTCGTTGGCGGCAATATTCCTCACAGGTGGTTCCTGCATCGAGGACTCAAACCGTCTTTCTCGCATTTTACCGAGAATTCGCAAGGGTATAGGTTCTGTAGCGCAGACATAATCCTTAGGATGATCAAGGCTGCTTTAGAAGACTGCAAGGAGTTTGCGTCAAAGGCTGGCGCAGTAAATAGTAATTTGAGAAAAAAAATAAGTGATTCGCGTATCGCCCAAGTGAACGGTAAAAAGTAAAATTCACATGCAAATCGTTTTTCAAGAGAGCTGATGTTCGGTCGGCTCTCTTATCTGTTTGTCGAAATGTGAAATGTTATCTGTGCGCTGTTATCGGTTGTCAGTTATTAGTTATCAGTGATCAGTTAGCTGTGGTCGGTGTACGGTGTATTTCGAATGTAAATGCATTTTCGGAAGATGGAAAAAAACGTGTTCCTATTAAATAAAAAAGAGAATAACTCTCTTGCAGGGAAAAGGAAAAATGTATGTAGAGAGGACTGTTGTAAATTGCTAATATATTGAAAACTAAATGCCGATTTCTTAAAAACGGGCAGAATCTTTGTAATTATGAAAAAAAAGTGTATCTTTGCACTTTCAATCACATAGAGAATGTCCTCCCCAAATAGTGGAGAAGAATTGTCGGACTTATAGAGTTGACCAGAGTGGGAGAGAATGATTAAGTGACTAAAAAATAGTTATTAACCTAAATATTTACCCTATGAAAAAAGCATTATTGGCTACCCTGTTAGTGATAGCTTGGATGCTGCCTCTTCTTGTGAGTGCTCAGAGCTACGACACCATTGTTGTAGGTACGGGAACTTCGCAAGACCGCAACGCAGCATTCAACAGCTATTACAATAACAGTTGGAACGAGAGCCGCTATGACGGCTCCGAAATCGGTCGTGCTGGTCTTATCCAGAGTATCGGTTTCAATGTGGCTGCCGCTGGAACTCTATCTACGGCAGACATCAAAATCTACATGGGTGTTGCCTCCAGCAGCATGTTCGCAAACAACGGTTCGTGGACTCCTGAGGGCAATCTGACACTCGTCTATTCCAGTAGTGGAGAGTCGATCGGCTCGGCTACAGGATGGCAGCGTTTTACCCTGCAGTCTCCCTATGCTTACACCGATACCACTCAGGCTCTGGTAGTGGTAGTAAGCCGTCACGGCACCAGCTATAGCAGTGCCCTCTACTGGTCGTGCACCAATGTGGGCAACAAGTGTTGCTACCGTCAGAGCGACAGCCAGAATATGGGCTACGAGAACCATCCTGGCACCAGCACAGGTACACTCGCTTCCAACCGTGCCAATATCTCGCTGGTGATGAGTGATATTCCTAACGATTACTGCTATCCTCCCACTCAGGTGGCAATCTCTAATGTCTCCTCAAACAGTGCAGACCTGTCGTGGAATATTGGTGGCAGCGAGTCGTCCTACAATGTTCTGATAGGAGAACCTGGTTTCGATGCCGATACCATGACTCCCGCCACTGTTTCTTCGACCTTCTACACTTTCAGCAATCTTCTCTCCAACCATACCTATCAGTATGCCGTTCAGTCTATCTGCTCCGATAACAGCATCTGGCGTACGGGTACCTTCACCACTACCTGTGCTGAGATAACCTCTTCGGATCTTCCCTATTTTGAGGGCTTCAGCTCGTATGGTTCGGGGTCGGGAACGTATCCCACCTGCTGGAGCAAGACGGGAACAGCTACCGTCTATATCAGTAGCGATAAACTCTATGTCTACTCCTACAACAACGGCACCTATGCCTATCTGTTCATGCATCCCGTGGCTTCGGATGTGGATCTTACCGGGCTTCAGGTACGCTTCATGGCTCAGAAATACTATTCCTCAACCTCCTATCAGGATAAGCTTATCGTGGGTGTGACCGACGACCCCGAGGATCTCTCCACCTTCGTTGTGGTGGACACCATCCCCATGACCCAGACCCTCGACGAATATGAGGTAAGTCTGTCTCAATATTCCGGTGTCGGCAAGTATGTCACTTTCAAGGTTGTCTCTGACGGTTACATGAATACCTACCTCGACAATGTATATCTTGAGCAGCTTCCCCAGTGTCCCCGTGCTACCAATCCCACTATCACCCGTGTTACCTCCGACGAGGCTGATATTTCCTGGTATGCACCCGTAGATGTAACCCCCAACGGCTATACAGTATATTATAATACAGTCAACTATTTCAGCGACACATTGCCCAACGAGATAGTCTACGACACCTTCTGCACCCTTACCAACCTCAATCCCCAGACGACCTATTATGCCTGGATTGTATCCAACTGTTCGGCTGGCAACAGCGTGATCCGCGAGGTAGGTAGCTTTACCACCGAGTGTGCAGTTCACAATGTACCTTACGAGATGGATTTCGAAGGCCTTGCCAGCAACGCAGCCAACGGAAGTCTGCCTCAATGCTGGAGCTGGCTTTCGGGTCAAGCCGTGGGTTCCAATCCCTGTCCTCACGGAGCCTTTGCCCGTAACAGCAGCGTGTCGTTCAGTATGTACAGCAACGGCAATTCCACCATTCCCGGCATGGGTAATCTTGTTGCACTTCCCGCTTTCGATAACCTCAACTCATTGGCTCTCACCTTCTGGGGATACCAGGAGTCCAACAACACCTGCGACGTCTTTGTGGTCGGTGTGATGGAAGGCAACGATTTCGTTCCTTACGACACTCTTACCCTTGCTTACGACACCTACACAGAGTATATCGTATCGTTTGCCGACTATCAGGGTACGGGTAACCGTCCCGCATTGCGTGCCTATCGTGCAAGCGGCACCATGCATGTATATCTTGATGACATAAGCGTCGATTATATCTCCGACTGCCAGAAGCCTACCAATATCGTTGCCGATGCTGCCACCATGCAGTCCACCCAGGCAACCCTCAGCTGGCTTGGCGATGCTAATGCCAACTACGAACTTATCATCGATAGCGTGGCTGTAACCGATTTCTCTACTGCATCGGTTACCGACTTCTCTAACACCAACAGCTATACCGTTACCGGTCTCAATCCCCATACTACCTATCATGTATATGTCCGCACCAACTGCGGCTCTACATACAGCAACTGGGGTCACGGTACCTTTACCACCAACCGTTGCGACGATATGTGCGACATCAGCCTCGTATCTAATTATAGCGGTTTCAACTGGTATTACAACAATATCAACCTCTACCAGGATGGTCAGCAGATTGGCGGTCTCAACTACAACAACTACAGTTCGACCCAGACCATCCAGGTTTGTCCCAACGATCCTATCGCTGTAATCTGGACAAGCACCAGCCCCAGCTACTCAACCTACATTAGTTTCGATGTGCTGGACAGCTGGATGAATCCTCTCTACAGCCTTCCTACAGGTTCTGTTATCCCCGCAGGTGACACTCTTACCACCCTGCTTACCGATTGCCAGGCTCCCGAGTGTCCCACTCCTCTTAACCTCCGTGCCGGCAATATCGATTCTGCAAGTGCATGGGTATTCTGGTTCGACACTGTCAACACTTCTTGGGAGGTTGAATATGGTCCTCAGGGATTCACCCTCGGTCAGGGTACTACCCTCATTGCTAACGCTGACAGTATCCAGATAACAGGTCTTGCAGCTCTGACTCACTACGATTTCTATGTCAAGGCTATCTGCAGCGACACTACTATGGTATCCAATCCCAGCTCTTTTACTACCGGTTGTGGTATCATCAGCATGTATCCCTATACTGAAACCTTTGAAGGCTATAGCGAGGGACAGGTCCCCCAATGCTGGACCCAGCTTGCCAACTCGGGTGTTAACCCCTGCGTAAGCGTAGCTTCCTACGTAGCCCATGGCGGAAGCAATATCCTCTCCATGTGGCACAACCAGAATGGTCAGCAGAACACCATCGCTACTCCTATGTTTGACGACCTCACAGGCAAACGACTCAAGTTCTGGGCTCGTTACAACAGTGCAGTTCCTCTCTTCTCGGTAGGTGTAATCAATGCTTCGGGCGACTATGTTCCTATGGATACCATCACTCCTGCCAACTCTTATGCCGAATATACCTACGACCTCACCAGCTGGGCTTCGGAGGGTAATCGTGTTGCATTCCACACCACCTGTACATCTGCTACCACTCAGATAGTTTATGTCGACGATGTGGTTATTGACATCATGCCCGACTGTCCTCCTCTCGAAGACCTCCATACTATGGAATCGCTCGCTACTACCAATAGCGTAACCGTAGCCTGGACCGACAGTGTGAATACCGCTTGGGAGTATATCTACGACTCTGTTGCAATTACCAATCCTGCAGCCTATACCGTAACTCCCGCCTACAGCAGTCCTCTTACGCTTTCGGGACTCAATCCTGCTACAAGCTATCATATTTATGTTCGTCCTTCTTGTCCTGGCGTTACTCCCTGGAGTCACACTGTGGCTGCAACTAAGGTATGCGACAACGGATGCGATGTAGAAATCGTAATGCACGATTCTTATGGCGACGGATGGAATGGCAACAAGATTATCGTTTCTCAAAACGGTATAATGATGGGCGAAGCAACCATTGCTACTGGTAATAGTGCTACAGCCCGTATCGGCATCTGCCCCAGCATCCCCATCCAGTTCAACTACCAGACTGGTAGCTATGCTTCGGAGACCTCTTTCGAAATCAACGATGCCTGGAACCATCAGCTCTATTCTTGCACCAATGGTAGCAATGTTCAGGGTCAGAACTTCTTCTCCTATACCACCGATTGCCAGGCTCCTCTTTGTGTAGCCCCAGACCACATTGCAGCCCAGAGCATTACCTCTACTGGTGCAACCCTCACCTGGTTCGACACTATGGCCGTTAGCTGGACTATCAAGTACGACGTCGCTCAGTTTGATCCCTTAACCACTACTACGGCAACAACCGTATCGGCTCAGGATACTTTCTACACCTTGAATGGTCTCAGCCCAATGACAACCTATTGGGTATATGTTCAGGCTAACTGCACCGACACCACCATCTGGAGTAATGCCTTCAGCTTCACTACTGGTTGTGGCGAAATCACTACCGTTCCCTGGTCTGAAGATTTCGAAGGTATGGCTTCTACCAACCAGAATGGTCAGTTTGGCCAGTGCTGGAATGTGCTCCAGAGTTATGGCAGCAATCCTTGTCCCTATGGCGGCTATGCCAATAGCGGTTCCGCTTCGGTAAGCGTCTATGCTTACAGCGGCACCAATACCTTTGCACTCCCCGCCTTCCAGAGTCTTGCAGGTCTTCAGTTCAGTTTCTATGGCTTTATGGAGGCAAACAACCCTGCTGACCTGTTTACTATAGGTGTAATTGATGCCAATGGCAGTTATGTTCCTATGGATACCATTACCTTGGGTAATACTTATGGCTATCATGTAGTGGTTCTTGACGACTATGCACTTATCGGCAACCGTGTGGCTATATCTGCTACCCGCAATACGGGAACTATGCACGTGTATGTTGACGACTTTGTAATCGACAGTATATCCAACTGTCTGCCCGTTCACAACCTCTCTTATTCCAATGCTACTACCTCTTCAGTAGTTCTCGACTGGGATGATATGAGTAATGTGGCTCCTCTGGGTTATGAGATTGAATACGGTAGTGTAGGTTTCGTTCATGGTCAGGGTACAACTGTCTACACCACCAGTCATCCCTACACCCTTGCAAGTCTTCCTTCTTCTTCTAATTTCAATTTCTATGTTCGTCCTATCTGCTCTACTTCCGACACCGGTCTTTGGAGCTCGCAGGGAGCATTTGCAACAGAGTGCGACATAGTAACTGTGTCTAGTACAGAACCTTTCTTTGAGGGCTTCGAGAGTGACCAGCCCAGCAATTGCTGGAATTTGGTTTATGCAAATCCTAATCACCCCTCTAATAATGATATGATACATACAACCAATCAGGCTCAAGAGGGATCGCGTAGCTTCCGTTTCTCATCGTACTCCTCTGGTGCACCCTACGACCAGTATCTCGTTACTCCTCAGTTGAGCGCTTCCGACTCGCTGATGCTATCCTTCTTTGCTCGTCGTTCCAATCTTTCCGATGAGTCGTTTGCAATAGGATACTCCGAAAGCAGTAACGATCCTACCGACACTACTTGGGTATGGGGTACAACCTACACCAGTGCTCCTCAAGACTCCTGGGCTCAGTATACCGATACCTTCCCTGCAACTGCAAAATATATCGGTATTCACTACTCAAGCAACTATCTGTATTATCTCTACATTGATAGCTTCCTTGTAACTTCTAATGGTGGCGGTTGCTCTGCTCCTCGCTATCTCAGCGTAAACCACGATTTTGCCAATGCAACCATCTCCTGGACTGGTTCGGGCAATGAGTATGAAGTAGCTATCAAGTCGGCTAGCACAGGTGTATGGCCTGCAGCAACCGCTGTTCAGGGTACCTCCTATACCTTCTCAGGTCTCACTCCCGCTACCATGTATCAGTACAGAGTACGCCAGACCTGTGACGAAGGTGCTCACTCTGTATGGGCCGAAGGCACATTCACTACCGATTCTTTGCCCTGCTTCACTCCCACCAATCTTACTGCTACTCCTGCTGGTACATCGGTTGACCTCGACTGGACTATTGGCGGAGAAGAAACTCAGTGGATGGTTAAGGTTTGGAACACTGCCTATGCTGACAGCGTAGTGGTTTCGATGTATACGTTCGCGCAATCTTCACATTCCTACACCTTCCAGAATCTCACTTCCGGCACTCAGTACTATGCTGCTGTAGCTGCTTATTGTGGCAATGGTGCTCATGTAAGCGACTGGAGTGATGCAGTATCCTTCACCACCACCGTATGTACTCCCGTTACCAACGTGGCTGCTAGCAACGTTACCAACAGCGGCGCTAAGATCGCTTGGACCTCCAACAGCGATGCTGCTGAATGGGAAGTAACCTACGGCACCCAGGGCTTCGGCCAGGGTGAGGGTACCACTGTTACCGTAACTGCACCCGAATACACCATCAACGGCCTCTATGCAGAGACTTCATACGATGTATACGTTCGCGCAATCTGCGGTACCAACTACATCTCCGAATGGTCCGAGAAGGTAACCTTCACCACCGGCAATGTAGGTATCAATGAGGTTTCCGGTCTCAATGTAAACATCTATCCTAACCCCGCAACTACAGCAACCACCATCACCCTCAGCGGTATGGAAGGCGAAGTAGAGGTTAGCATCGTAGACATGACCGGTCGCAAGGTTATGAACGAGAAGATGGAATGCGCAGGCGACTGCGTAAAGACCATCAATGTTGACAACCTCGCACAGGGTGCATACTTCGTACGCATCCAGGCCAACGGCACCAACATGGTGAAGAAACTCATCGTTAAATAAGAGCGACCTCTCATTCAATAGTCTGCTACTCGCAGACTGAGATTTTGACTCTATAGAGCAAGGCAACCTTCATGGGTCGCCTTGCTTGCTTTGTAGGCAGTCTGAGCAGTCAGCCTTATTCTCTACACATAGTTTCGGAGCTCCTCTTTTTCATCCATCCCCCAATCGGTGTCGGGCTGAACGAACTGTTGAATGTCAATAGTTAAATGTATATATTGCCTATAATCAGTCATATCTGCCCAACTATGTGGGTAGGACAGGAGCCATGCCCGATGGTAGAAGGGTTGGAGGCTACCCGCATTTCGGGCACAGCCATCAACGTGGATTGGACTGATACCACCGCCAATAGTTGGGTGGCGACCTACACCTATTCCGATGGCGACCAGGCTACTGTCAATGTAACGTCGTTGCCTACAGGTATCTATCTGCTACGTGCGACAGGTCAATGGGGCTCTGCCGTCAGGAAGTTTACAATTAAACGGTAAAGGAGTGCCTCCAGTAAAGGACTCTCTTTAGCAGGGCGGGCAACTCTAGCGGTCTCGAGGAGTAGTCTGGGCTTTGTTTGAATATGGCCGTGGTTGCCGTCGTGATAACCTTCAGTTTGGATAATTATAGCTTATCCGAACTCTCAGTTAACAAGGCTTAAACTGGTAGTTTATCGAGCGTAAACTGTCAGTTTATCGTACCCAAACTGAAAGTTCGGGCAGTCTAAATTTTGTCCGTACTATAATGTGCTGTAAATCATAGCCTATTTTAGGCGGGTAGAAAGTCCTTGTTTTTCTTTGGGGGAAGATGTCAGATGCCCAAAGTCTGCAGCAGCTCCATAATGGGCTTGTCGGCCTCGGGCCATTGGAGAGTGGATAACTGAGCGGCGGGGAGCCAACGGTAGTCGATGTGTTCGGTAAGGGTGAAGGCTCTCGAGTCGCTGTGGCAGAGGAAGGCTGTCAGGGAGATGGTGAAGTCGGGGTAGGAGTGGTGAACGGTGATAAGTTCCCTTTCGACCTCTATCTTCATCTTCAGTTCCTCCTCAACCTCGCGTATTACGGCGTGGCGGGCCTCCTCGCCGGGCTCTATCTTCTCTCCTGGGAACTCGTAGCGGAACGAGGTGTATTCGTAGCGGCTCTGTCCGCGCTTCACACATAATATTTCGCCGTCATTTTCTATCACGGCGGCTACTACGTCGAGGTGTTTCATGGTGTCTGTGATATGAAAAGGGGACGGAGTCTGCCCGTGGGTTGCTCCGTCCCCTTGATATGGGATTGGGTATTATTCTACCGTTACGCTCTTGGCGAGGTTACGGGGCTGGTCTACGTTACGGCCCTTAGCCACTGCAACATAGTAGCTCATCAGCTGGAGAGGAATAGCAGCGAGGAGGGGCACGTAGCAGTCGCGGGTGTCGGGAATCTCGAAGCAGTAGTCCGACATGTCGCGAACGGTGGTGTCGCCTTCGGTAACTACGGAGATAATCTTTCCCTTGCGGCTCTTAATCTCTTGAATATTACTTACTACCTTGTCGTACATACCCTTCTTGGGAGCGATAACGACAACGGGCATCTCTTCGTCGATGAGGGCAATGGGACCATGCTTCATCTCAGCGGCGGGATAGCCTTCGGCGTGGATGTAGGAGATCTCTTTCAGCTTGAGGGCACCTTCGAGGGCTACGGGATAGTTGTATCCTCGACCCAGATAGATGAAGTTCTTGGCATAGGTGAATATCTGTGAGAACTTCTCTACGTCCTTGTTGTGTTCGAGAGTCCACTGCATTTTGTCGGGAATCATGAGAAGTTCGTCAATGAGCATGTGGAACATATCGTCGCTGAGGGTTCTCTTTTCCTTGGCAATGGCAAGGCCGAGCATGAAGAGGGCTGTAACCTGGCCTGTGAAAGCCTTGGTAGAGGCAACGCCGATTTCGGGGCCTACATGGAGGTAGGTGCCGGTGTCGGTGGCGCGGGCAATGGAGGAACCGATTACGTTGCAGATTCCATAGATGAAAGCACCTTTCTCCTTAGCCAGCTGGATGGCGGCGAGGGTGTCGGCGGTTTCGCCCGACTGCGAAACGGCAATTACGATGTCGTTGGCGGTGATAACGGGGTTACGGTAACGGAACTCGGAGGCGTACTCAACCTCTACGGGAATCTGGGCTGCCTCTTCGATGAAGTATTTGCCGATGAGTGCAGAATGCCAGGAGGTTCCGCAGGCGCAGATGATAATACGGCGTGCAGAGAGGAACTTCTCTCTGTAGTCAATGATACCACTTAGCTTGATGTCCTTCTCTTCGATACTGAGGCGGCCACGGATACAGTTACGCAGGGCATTGGGCTGCTCGTAGATCTCTTTGAGCATAAAGTGGGGGAATCCACCCTTCTCAAGCTCGTCAAGGTTCATCTGGAGAGTCTGCATATCGGGAGTCTGCTCCACGTTGGCAAGGTTGGTGATGCGCAGGTGACCGTCGCGGTCCATATAGGCAATCTCCTCATCCTTGAGGTAAACTACCTGGTTGGTATATTCAATGATGGGGGTGGCGTCGCTTCCGAGGAAGAACTCAGCCTGACCGTTGTTCTCGTGGTTGTTCTGTCCTACGCCGATAATGAGAGGGCTACTCTTGCGGGCTGCGATAAGTACGTCGGGGTTACGCTTGTCGAGTACGGCAATGGCGTAGGCGCCTTCTACGATCTTAAGCGAACGCTGCACGGCAGTATAAAGGTCGCAGTTGTCTTTCTCTTCCTGATATTCAATGAGCTGAACGAGAACCTCGGTGTCGGTGTCGCTCTGGAACTCAAAACCCTTTTCTTCAAGTTTTGTACGAAGAGTCTTGTAGTTCTCGATGATGCCGTTGTGTACCAGCGAAAGGTTCTTGGACTGAGAATAATGGGGGTGAGCGTTCTTGGCATTGGGTTCGCCGTGGGTTGCCCAGCGGGTGTGTGCAATACCGATGGTACCGCTGATGTCTTTGCCTTCAACCGAAGCCTCAAGAGCAGCTACTTTACCTTTTTCCTTAAAAACAGAGAGAGTACCTTCTTCGTTAATCATTGAAACTCCGGCACTATCGTAGCCACGGTATTCAAGACGATGAAGGCCTTTAATCAAGATAGGGTAAGCCTGTTGAACCCCAATATATCCTACAATTCCGCACATGATGTTTGAATATTATGAAAGTGTTAATGTTTGCATTATGAAAGTGCAAAGATACGAACTTTTTCTGGATTATGAATAAAATAATAAAAAATAATAGTAGAGAATAGGTAAAATGGAGTCTTCCTAAAGGCTGTTTGTGTATTATTCGGAACTCCTATTCTGATTAAATCTGTCGTTAGTAGATAAAAAAGAGAACGTATTATTCTGCACGACTAACACGTTCTCTTTTCGGCACCTGCCTGCTATGAGGTCATACCTTCTTATACTTGCATGGCAGGAATAGTGGAGTGAACCAGTATGTTACGTCTCTCCTGGCTCATCTGGTCGACTTTCTTACGCCAGAAGCGCGACGTAATGTCGACGGCCTTCCCGTCGCAGTTGCGGTAAAGGCGCTGGTTGGTATCCATCGAGTCCAGTCCGCCATGAGAAGGGCGGTAGTCGCCCAGTTTGACGTATTGGAACAGGTCGAAGTGTGCTGGCATTTCCGACCTTCCTGAATACCATGCTACTTTAAGATCAGATATTTTGTGGAGGTACTGCGCAACCTTTTCTACCTCGTCCAGTCGGCCGTCGCCACCCATTATACAGAAACAGGTGATGGCGTTGCCGTAGCGATCGAGGAGAGATTGTATTTCTTGTTCAGATAGTTCTGTTCCGATATTCTCCCATAGATGAGGGCTGTGACAACCTGGGCACCGGTTGGGACACCCCGAAATATTGACAGCGAGTGTCACCTCATCGGGAATTTCCTGGAAGACGATATCGAAGTTGTAGTATTTCAAGGATTATATTCTTGTAGGAGTGTGAAATAATAATGTCTGTTTCGTAACGGTTATTGGCCGTTTATTCCATCTTACCATAGAAGCGGCGGCGTTCTTCCTCCTGGCGTGCAGAAGAGAAGCTGCTGACGCGCTTCATATATCCGATGACGCGGGTGAGGTAGTCTACATCGTGGCTGCCACATTCGGGGCATTCCTTAAGGTAGCGTTTGTCGATATGGCCACACTTGTTGCAGATAGTGTTGGGGATGTTGAAGGTAAAGTAGTTGCAACCTTCGGCAGCTGCAACGCGCAGGAGCTGGCGGTACTGCTGCTGGGAGAGGTGCTCTTCGAGGTTCATGTGAAGAGCCGAACCGCCAGTGAGGTGGCTGATATAATGACGTCCATGGAGACGGAACTTGTCAACAATGTTTAGCGACTGGTCTTCTACGATATAGAAATAGCTGTTGTAGCAGTCGCGAGTTACCTTGTAACCATCTTCGCGGTCCCACTTGGCGTGCTTTACGCCTACGTTCTCGGCGGGAATCATCTCGCAGTTGAACATAAGATCCTTGGTGCGGTATTTCTTGTTGTAGCTTTCAATGAGGCTGAGAATATCCTCAACAAAGGCACGGTATTCGGGATTGTCCTTTATCTCAATGCCCATAAACTCGGCTGCCTCTACCATACCATTGATACCGATAGTAAGATACTGGCGGTTCATGGCAACGTAGCCAGCGTCGAAGAGGGGCAGCATACCTTTTTCGTGGAGGTACGACAGGTTAGCGTTATAGGCAGTCTGTACCTTGTGGCAGAGGTCGATTACCTCCTCAAGGAACTGTAGATGGGGGATATGGTTGCGTACCTCATACTGGATACAGCGGTTGAGGTTGATAGTGAGTACGCTCTTGCTGCCTGTAGAAACGCCACCAGCACCAAGAGTGTAGCTGAACTCGTTGTCGGTTATCTCATTACGCAGACGGCAGCAACTGCTGAGTGAATCGGCACTATCGCTGATATAGGTAAAGAAACTGTGTCCCTGTGCGTACATCTCGGCGGTAAAATCGCCATATTCCTTATCCTTTACATCGCCATCTTCAATAAGAAGGGCCATGGTCTCAACAGGGAAGGTCAGTACGCTGCGGGTGCGCTCCTGGTTGAACCAGCGCATGAAGCGTTTCTGAAGCCAACTTACCGATTCCCAGAGAGGCTGAGTGCCGTCGGGGAAATAGAAGTTCTCGAACAGGCTGGTGAAATAGTATTTGTCGTAGTAGGAAATATTCCAAAACACAGACTGGAAGTTACGTGCACCAGTGGGTTGGTTTATGGAATAGACTACCTGTTCAAAACAGTCTGTAATGACTTTGTCGAGGGTACGCTGACGTAAGGAAAGGTCTACCACGCGGTCAACATCCTGGTAGTAGCCACGACCATATTCAACCTCAAGGAAGTGGTCCATATACATCAGGAACTCAGGAGTGGCACAAGCTCCGCTAAGCATGCTTGATACCATGAATACCATGTTGACGAAGCCTCCGCAGAACGACTTGAGATTGGTAGGCTTGGTAGCGTTTCCACCCAGACCGCTAGTGCCATTGAGAAGCCAGGGGTACATGGTCACGCTGGCACAATAGTTGGCGATGGATGTTTCATCATTTTTATAGATGAAATGGTTCTTGAGGAGATAGGTGTATTTGTCGGCCAGCTCTTTGCCATACATCTCTTTGATACGGTCGCAGAGCATGCGGCGGTTGAGGCGGATGAAATTCGACTTGGGGAGTTCGCCGATGAGGGTGGCGATGTTCTTACGCTCTACGTTTGCGTTGGCGTCGTACTTACTTCCTGTAGCAGCATTGGAGGCGTTGCAGTAGTCAACGAAGAAGTCCATCTTCTCTTTTACCTCGCGGTCTTCATAGTGCTTCTGACGGTAGAGGATGTAAGCCTTGGCTACTTCATAGTAACGTTCAGCCATCAGCGAGTTCTCCACCTGGTTCTGTATCTCTTCAACGGAGAGACCATCGCGTATGTTCAGACGACTCAATACATTAGTCAAAGCCTCCTGGGTGGCAAAACTGCCAACGGAGATAAATGCCTTGGAGATGGCATTGCGGATTTTGTCAATAGAAAAAGGCTCTCTCTTTCCGTCTCGTTTAATAATGTATGTGTCGTTCAACATAGTGCTTTTCTTTTAGGGTGTTAATACTCGCCTACCTTTTCGAGGTAAGCACAGGGAGGGCAACTTATGGGAGTGGGGAAACTGGCGTCTCCTCGGCTTTGAGCTTTTATTCCCGAAAGCTACAGTCTTATTATGGTTTCAGGCAGGTCTTCTGGCTTGTTCTCGAGGTCCGAATGGTCTTCCCAACATCTAGGAGGTGTCAGTGACTTGATTTATTATTTTCGGCTCGTCTGATAGAACTTACAGCTACGGGTATAGCTCTTGATTTTCACAAGATTCCCTCTTGGCTTTAGAGTGTCTAAACGACCTGAATCCAATTGCAAATTTACAATAAATATTCGTAACGACGACACTATTTCTATATCATTATGAACAGAGTTTTCAACAATCAAACTCTCTATGCTGAGAGTATGCAGTTTAGAAGTTGATAAACTCGTAAAATATTTTTTATGTCTTTTGGGAGTCCTTGGTTTATGTTTGAGAGATACTCGGTCTTCTGGCAGACCTGATATTATTCAAGGAGTATTACTCTTACCTTTTGCAGAAGCAGAGCGACCGCCCCTTGTAGGAGCGGTCGCCATTGGCACTATATATAATATAGTATTAGAGAGTGTGAACGGCTTCAACGATACCCTTACCGATCTCGATAGCTTCCTCGTTCTGGGGAATGAGGTTGTGGTGACGAGCGGGGAGGGATTTCTCAAGGCCCTTGTGGATGAACTCAGGAGCTACGATGGGTTTCAGTTTGAGGAAACCACCGAGAACTACCATGTTGAACACCTTGCTGATACCCATCTCCTGTGCCTTTGCGGTAGCGGCAATCTTGTAGATGTTGATATCTTTGCGGCTGGGCTCGCGGGTGATACCATTGGGGTCGTAGATAAGGAGACCGCCAGGCTTAACAGCGCTTTCGAATTTGTCGAGAGACTGCTGGTTAAGGATGATAGCGGTATCGAACTCGTTGATGATGGGAGAGCTGATGCGCTCGTCGCTGATGATAACGCTTACGTTAGCGGTACCACCACGCATTTCAGGACCGTAGCTGGGCATCCAGCATACTTCTTTATCTTGCATAGCGCCAGAGTAGGCAAGGATCTTACCCATGGAGAGAACGCCCTGACCACCAAAACCGGCGATGATAATTTCTTCAGTCATTGTTATGATGAGTTTTAAGTTTTTAAGTTTTAGTTTCTTTAGCTGTTGTATTCCGTTGGGGATTCTTAGTTACAGACTAAAAACTAATAACTAAAGACTAATATTATTTGTTTACTACTTCGAGTGCGTGGTCGAGAACGAGACGATTTACGTCGATGCCTTCAGCAATCTTACCGTCAACCTTGATGTCGCCGATAGGATAGTTGGGGAACATGTTTTCTTCCATCCACTTGTTAGCCTGTACGGGGGTCATCTTCCAACCGCTGTTGCAGTTAGAAACGATCTCTACGAAGCAGAGGCCTTTTTTCTGCTGCTGGAACTCGAAAGCCTTCTTGATAGCAGCCTTAGCCTTACGTACAGCGGCAGGAGTGTGAACGCTCTGACGGGTTACGTAGTAGGTGCCGGGGAGGGTTGCGAGGAGCTCGGTGATACGGAGGGGGTAACCGTTGCGCTCAACGTTACGGCCGTAAGGAGTGGTAGCAGAACGCATGCCTACGAGAGTGGTAGGAGCCATCTGACCGCCAGTCATACCGTAGATACCATTGTTTACGAAGATCATGGTGATGTTCTCACCACGGTTAGCTGCGTGGATGGTTTCTGCAGTACCGATAGCAGCGAGGTCGCCGTCGCCCTGATAGGTAAATACGTTGAGTTCGGGGTTGAGACGCTTTACAGCGGTAGCGAGTGCGGGAGCACGTCCGTGAGCAGCCTCTTGGAAGTCAACGTCGAAATAATTGTAAGCCAAAACGGAGCATCCTACGGGAGCTACGCCTACGGTCTTGTCTTGAATGCCAAGTTCTTCGATAACCTCAGCAACGCAGCGGTGGGTAGTACCGTGGCCGCAACCGGGGCAGTAGTGCATGGTGGCATCGGTGAGAACTTTAGTTCTTTGGTAAACCAGGTTTTCAGGTTTTACTATATCTAAATTTGCCATTTGTTTTCTTTAAGTTTAAAGTTGAGTTTTGAGTTCTTGCCTTTAGCAGTTAGCAGAGGATATTTGCCGATAACTAAAAACTAGAAACTGAAAACGGTCTCACTATTTAACGATTTTTTCTTCAAGAGCCTTGAGAACCTCGCCGGGGGTGGGGATGATACCACCGAAGCGGCCAAAGTGCTCAACGGGAACCTTGCACTCGGTAGCGAGCTTAACGTCCTCGATCATCTGGCCTGCGCTCATTTCAACGCAGAGGATGCCCTTAACCTTAGCGGCAACTTCAGCAAGCTGCTTGGTGGGGAAGGGGAAGAGGGTGATGAGACGGAAGAGACCAACCTTGATACCCTTTTCGCGAGCCATCTGCATAGCCTTCATAGCGATACGAGAGCTGGAACCGTAAGCTACCATGATGTAATCTGCATCTTCGCAGTTGAGCATTTCGTAGCGAACTTCTTTCTCTTTCATTTCAGCATACTTAGCCTGGAGCTTGTGGTTGAAGATCTCCTGCTTAGCGGAATCGAGTTCGAGGGAGGTTACGATGTTGTGGTTGCGGTCTGCGGGTTTACCCCAGGTGCCCCAAGGAGCATTCTTACGACGCTCTTCTTCGGTCCAGCGAGGCATATCGTCGCGGGTGTAGAGTTTCTCCATGCATTGTCCGATTGCACCATCGGAGAGGATGAGAACGGGGTTACGATACTTGAAAGCGATGTCCCAAGCGTCAAATACGAAGTCGTACATTTCCTGTACGCTTGCGGGAGCGAGGGTGTAGAGCTGGTAGTCACCATGTCCACCACCCTTGGTGCTCTGGAAGTAGTCGGACTGAGAGGGCTGGATGGTACCGAGACCAGGACCGCCACGCATAACGTTAACTACCACGCAGGGAATTTCTGCACCTGCAAGATAGGTCATACCTTCCTGCATGAGGGAGATTCCGGGAGAGGAGGAAGAGGTGGCTACTTTCTTACCAGTAGCTGCACCACCGTATACCATGTTGATAGATGCTACTTCGCTCTCTGCCTGAAGAACAACCATACCGGTGGTTTCCCAAGGTTTCTCGGCCATAAGAGTTTCCATAACTTCAGACTGCGGGGTGATAGGATAGCCAAAGTAACCATCGCAACCGCTGGCAATCATTGCACGGGCAATAGCTTCGTTGCCCTTCATGAGTTTAAGTTCTTTTGCCATTTCTATTGTAACGTTTTTTGATTTAACACTTAACTTTGTAGACGGTGATACATCCGTCGGGGCATACAACTGCGCAGCTTGCGCAACCGATGCACTCTTCATTTACGGTCTCAAGGTAGTTGTAACCTTTACCATTTACATTCTTCGACAGAGCGATAACCTGCTTGGGGCAATGCTGAACGCATACTGCACAACCTTTGCAGCGCTCGGTATCGATAACGATTTGTCCTTTAAATGCCATAGTTTTAAGTTTATAGTTATTAATTTGTTTTTCTAAAGAAAGTGCAAAGATACTAATATTTTTTGAATTGGCAATATTTTTATTATATAATTTAATATTGTCGTGTATGTCTTTGGACTTATATGTGTTGAATTATAGAGCGATACAGAAAGGAGAGATTGTGAAGAATCTCACGTTCCAGCTCTGTCCCTGACAGACTATATTGAGACGGTGTTCCGAAGCCTTCCCGCCCTGGGACTTCAACGCCTTGTAGGGTATGGTAAAATGCTGGCCCTTGCCACGTGTTTGATACAGTATGTGGCCGTCGGGGTCGTATACCACCAGTCTCTTCTCCAGTCCGTTGGGTGCCATCAGGTTGACTTCTATGTTGTCCCGGCCTTTCTTTCCGATAGTGGTCTGGGTGCTGATTGTCTCGGGAATGGTTCCGATTTCATCCGACAGGGGAAGTCTGTAGCATCTCAAGACGTCGGTTCCGTGGCTAGGTATCATTTGGATTGAACCCCAGCTGCAGCTGCCCAGGTTGCGTTGGTTTGCTACGTCTCGTATGCCGAACGCGTCCCATTCCTTCAGGGCAGGTATCTCCTCTCTTCTCCATTGGACCTGTCGGGGCTCAGAACTCATATTCACAATACCTACGGCCACATCTCCGTTTTCCAGTTCTTTCTGGAAGAAGATCAGACTATCGCGTTCGAAAAGCAACTCGGCCTGCAATCCCATGGGGTCCTGATCGATGGCAATCAGTTCGGGATTGCAGATCAGTTTCATGTCTTCTTCTGCGATGGGCTCCCTAAGGTCGAAGCTGAGGGTGAGTGGCGAGGACCACATACACCATAGGGCAAACTGTGTGCGGTATTCTTCTTGAGTCATACCTGGTTGTTCCACCAGGTCGGAGCTGCTCTTACCCTTGCCGTGGATTCCCACACACATCATGTCGGCATCGTTGAATCGGTTTACTCCGCTATAGGGCCACAATCCTTTTATCTGTTCCACGCTCTCCTGCATTCCTATGCCGCCCCATTTGCCACGCCATCCGTCGCGTGTATCGTAAGTGGTACGCCAGCAGGTAGCCCCCGTCTGGTGGGCCCAGAGCCAGGGCTGACGCTGTCCCCATTCGCACATATAGTAGAGAATAGGACGTCCGGTAGCCTTCAGGGCGTCGCCCATCGTCTTGTATCGGTTCAGGGCTGTCTCGCGGTCGGTAGGGGCAAAGCAATAGTCGTATTTCAACAGGTCTACGCCCCAGTCGGCATATTGCTGGGCATCCTGACGCTCAAAGCCGTACGAACCAAACATTCGGGCACAGGTCTGGTCGCCGGCGTCGCTGTAGATACCGAACTTCAGTCCCTGTCTATGTACGTAGTCTACAGCCTCTTTCATTCCATTGGGGAACTTTCGGGGGTCCTCTATCGGACATCCCGAGACCGAATCCCTATGAGGGGCATGCCACAGGTCGTCGATTACCAGATAGCGGTAGCCTGCCCGTAGGAGATGCTCCTTCATGGCATCGGCCACTTTACGGACTACATCGGTAGAAATCTCTCCTTCAACCACATTCCACGACAGCCATCCCATAAAGGGAAGTGGCTGCTGGAGGCTGCGGCTGACCTCGATTCTTACCGTGTCGCAGACCTTGACGCCTTTTTTCATTACCTCCACGCGGTACTGGTAGTTGCCCTCTTTCTTGAATATGCCCTCTATGAGACAGCGGTTCTTGTTGAAGGATAGCCCCTTGGGGAGCGATGAAACACCCGTGATACTGTCTCCATCAAAGGCCTTCAGCTTGTGGATGAATCTTATCTCGGGCTGGGCAAAAAGAGTGGTGGCGCAGTCAAGGTCCTGAGCCTCAAGCAGGGTAGGAATTGCCAGCAGGGCCGAGAGGAAAAGATAACGGATTGAGGAGCGAAGATTGTGTTTCATAATACCATAACGTACTTTGTTGTAAAAAATTGCCTCCTGGCCGATTTTAGGATTGAAGGGACTTGAAAGGGAAGGCCTTCTCTCCATATAGATAGCATATTCTCGGCACATTCTCAGCACCTAGCCTCCACCAGAAACCCTTTTTGTAGAGAGAATGTGCTGTCTAGGCCGACGCTAGGCCGACGCTAACAGGACGCTAGACCGACGCTAACAGGACGCTAGGCCGACGCAAGTGGCCGCCTTCTGTCTTTATAGAGAGAAGGAAGAGACGGGGACGTCTTCTGACCCGTCTCTTCTTGTTTCATTCAAAGGAGTAGAGAATGTTTCTACTGGTTGTTTTTGAATATGATAGCCAGGAAGGCACCTGGTTTGTCGGAACGGTTGGCTATACTATGGCGATTGCCGTCGGCTGTAAACAGGACGTCGCCGGGATGGAGCACGCGTTCGGTCTCGTTGTCGGTTGCAGTCAACTCGCCCTCAAGGATATAGTAGGCCTCGGCATCTTCGATGTGGGGATGGTCCTTAATCATGCTTCCGCAAGGAAGGTCTATGCGGGCAAACATCATGGCCCTATTGCCCATCTCTTCGGGAGTGAGTACGTGATGTTTGACAATCGTTCCGGCAATATTGCCGCTATTTTCAACCACTTGCTGGGTGGCCTGTTCTTTGGTCTTAATCATAATGGTATTCTGTTTAATGTTTCTTCTGTTTGAGGAGCACGAGGTTGCCGTCGGTCGAAAGAATGCTGTAGTTGGATGTGTCGGCAACCATTTCGGCTATTTTGTCTTCTTCGCCTTCGTAGTAGCACCAATGGTGGAGTTTGAGAAGATAGTATTCGGCGTTGGAACCCAGCCCGATAGGGAACATATAGGCCGAATCGCGCATGGCCAGGTGGGGCACGAACATGGTTGTGGCACATACCGAGGCGTCCTCGGGTATGAGTTGTATCATTTCTGAGGCCGTAGAGATGGAGAAGTCCTTCTGCTGGTAGTGTCGGGAGTCGAACGCGCGGACTCTCTCCTTGAAGATGTTGGTTCGGGGCTTGGACGTAGAATATACGGTCGTGAGGAGAACCAGAACGGTTGCAAGGGTGGCACACCAGGGCTGTATCTTCTCGCGTTTCAAAGAGCTGATAGCTATAAAACTTCCGCAGATTATAACGGGGGTCAGCTCTACGTTATACTGGTTTGTAAGTCCCCAGAATCCGGCATCGCGTGCCAGCATCTTCATTCCTACTATTGGGGTCAGCATCAGTATCCAATGGGGTTTCCTGATCAGAAGGAACAGGCCGCTGGCAAGGGTGCAGAGCCAGAACTCGAGCTTAAGCCCATCGTAGGACGTGTCGTGGATAAAATTGGAAAAGAAGTTTGACAGGGTTTCAATCGGGTGAGACAGCATATAGACGGCCATCTCCTTGAATCCGTGTCCCATATAGCTGTATCGCCACAACACCTGGTCGTTGGTCCCGAAGCGGGGCATGACTAGCATGGAGATACAGAAGAAGAGCAGAACGGAGACTCCGCAATAGACGGCTATCCAACGGCGGGCAAGGGAATCTTTCCTGTAGTCCCATAATAGGGGCAAAGTGATGAAGATGAGCCATAAGGGCATGGTTTCCTTGCCGACAGATATCAGCAGGACTAGCGTCAGTCCCCACCAGTAGCGTTGTCTTCGTATCGAATAGAATAGCCACGGAACCAGCATGGTAGCCAGAACCGACGTATGGTAGTCGAACGAAAGGGCATGCCATAGGCCATAGAATCCGTAAAAGCTGACCATGGCCAGAACGGGAAGTGTTTTCTTGTCGGTATAAGTTGTTATGAGCCTGTAGGTTCCAAGACCTCCCAATAGAGCGAAAAATATTTGGACGACAAGCAGAGTGTATTGTCCGAAGATCCAGTAGAGGGGCGACAGAAGGGGCAGGTAGAGATCGAAATGGTCGGCCAGAAGATTCTGGTTTTCCCAAAGGTAGATAGCACAATCGGCTCCCTTCAGGTGAGCATATTGGTAAAGGGCATGGCTGTAGACGCCCAAATCGAGACAAAAAGTCCGGAAGTTGAGATGGTTGCCCAGCGAAAGCAAGGCGTATAGCGTGGCGAAGATAACCATAATAATAATGATTATCTTGTTGTTTGATAGATTTTTGATTATCGCTTTCACGCCACAAAAATACACATTTTTCTTCTATTGTCCGAAAAAAATGTATCTTTGCAACATAAAAATCGTAGCCCATGTTCCGTAGATTATGCCTTCTGCTGATTCCCATAATGCTGGTTTCGTGCTCAAAATACAACGACAAGCCCCGCGAAACGGCTGCCCCAGGTTTCGTTTATCTTGAGGGGACTAATTTCGCCCTCGACGGAATGCCCTGGTTTCCGATGATGATCAACTACAAGGTGGACTGGCACGGAACGGAGATGGTCCCGGCCTCCTACTATGGCGATTCGGGCTCTATGATGGACCATTTCCTTATGATGTCCGAAGCGGGTTTCAATGCCGTGAGAGTATGCATGGACGTAGTAAACAGCGACGATAAAGGCTTCTTTTTCAATAGCGAGGCTTATCTCGTCAAGGATAGTTCGACCATCTTCTCTTCGGTGGGACGTATGCTCGATTGTGCCGACTCGGCGGGGTTGAGAGTTATGCTCCTTATCCGTAAGCCTGTTGACGACGATGTGGCTGTCTTCACCCAGGCTCTGCTTCGTCATTTCGCTGGTTGCAAGACACTTTTCGCCTACGATTTCTTCAACGAACCGCTCTATTTCGACGAACAGAAAGACCGAACCAAGAAGGAAGCCTACGACCTGGTGAAGGAATGGCGGGGATGGATGGATAAATATGCTCCTCATCAGCTTTTTACCGTAGCCTTGTCTGAACCTATTGAGGTCTTTGTGTGGGATGCTTCCATATTGCCTGTCGATTTTGTGGAGATTCATACTTATCATCCCATGCGGGTTTGCAACGAGATGTACTGGTATGGAAACGCTATCGGAAAGCCCTGGATGGTAGGCGAAACGGCTCTTCCTGCCGACGGCGAGACAGTATCGTTCGAGGCCCAGCGAGAGTTCTTCCTCCATACCTTCAGCCAGGCCCTCCTCAACGGAGCCTGCGGATATGGATGGTGGGAGTTCGGCAACTGCCCTCAGGGTGTCAACTTCGAAGCCCAGTATCCAGGCCTTTTCCTCCCCGAGCCGAAGCCCGTCCTGGAGGAAATACGTAAGCTGAAGGCTCAGCATGAGCCCCATATCGAAAAGCTCAAGACGGATGGGATTCCTACTGTCTACGAGACCTATCTGTGGTGGGCTGGCGAGCAGAAAGCCTGCTCTCCCGCCATCGGAAACTATACCAATATGTTGGGCTATGAGAATATCATGCTAGAGGGAGATATTGTGGACGACCGCACGGGCAAGCCTTTGGCATGGGCTGTGATAAGGGGCTGGAACCGCGACTGGAGTGTGGGCGTCAACACTTTTACCGATCAGAACGGCCATTTCTGCCTGTTCAGTAACGACTCGTGTGTCTATTTCACACTCTCTGCCCCAGGCTATCAGACGCCGCCCCAGTTCCTCAGGGACGACTATCAGCTGAATGATTCCAACGGCACCCCCGTCCTTTCTGTGGAACTCCCCAATCTGAAGCGTGAATACCAGCAGATTCCCCTGCTGGAACCCCTGAAGGATATTAACCGAAACAATTTCAAAGGCTATCGCGGCTATCTGGGTACGTTCAGACTGAAAAGATTGTAGGCAATCAAGGTCTATCTGAGTACATTCATGCAGAAGAAGCTGTAGATAATGAAAGATCGAGAGGCCTCGGAGAGAATATTTTCTCCTGCCAGATGACATATCGTCCCCAAAAGTTGTTATATTTAACGTATGAAAAATATCTGTCTCTCAACATCAACCTTTATTCATCCCTCTATTCTTATTGATAATAGTTGTTCAATCTATTGTGATATAATAATATATCTCTCTTGTGAAAGGGGAGAGTGTCCTCTTGAGAAACGACATGGATCCCTTTGTTCAATATCTGGAATCTCTCCTTTTGTGGCGAAAAGGGGAGGAAAAGAGTAGAATATGTGGTATATTCGTAGGATTTTTACATTATTTTTCTAGGGTAACTCCAATTATTGGGGTTACCTTTTTTTATATTTTCCACTTATTATGAAAAAAAATAGCCTAGGCTAACTAGTGAGGTAGCCTAGGCTAACCGACGAAGTAGCCTAGGCTAACTGGAGGAATAGCCTAGGCTAACTGGTGAAGTAGCCTAGGCTATTACATAACCTGTCTCTTCGCCCCATGAATTTTTACAAAAAACAGGAGGTAAGCACCCTTTTTGTGCTTACCTCCTATCTCTTTCGGATAGAGATTATCGGTTACGAGTTGTAAACAAACTCGCCGTTTTCGGTCTTTACGGTTACCTGAGGACCCTGGTTGGCCTCGCAACGGCCGATGATTCGGGCGTCTACATTGAAGCTCTTGGAAATCTCGATAATACCCCTGGCAGTCTCTTCGTCGGTGTAGATCTCCATACGATGACCCATATTGAAAACCTTGTACATCTCTTTCCATTCGGTTCCGCTCTGTTCGTGAATCATACGGAAGAGAGGAGGTACGGGGAAGAGGTTGTCCTTGATAACGTGGAGGTTGTCGATGAAATGAAGAACCTTGGTCTGGGCGCCGCCGCTGCAATGAATCATACCATCAATCTTGGGACGGTATTCATCGAGAACGCGACGGATGATGGGTGCATAGGTACGGGTGGGGGAGAGTACCATGTGGCCAGCATCAACACCCTCAACCTCAGTTGGGTCGGTAAGACGCTTGCCGCCACAGTATACTACCTCTTTGGGAAGATTATGGTCGTAGCTCATGGGGTAGTTCTCTGCATAGTATTTGGAGAACACGTCGTGGCGGGCGGAGGTGAGTCCGTTGCTTCCCATACCGCCGTTGTACTGTTTCTCATAGGTAGCCTGGCCGAAGGAGGCAAGACCTACGATGACGTTGCCGGGCTTGATGTTGGCATTGTCAACCACATCGCTACGGCGCATGCGTGCAGTAACGGTACTGTCCACGATAATGGTACGTACAAGGTCTCCTACGTCGGCAGTCTCGCCGCCGGTAAGATGGATGCCTACGCCGAGGTCGCGCATCTCCTGAAGGAACTCCTCGGTGCCGTTGATAACGGCGCTGATTACCTCGCCGGGAACGAGATTCTTGTTACGTCCGATGGTGGAGCTGAGTAGAATATTGTCAACAGCACCCACGCAGAGGAGGTCGTCGAGGTTCATCACAACGGCATCGATGGCGATACCTTTCCAAACCGAGAGGTCGCCCGTCTCTTTCCAGTATAGATAAGCGAGCGAGGATTTGGTGCCAGCACCATCGGCATGCATGATGTTGCAGTAGTCGTTGCTCCCGCCGAGAATGTCGGGAATAATCTTGCAAAAGGCTTTGGGATAAAGACCTTTGTCGATGTTTTTAATGGCATTGTGTACGTCTTCCTTCGAAGCCGACACACCTCTCAGATTGTATTTAAGTGTATCCATAGTGTTAGTTTTCAGCGGTTACAATATGTTCAAGGAACCCTTGTCGGGTCCGATAACAAGTTGCAAAGATACATTTTTTTTCGGAATCGTGGGTGCTTTTCTGCAAGAAACGAGCAGAAATATGACTTGAAATCTATTTTTGGAGCTGAACTTTAACGCTTTCGGTATGGATGCGTTCGTAGAGTTCCTTCACAAAATCGGGGTCCAGCCCCATCTCTTCGGCCTGTCGCAGCTTTCTCTGTAAAACCTCGGTCCAACGCTTGGGCTGATAAACGGCCATATTGTTTTCGGCCTTCACTTCGGCAATGGTACGCGACACCTTGAGCCGGTTGGCCAGTAGGTCGAGCAGCTGGCTGTCAATGGAGTCAATCTGTTGCCTCAGAAGTTGCAGTTCGGAAGGGTTATTGTCCTGATGAACCTTCAGATTGGCGACAAGAGTGAGGAACAATTCGGGAGTTATCTGTTGGGCCGAGTCGGTAAGGGCACACGATGGAGAGGGATGAACCTCTACCATGAGTCCGTCGAAATGGAGGTCAAGTGCCGTCTGCATCAACTCTCCCACCAAGTTGTCCTTACCGCCAATGTGCGAAGGGTCGCATAGCAGAGGTAGGTCGGGCATACGTCGGCGAAGTTCCATGGGTATCTCCCAGAGAGGATGGTTTCGGTAGCCGAGATTGTTGAACATCGAGAATCCCCGATGTATGGCGGCAATACTCTCAATACCACTCCGTTCTATCCGTTCTATCGCTCCTTGCCAAAGGGCCACGTCGGGTGTCATCGGGTTCTTTACCAGTACGGGAATATGGGTGCCCTGAAGCGAAGCACAGAGTTCTCCTACAGAGAAGGGATTGCCCACGGTACGGCTGCCCAGCCAGAGAGCGTCTACCCCATATCTGAGACAAAGCTCAACGTGTTCGGGACGGGCTACCTCGCAGCAGAAACGCAACTGGGGCATCTCTTTCTTGAGGTCCCTTATCCAACGGAGGGCTTCTTCGCCATGACCCTCAAATCCGCCAGGCCTGGTGCGGGGTTTCCACACGCCGCCACGTATCCAATCCACCTTCATTGAGGCCAAAGCGAGAGCAACCTGGCGAAGCATCTCGGGAGATTCGATGCTGCACGGGCCTGCAATAAGCAATGGAGTGGTACTGGTTTTGAATAGATTAGACATGGGGACAACTTGTCGGTTGAGATTGCAAAGATATGCTTTTTTGTTGAAATGTTATTGATTATTTGCAAAATCTTTGTATCTTTGCCCCATAAAAAGAGCCCCCTCCGAGAGGAGAAATAATGTTCTATCTGCAAAGAAAACAAATATTTAATGGCTTACCGACGTTGACGGCTATCCTATCAAAGATATCATAGCGGCAACACAAAAGAAGGTATCCGTTCCAACAATCGTTCAGACACTCAAAATATGAAACTGAAATATCTCAAATTCAAAAACTGGATTCTCATCACCCTTCTGGGTGCTCTTGGCGTAGCTGGATGCCGTAGCCAGAAGGATACGGTTAAGGAGGAAAAACCCCGTCCTGACCGTCAGGAGAGAGACGACAGAGTAATGTGTCTCTATGGCGTCCCAGAGGTCCTGTATAACGACAAGCCGGTAGTGGATGAACCCGTTGAAGAACCCAAGATTGAGCCCCGCGACCAGACTCCGCTCATGTATGGCGTCCCAACTATAAACTTCAAGGTAAAGGGAAAAGTGGTTGATGAGAACGGCAAGCCTGTCAAAGGTATGCAGGTCGTATTGCTCAACGGCGACATCGACGAGACCAATCTTCAGGAAGCCAATCCTAGCTATCTGCAACAATATTTCGAACGTGCAGGAGATACCACTCAGGCCGATGGCAGTTTTAAGGTTGAGACCCGCGACCGTCCACGCAGCCACCAGCATATCCTGGTTCGCGACATCGATGGCAAGAAGCATGGCGAATATAAGGAGGATGTCGTTCCCGTTAAGTTCGACATGTCCAAGAGTTCCAACAACCGTACCGGTACCGTAGAAGAGGAGATTACCGTTACTGTAGTTAAGAAATAACATCATCATGTCGCTCAAGACCAGGCTGGCACTCGAACTGCATCGGCAATACAGGCACAATAATGCCAAGATGCATCCTCTCAACACTTTGTTTTGGGAATGTACCTTGCGTTGTAATATGAATTGCCGCCATTGTGGAAGCGATTGCAAGATGGCCGCCGCCCCCGACATGCCCAAGGAGGACTTCTTCCGTGTAATTGACGAGATAACTCCTCATGTCGACCCTCACAAGACCTTCATCATCTTTACCGGCGGCGAGGCTCTCCTTCGTCCCGACCTTGAGGCGTGCGGACTTGATCTCTATCGTCGCGGATTCCCGTGGGGAGTAGTTACCAACGGCTATCTACTTGATGAAGATCGACTCCAGTCACTTCTTCGGAGCGGAATGCATTCCATCACGGTATCGCTCGACGGCTTTGAGGACGACCACAATTGGATGAGACAGCATCCTCATAGCTTTGAGCGTGCTGCCCACGCCATTCAGCTTCTATGCAAGGAGAAAGAAATAGTATGGGATGTGGTCACATGTGTCAATCCCCGAAACATATCCCGCCTGGAAGAATTTAAGCAATGGCTCATATCGATGGGTGTGGCCCGCTGGCGTTGTTTTACCATTGTCCCGATGGGACGTGCCGCTACCGACCCCGAGTTGCAGCTTAGCGAGGTCCAATTCCGCCAGGTGCTCGATTTCATCCGTCAGACCCGCAAGGAGGGCAAGATATATTGCAGCTACGGCTGCGAAGGCTTCTTGGGTCCCTATGAGATGGAGGTTCGCGACCATCTTTTCTACTGCCGTGCCGGCATAGAGGTAGCATCTATCCTCAACGATGGCTCCATATCAGGCTGTACCAGCATCAGGAGTAACTTCAACCAGGGCAATATCTATCAGGACTCATTCTGGGATGTATGGGAGAACAGGTTCGACAAATACCGCAAACGCGACTGGACCAGGAAAGGACAATGCAAGGGCTGTAAGTATTTCCGCTATTGCGAAGGTAGCGGTATGCATCTCTACGACGACAACGAAGAACTCCGCTTCTGCCACTTGCATCGCATGGGTCTTAAGTAGAAAACCTAAGGCTACTCCTTTTCTTAGTTAAATCCGCCAACAAGTAGCCCTAATAATTAAGATAGAGACACAAACTTCAGGTGTCTCTATCTTTTGGGTCACGCTCTTATTCTATCACGATTTCGTCGCAGAACAGATAGCTGTCATACCCGGCTCCGGGACTGTAGGAGGGGAGTAGACCGGGATTCTTGGCTACTACGCGGAGATAGCGGGTCTGAAGTTTGAGGTCGTTTACGGCATCATTCCGTATCACGTTGCCACTCTGACGATAGTCGGGCTCGAACTCTTCGGTACGGACGAGCGTCCATTTCTTACCATCGAGTGAGGTGTAGACTTCAATCTTCTTGGGAGAGAGAATCCAGTCGGTCGTGTTCTGCATAAAACGCATGCTGAGTCGCTTGACGGCGGTTTTGACTCCCAGATCAATCTCTACATCGATATCCTGACCCCAATAGCCCTGCCAATGGCCGTCGTTATAGGTTGTCTCGCTACCCATCTCTCCGTCCAGGAGGGCGTTGTCGCCGCCGGCAGAGTAGGTGTCGCGATAGGTGGAGTATTGGGTGTTGAGTTTCTTCAGATGTCCCATACCCTTGTGGAACAGCAGATATTTCGAAGTCTCGACGGCATCGCCATATTGGTTGTAGCATACGGCCTTGACTTCGCAGGAGCGGTCCAGATTGAATGATTGTCCCTTATAGAGCAGAGAGCCTTCGCTGGGCTTGCGGCCGTCAAGGGTGTAGTATATAGGACGGTTGCTGAGAGTCTTGAGCTCAACCTTGGTCTTACCATTCTTCGAGTAGGTATTGATGAAGACATGCTGTTCGGCTTCGAGAATCTCGCGGCCCAGGTTGTCGTAACGTTCACAGATGATGTCGCGGCTGTATTCCGTACATTCATAGTCCCACATGCGGAGGTAGTCGCACTTGAGCTTGTGGAGTTCCTTGAAATATTGATCCTTCAGCTTATTGTATTCTCTGAACAGACTCATGGGAAGATCATCTCCATAAAGCATGCGGTGTATCATGATTCTAAGCTGGCCCTTCATGCTGGTCAGACAGAGTCGGCGAAGAGCGTAGTCTGCGGCGGCAATCGAGGTCATAGCATCGTGTTCGGACAGATTGGGATACGACAGGTTGTGAAGGTTGAACTCCTTGTGAATCCCGGAGGCCAGGTCGTAAACCTTCTGGCAACGGTTCCAGGCTGCAGAGTCTATCTTGGAAGGATAGAAGTCGAGCAAGGGCTCATAGAGAGCCGAAACACTCATCCAGTCTCCCACGACGGGGTTCTTCCAGAGGTCGCCAATGGCGATGTTGAGAGCCGAGATGTCTTTCTTGGAATAGTACCAGTTGGTCCAGTAATCGTAACTTTCCTTGAAATTCTCCAATCGCTCGGCAAGGGCCTCTTCGTAGGTCTGCCCATCGGCGGGCTTCACGCTATTCCAGCCCATCTCGCCGCCCCACATCATAGCGAACCAGCAGTCCATAAGTAGCGACTCGCCCGAGTCGTCCCATACCGTGTTCATGAAACCGCGGGCTCCTGCCTTGTATCCGTCGCGGGCAAAGTTGGCTATATTCTTGATGTAATTGTGATGGCTGGGGAAGATGGAACTCCAATGGCTTACGCCACAGGCTATCCAGAACTGGGTGCCGTATTTGTCGTGAAGTTTCTTGAAGGGAGCAATCATCTCCTCGAAGCTGTCGCTGGGTACGTAGCTCCAGATGATATACTGCATATCCTTAGGCAGCTTCTCAAGCATCTCGGGTTTCTTGCCTACGATGTCGCCCCACATCAGGACCTCCTTGTCGTAGGGCTTCAGCAGGTCGTAGACCTTGTTGATATGCTCCACATAAGCCTCTTCTTCTCCTACACGGCTTACATAGTCCTTGGCACGGCCGCTACCCAGGGCCTCGGTCTCGTCGCAGTTGATGTTGAAGAACTTGGCATTAGGATAGGCCTGAACTATGTTTTTGATCTGCTGATTGAGAAAATCGTAGGTCTCCTCCTTCGAGGGATCGACGTTAAACTTGCTGTCCTTCATGTTGATGTAGAAGGGTATGCGAAGGGTCTTTTCAAAGTGGGCAAAACATTGCAGGTTAGCCATCAGGCCGTCGTTCTCGCCACTCAGAGTAGCATCGGGGTGGGGAGCGATGTCGGGATAGAGGGGGTTGTAATAGATATGCTCGGTATAGTAGGTATAGTAGTTATATCCACAATTAAGAAGAATCTGTTCGCTTTTCTTGCGGAACTTCTCGTTGGCGATGGGGCCGCGGCTGTAGTCGTCCATCCATCCGCGATACTCAAAGTCGGGCCAGTCGGTAATGGTCATGCAAGGCAGGCTGTCTTCCCAACGATGGGTCAACTGGCTAAAGGCATTACGGCCATTTCGGAGTCCCTCCCCGCCCACAAAATAGAGCATGACCTGGTTGGGGGTAATCTCCAGGCGGTAGGCCTGCTTCTGGTTGCGGGCACCCTCTATGTGGTTCACCTTCTTCTCGCCATAGACAAATCCGTTGGCCTTGATTGTCTTGGCAATATCCTTCTCCGAGGCAGGATTGTCCCAGGTGAAGGACAGCTGTTCGGGAGAATAGATGTTTACGGTTCCATCGTGCAGCTCGACCTTCTGGGGCGAGGGCAGAATGTAGGTGTTGAATCGCTGGGCCATAGCTCCTAGGGCGAGGGCTACGAAGAGTACGAGCGGAATAAGTTTCTTCATAGATAAGATGATTTCAGGTTGAATGAAAGGATAATAATCGCGTTCTTTTTTTTCGGTCTATTCGGCCAGGCATTTTCTATATTCCTGGATGGTACGTTCGATACCCCAGTAGAGGGCGTCGCTGATGAGGGCGTGTCCGATGGAGACCTCGTCGAGCCAGGGAATCTGCTGGGCAAAGTAGGCCAGGTTCTCGGTGTTGAGGTCGTGGCCTGCGTTCAGACCCAGTCCTGCCTCTCGGGCAACCTTGGCGGCAGCCACATAGGGGGCTATGGCCTCCTCGCGGTTCTTGGCATAGTTGGAAGCGTAGGCCTCGGTATAGAGCTCCACGCGGTCGCATCCGGTCTCGGCAGCCTTGCGTATCTGCTCCTCAACAGGGTCGATGAAGATGCTTACGCGGATGCCATACTGGTGGAATTCGGCAGAGATATTCTTCAGGAAGTCGAAGTTGTTGATTACGTCCCAGCCGGCGTTGCTGGTAAGCACGTTCTCGGCATCGGGGACGAGGGTTACCTGAGCGGGGCGGATTTCCTTAACCAGCTCGACGAACGAGGGGATAGGATTGCCTTCGATGTTGAACTCGGTTGTCAGTACGGGCTTCAGGTCGCGTACGTCCTGATAGCGGATGTGACGCTCGTCGGGACGGGGATGAACCGTAATGCCCTGTGCTCCCATCTTCTCGCAGTCGAGGGCAAACTTTACCACATCGGGCATATTGCCACCGCGGGCGTTTCGTATGGTGGCCACTTTATTGATATTGACGCTAAGTTTAGTCATAATAATATATACGTATACTTCAATATTATTGTTTGGGGCAGACATCGGGCGATATAAACCGTTTTTTCGGTCGTGTCGCCGGCCTTTTCTCGCATACCCTGTCTGAGAAGAAGCGGCGGGCCATCGCGTAGTCCACCGCTTCAAAAGAGCATCTTATTCGTTGTTCAGGCCGAAGGCTTCCTTCACCTTGTCAACATAGTCGAGTTTCTCCCAGCCGAAGAACTGGACCTTCTCTCTCACCTTCTCGCCGTTGCGCACAAGGGTCATCATCTTGGTCTTGGGGTCGCGGCCCATGTGTCCGTAGGCTGCGGTCTCCTGGAAGATAGGATTCTTCAGTCCGAAACGCTCCACGATGGCGTAGGGTCTCATATCGAAAATCTCGCTCACCTTCTGGGCAATCTCTCCGTCGGTCATGTTTACCTTGGCCGAGCCGTAGGTGTTGACATAGATGCCGAGGGGTTCAGCCATACCTATGGCGTAGGCTACCTGGACGAGGGCTTCGTCGCATACTCCGGCACCTACCAGGTTCTTGGCGATGTGGCGGGTAGCATAGGCTGCCGAGCGGTCCACCTTCGAGCTGTCTTTGCCCGAGAAGGCTCCGCCGCCGTGGGCTCCGCGTCCGCCGTAGGTGTCGACGATAATCTTGCGGCCTGTGAGACCGGTGTCGCCGTGAGGTCCGCCGATGACGAACTTGCCGGTAGGATTTACAATCAGTTTATAGTCCTTGCGGATAAAGAGAAGCTTGTTCTCCTTGGGAAGACGGTTGATGACGCGGGGGATGAGGATCATCTCTACGTCCTCGCGAATCTTCTTAAGCATGCGGTAGTCGGTAGAGAACTCGTCGTGCTGGGTCGAAACCACCACAGCCTCGATGCGTTCGGGCTTGCCTTCGTCGCTATACTGAACGGTAATCTGACATTTGGCATCGGGACGCAGGTAGGTCATCAGTCGGCCTTCCTTGCGAATGGCGGCAATCTCCTGCATGAACATGTGTGCCAAAGTGATGGGAAGAGGCATCAGCTCCTTGGTCTCGCGGCAGGCATAACCGAACATCATGCCCTGGTCGCCGGCGCCCTGCTGTTCTGCTTCTTTCTGTTCTACGCCCTGGCTGATGTTGGAGCTCTGGCCGTGGAGGGTATTGATGATACCGCACGATTTGGCTTCAAACTGGTATTCGCCCTTGGTGTAGCCTATCTCCTCTATTACGCGGCGTGCTACGTCGTTCACATCGCAGTAGCCTTTGGTCTTGAGCTCGCCGCTCAGTACCACGAGGCCGGTAGTAACCATGGTTTCGCATGCCACCTTTGAATTCTCGTCCTGGCGCAGCAGGTCGTCGAGGATGGCGTCGCTAATCTGGTCCGCAATCTTATCAGGATGTCCTTCCGACACCGATTCAGATGTAAAAAAATAACTCATTTTTCTTTTACTTTAAATTGTGTTTTTACTGGCAATTGGTGTCACGAAACAACACCTTTTGCGGAAATTAAAGCAAAAGGTTGAGATGGATTGAAAACTTGGAAGAGTCTATGTTTTAGCATTTTTTCTTGAGGTTGCAATCGATCAAATCCTTCCTCTTGCGGGTGCAAAAATAGGACAAATATTTCACATGGCAAAATAAATCTTCATTTATTTGAATCCTTTTCTCCAAACGGTTGTCCGTCTGCAGGCCTGCTCGGGGCGAAGACAGTCTTTAGGGTCGGTATAGGCTCCACATAGAGAGCACTCAGACAGCACATAGACAGCACCAGAAAGCCTTTTCGTCGAGCCTTAGTGCTGTTTATATGCTGTCTGTATGCTGTCTATATGCTCCCTGGGAGCTCTCTGTCAAGAGTCGTGTGAGTCGGGAGAGGCCTCTTGTGGCTCCATCTTTTCTGCCCTTACGGGCAATAAAAACGCGAATGCTACGTTATGCCCTATAAATATTGAATACTATGAAGAAACTCTACCTGTTGTTGGCTGCGGCTGTTTTAGCTATGCCCGCTGTGGCTCAGAAGAAGAAAGATAAGGAAAAAGCCCCCGAAGGCTACAAGTTTACCGTCGTGAAGGAACTCCCTGTCACATCCGTCAAGAATCAGAGCAAGGCCGGCACCTGCTGGGACTATGCCGGTACGGCTTTCATCGAGGCCGAGCTGCTTCGTATGGGCAAGGGCGAGTACGACTTCAGCGAGATGTTCAACGCCTTCAACGACTACCAGGACCGCGCCACGGCTGTCATCCGTACCCATGGCGATATGAGTTTCAGCCAGGGCGGCTGTTTCGGCGACATTCTCCACGTAATGGAGAAATATGGTCTCGTGCCCGAAGAGGAGATGCGCCCCGGCGTCATGTATCGCGACTCTTTGAGCAATCATACCGAGCTCAGCAATATGACCAATCCTATGGTAAAGGCTGCTGCCGGTAGCGGCTCCCTCCAGAGCGACGCCGACTATCAGCTGCTGGCTCTCAAGGCCATCAGGGCTGTCCACGAGGTCTATCTGGGCGTTCCTCCACAGAAGTTTGTCTACAAGGGTGTCGAATACACCCCTCTCTCGTTCTACAAGTCCACAGGCCTCAAAGCCGACGACTATATCCAGGTGACCGCCTTCCTGCATGAGCCTCTCTACAAGACTTTTGCTGTGGAGAGTCCCGACAACTGGCGCCACGACCTCAGCTACAATGTAACTCTCGACGAACTGCTTCAGATTACCGACCACGCTATCGAGAACGGCTATCCTGTAGGTTGGGATAGCGACGTCAGCGAACAGGGCTTCCGTATGGGCTCTAAGAACGGATTCTGCGTGTTGCCTGCCACCGAGGTAAATAGCGATATGAAAGGTAGCGATATGGCTCATTGGACCGGAATGGATGCCAAGGCCATCCAGGACGAGGCTGCCACCCGTCCTACTCCCCAGCGATGGGTTACCCCCGAAGAGCGTCAGTTGGGATGGGACAACCACGAGACCAACGACGACCACCTGATGCTTATCTACGGTACCGCCAAGGATCAGATGGGCAACGAATACTATATGGTCAAGAACTCTTGGGGCGACTACAATCCTTATCACGGCATGTTCTATTGCAGCAAGGCTTTCTTCCGCTACAAGACCGTTACCATTATGATCCACAAGGATGCCCTCTCCCCTGAGATGAAGCAGAAGCTGAATATCAACTAGCATCTGAGTCGATTCGCAGGGCAAGGTGTACTAAATAGTCGCCTGATTTTATCGGCTGGAGGACAAAACGTTCCATTTCCAATCTGGCGATTGGACGTGTTTTGTTTGCTTTATTATATCTGTACGAAAAGAAAATTGTATCTTTGCAAATTTAAACAGACAGGATTTCTATCCCTTAATACGCTCAGATTATGACCAGATACAGAATGTTTTTTGCTTTGGTTGTCATGATGTCCATAGGCGCTATGGCAATCGCACAGGTCTCTTATCCCAATCAGAAACTTATTGAGAAAGGAGACTTTGAAAAGGCAGCCAACAAGATTGAAAAGGCTCTTGCCGAGGACCCTTCAGCCTTGGATTATTATGCGGCCTATGTGCTATATGGCGCTACTACCGGTCCTTATGCCAACCTGGATAGGGCTTACAACCAATTGAAAGAGTGTCAGATCACTATGGCAAGACAAGATGAGAAAGGCAAAGAAAAGTTAGCCAATAAAGGTCTTACGGAACAACAACTTGCCTCCGATTTTGGCTTGTTGTGTTCGCGTGCTTTGTCGGCGGCTGAGGCAACCAACACGATAGTGGGGTATAATCATTTCTTGACTCTATACTCCGGCCACGCCTCTGCCAGTCAGAAAGAGAGAGCTACTATGAAGCGCAATCATCTTGCTTTCCTTAATGCCCGACAACAGAATACGCTCGAAGCCTATGAACAGTTTATTAATACCTATACAGATGCAAAAGACCGCGAGGAGGCAATTACAATCCGTGACCAAATAGCATTCAATGTGGCACGGGCTACAGGTACGATTGAGGGATACGAGTATTTTCTTCAGAATTATGCATTGGCAAAGGAAGTTCCCTTTGCTACCAAGAGTAGAGATTCTTTGGCTTTTGTTCAGGTTGTACGAGAAGGAACGGTCGAAGCTTACGAGACATTCCTCAGCCGTTATCCTAAAGCATTTGAGTTTTCTCAAGCCGTCAAGAGTAGAGACTCGATTGCCTATGCTAAAACTGAAAAAGAGGGGAGGATAGAGGCTTATGAAATGTTTATCTCTCGCTATCCCAATGCTACTCAAATTCCTCGGGCTATCAAAGCACGAGATTATCTCGCCTACGCAAAGGCTCAAAAGGCCGACGATATACCTGCTTATGAGCATTTCTTGAAACAATATCCCAATGCCTCTCAGACTCCTCAAGCTAAAGAACGTCTTTATAAATTGGCGTTCGATGTTGCCCAGGAGAGAAATACCCCCGCGGCTTTTCGTGAGTATCTGGCCAAGTATCCCGAAAGTCCCTATGCCGAGCAGGTCAACGCTAAGGTTGAGGCCTCAAAGCAGGACTCCCTTACACAACATTATCTCTACTATACATGCGAGGGAAACTGGACCGACTATAAGTACTATATTAGCAATCATCCCAATAATACGAATCAGGTGGCGATGGCCAAACAGCAGATATGCCGGTTGGGACAGAAAACCCACAATCTCGAACTTTTGGATTATGCTGTACGAAACCTTTCGGGGTCTGTTCACGATACCTTGGAGGAGGTGCTGTTGAATATTTATTTGGATGAATATCAAAGTAATGGTTATAGCTTTATTAATAAATACGAGGGACTTGCCTCTGAACAATGTATTGATAAAGCAAGACGTGTGGTTTCTATGGATTTATCCTCAAAGAAACCAATAGAAAACCTTCAGGATATTGGAAACTCTTGGCTTCTTCACTCCTATATGATGAATATGATTAAGGATGATGTTGAGGCAAAGAGATGGAAACTTGCCCAAACCAAGCTGGATGCCATCAAGGACCAAGTGGGGCAATATCCTATCTTCCAAGCTCTTTATGCTACAATTTCTGCCCCTGCGGAGTACGATATAAGGGTAACAAAGTTAGGACCAAATATCAATACAAATGGGGATGAGTTCTGTCCTATTATTTCGGCAGATGATAAGATTCTTTATTTTACAGGGAAAGGTAGAAAAGATAATCTTGGAGGAGAGGATGTCTACTTTTCAACAAGAACCGGGAACGGTATTTGGGGTAAGGCGCAGCTTTTGAATGATTTGAATACCAGTTGGCATAATGAATCTCCCAATTCGATCTCTAGCGATGGAAATACGATGTTTTTATTTGTTTCAGGAGATAACTATATAACTGAGAAGAATGAAAATGGATGGGGTGATCCTCAAAAACTTGATGATAATTTAAATCCTTCTTCTTGGCAGGCAGATGCCATCCTCACGAGTGATGGTCAACATATTCTATTTGCAGCTGGGAAAAAGACAGATCACGAGGTGGGCTCTTCAATAAATATCTTTGTTTGTCATCGTACAAATTATGGTGGTTGGAGTACTCCCGAGAGTTTGGGACCTACTATCAATACAGATGGTACAGATCGCAGCCCTTTCATTCATCCCGATATGCATACCCTTTATTTCGCTTCTAGTAGACATTCTTCGTTAGGGGAGTTGGATATCTTCGTCTCGCACAGATTATCAGATTCAAGTTGGACAGAGTGGAGTGAACCGGTTAGTCTTGGTAAGGAAATTAATACGATACATAACGAGTGCTTTTATCAAATCAGTACAGATGGTAAGACAGCCTATTTCTCTAAAACAGTAAATGGTAATCAAGATATCTATTCTCTTAACCTTTCACCTCGTATGCGACCCAATTATGTGGCAACAATCGAAGGAAAACTTATAGGAAAGGATAATAAACCTATCGTGGCCAATATACGTTGGGAGGACCTCGAAACTCAACAGTTTATTGGTCAGATAAAGAGTAACCCCGCCGATGGCAGCTATTTTATTGTCTTGCCTTTAGGAAAGAACTATGGATATTATGTCGATAATGAAGAATATTTCCCCCTATCGAACAATCTTGACCTTCGCAAGGAAGAAAAAGCTATAACCATAGAAGGCGACATTAAGACTATCACCATAAAGGAGATGATAGAGGAGGGGATAGCTGTGCCTATGAACAATCTCTTCTTCGATACCGGAAAATGGAATCTGAAGGCTGAGTCGCGCAACGAATTGAATCGTGTGGCTAAGATAATCAACAAACAGAATGTAAAGGTTGAAATTTCGGGCCATACCGACGACGTAGGAACAGACGAAAACAACCAGGAATTGAGCGAGAAACGTGCCCAGTCGGTCCGTCAGTATCTAATAGACCATTGTGGCTGTCAGGCCGACAAGTTGATAGCCGTAGGATACGGAAAGACGCGTCCCGTGGTTCCCAACGATAGCGAAAAGAACCGCAAACTCAATCGTCGAGTAGAGATGCGTTTTGTAGAATGAGTAGAATGGTAGGGCTTGGTCGTAGAGAGAGGATGATTTGTTCGCTTTTTTATTTCTTTATCAAAAGAAAGTTGTATCTTTGCAAATTCTTTCGCGTATGCGTGAATGTTTGTAATTAAATAGAAATCAAAATAATAATATATAAACTCTATGGAAAATACTAAGCTGAAACAAGAAATCTGGGCTTACATTCTTCTGATTGTGGGCAGTTTTCTCTTTGCTGCAGGCGACGTAATGTTCGTCAACCCCTATCACCTTGCACCTGGTGGTACCTATGGTCTCTCTAACGTATTCTACTCCCTTTGGGGATGGAAGATTTCCTACTGGGCAATCTGTATGGATGTTCCTCTGCTGATTATCGGTACCTGGATTCTTGGTCCTAAGTTCGGAATCAAGACCATCGTTTCTACCTTCCTTATCTTCGGATTTACCTGGGTTCTGGAGACCCTTTGGGGCTACAAGCCCGTAATCTTTGAGGGTGCTATTACCTCAAATCAAATCTCCGAAACCATGATCGGTTTTAGCGTAGGTGGCGATGCTCTCAACTATTTTACTCCCGACTATTTCCTCAATACCGTTGTGGCAGGTTTAATCTATGGTGTTGCTATCGGATTGATCTTCAAGAGTGGAGCTACCTCTGGTGGTAGCGATATCATCTCTATGATTCTGCACAAATACACCAAGATCAGCCTTGGTACTCTCGTGCTCATCGTTGACGGCTGCATTACCATTTCTACCCTTTTCATCCCCGGCGCTACCTTCCGTCTCCCCATCTACTCCATCATCGTAATCTTTATCGAGAGCAAGATGATCGACATCGTGGTAGACGGCGTTAAGAGCTACAAGACTGCTCTCATCATTACCGACAAGGTAGAAGATGTTCGCGACTACGTGCTCAACACCCTCCATCGTGGCGGAACCTGTTTTGCCGGCATGGGTCTCTTCAACGGCGCAGAACGCAAGATGATCTATGTTACCCTCGAGCGTGCTGACCTCGTGAAGCTGAAATCGAACCTCCGTGTTCTCGACCCCAATGCTTTCGTAAACATCCTCGATTCGAGCGAAATCATGGGTCTCGGTTTCAAGGCTCTCCCCGAAGAGTAATTTTCCAGACTTAAGGTTATGAGGTTTTGAGACGTGGGCTGTCCGAACAGGAATCCCGGTCTCAAAACCTCACAACTTCTTTATTAGGCAACAATTCTATACTCCTCATAATAATATGAAGATATTGCAGCTCTGTAACAAACCTCCCTATCCTTCGGTTGATGGCGGCACTATGGCCATGGATAGTATTACCCAGGGCCTGATGGAATGTGGCTGTGAGGTTAAGGTTCTTTCTGTATGTTCGGACAAGCACCCCGTGCTGAAGGAACGTATGGATGAGGCTTATCTTGAGGCAACCCGGTTTGAGTCGGCGTATGTAGACCTGAAGGTACATAAGCTCGATGCGGCAATATCGTTGCTTTGCGGCGAATCGTATCATGTGAAACGCTTTGAGAGTCGCTCGTTCGAGAGCAAGCTGATAGAGATTCTCAAGGCCGAGGAGTTCGATATCGTGCACATAGAGTCCATATTCCTAGCACCATATCTGCCTGCTATCAGGAGATATAGTAATGCCAAGGTGGTACTCCGAGCCCACAATGTGGAGCATGAGATATGGCGACGTATTGCCAGTCAGACACCTAATATGGCCAAACGCTGGTATCTGAAGAAGTTAGCTCTGGCCTTGAGGATGTACGAGCTGGAACATCTTAATGCCTTTGATGCCATAGTCTGCATCACCCAGACCGATGCCGACTATTTCCGCAACACTCTTTCGCCCGAAGGGCACAAGTGCAAGCGCCCCATGATGGTAATTCCTTTCGGCATCAGGATGCCCGAAATTGCCGGCGAAACATCGGTTATACCCAACAGTCTCTACCATATAGGGTCGATGGACTGGATGCCGAACCAGGAGTCGATAGAATGGCTCCTGACAGACATCTGGCCCCTTATTCATTCCCAGGAGCCTCAAGTTTCGCTCTATCTGGCAGGCCGCAAGATGCCCGAAAGATTTCTCGAAAAGAGTGGAGATGGTCTGTATGTTGAAGGCGAAGTGGCAGATGCCAATGCCTATATTGCCGATAAACAGATTAACGTGGTTCCTCTTCTCTCGGGTAGTGGTATTAGAGTGAAGATTATTGAGTCGATGGCTGCCGGCAAGGTGGTGGTTACGACCTCGGTCGGGGCGCAGGGAATCGACTATGAAGACGGCAAGAATATTCTGATAGCCAACACTCCACAGGAGTTTGCAGACCAGATAAAACGCCTGGCAGACAACCCTTCATTTTGCAGAGAGATAGGACAGAACGCCCGTCGGCTGGCCGAAGAACATTACGACCGCAACCGGTTGGGGAAACAATTAGTCGACTTCTATCACAATATTTCTGGCGAAGTTGAGTTATAATAATAAATGAAACTAATTAAAGTTATGCGTAAACATATTTTTGTTATCCTTTTTGCCTTGATAGGCCTCTGTGGTTCGGCTCAGAATAACGGTCAGAACGTTCAGATTACCTTGCCCGGAACCCATGTGGAGTTCTCTCTCCCTCAGCACGAGTGGAAGTATCTGCAGACCACCAATGTAGACAAGAATACAACGGTGTATCTATACTCCTATATGGCTCGTAACGTGCTCGACGAGAAAGGCGATACCATTATCCCTTATCTCCGTATCTACGTGAAGAAGAACTATTCTCCTTCGGTTTACGACCTCACCTGGGAACGCTATCAGAACCAGCCCTTCCAGAGTCTCGACGAGTTTACTGAGGGTATTCCCAACAGCGGACTGGGTTATATCGGAGCCTACAATTCTCCTTACGACCGCAAGGATTATCAGTTCAGAATGATTTATTTCAAGGAGCGTAATACCGCTTTTGAGTTCCGTGCAGAGACCTCTCTCGACACCTATGAGGAGTTTGACGAGATGTTTACCAACATATTGAATTCTGTTACCGTTAAAAGCAAGTAATCTCTCCCGATAGCTCATGAGAAGATTCTGTATATTGCTGTTATTAATGCTGATAGGGGTTACCCTTTCGGCTCAGGAACAACGCGATCTCAAGTCGTTCCAGGCAGACTATACGCGTCTGTACAAGAACTATGTGCAACATCCTAATGACGTGAAGAATCTGCTCGACCTCTGCACTTTCTACTCTCAGCCTGAGAACCCTATGTTCAGCCTGGCTCTGGCTATGAAATATGTGTCGAACGCCGAGGAGGAATTCGTGAAGATGATTGAGGACAAGTCGCGTTACAAGGAAGCCAAGAAGGTGGTCGGGTATAAGATTAGCCTGGCTTCTATCCGTCAGCAGAAACAGCAGATTATTGAGCAGACGCGCCAGTATATTACGGAAAATGAAGTGGGTGCTGTTGAGCTGACCAATATAGCGGCTTCTTTCAAGAGTGTGCCTGAAATAGCCCACATGGCCGAGGGACGTCGTATAGCTTCGCTTCTGGAGGATATGAGACAGGAGGGTTCGCTTCAGGCCTACAAGACCTTTATAGAGAAATACCCCAAAACCAACGAGTCGGAAGCTGCTCAGAGGGAAATGATCAAGCTGGCAACCAAGATTATCAACGAGGCTTCTACCGAGGCCGAGATTGACTCCCTGATGAAGGATTACTCCCAGTATGAGGCTATCGAGCGTGCTGCCAAGAAGCGTAAGGCTTCGCTGGCCTATCTGGCTGTGAAGAAGATAAACAATGCTGAGGCATACAGGAACTTTATATCCAAGTATCCCTATGCCGACGAAAACAACGAGGCTCTTGACGCGTTGGAGACCTTCCGTGAGAGTGAGTATGCCCACCTCAAGACAGCCCGTCAGCTGGCCGATTTCGCCCTCAAGAACGATGATAGTCCTCTCGCCGAGCTGGCTTTGGTAAAACTCAGGGCTATGGTCCGCAACCAGCACGACCAGGTTGCCGCCCGTATCTATTTTGATAATTTCCCTCTCGACGTGGATTTCGGAAACCTCTACAAACTCTATTATTCTTGGGTTTCAGAAGAGGGTTGTGCCTCGCCTATCGAGAAGTTTCAGAAAGAGAATCCTAATTTCCCTTATATGATGGCCACCCACGAGGAGTTGCGTCAGGCCAGGGTGAGGGATTCTGTCAATCTGCTGCTGCATTACGACGAGGATGACTTCTCCAATTTTGCCAACAAGCTTCGCAGTCTCAATGGCAAGCGTATCGCTTTTGTGGCCCTGCAACGATGTATGCAGCCTTTCGTGAAGGAGAAAAAGTGGGAAGAGGCTGTGGAGAGAATGGAATATTTCAAGTTCACCTTCGAGGATGTGGCCATAGAGGAATATAAGGAGCTGATGGCTATGGTTAAAGCCCCTGTCAACAAGAAGCGTGCTCTGGTCAACGAGGTTGTTCCTGCCTACAAGATGACCAATTCGGCCCTCCATCCCAACGGAAAACATCTGTACTACAACCAGCGAAAGGCCGATGGTCACACCATCATTAGCGTGGCCCAGATAGTTACCGACAAGGATAAGGACTACAAGTGGAAAGGCATCGGTCCTTGCAAGTTTGACAATCTTGACAATCGCGACATTTATTTCTACTCTCTTTTTGACAATGGAAAGAAGATGATGCTGGGCAAGAACGGCGACATAATGATAGCCGAACTGACTAACAATATATGGCATGTGTCTGAAGTATTGCCGGCTCCGGTCAATACAGAATATCGTGAGTATGATGCTACTATGCTCCCCGACGGGTCGGGCATACTGTTCGCCTCCGATCGTCCCAATGGTCACAACTATCAGCCTTCGGGCTCCTACTTCCATGGCGACACGGCCTTGGCCTCGGACCTCTATTTTGCACCCCGCACCCTCGACGGATGGGGACAGCCTGTCAACCTCGGAATCAACATCAATACAGCCTATTGTGAGCATGCTCCCGTAATCAGCCGCGACCTCAAGACGCTTTATTTCATCTCTGACGGTTATGCCGGATTCGGGTTCGGCGACGTGATGATGGCAACCCGAAGCGATGTGAACGACTGGACTTCGTGGTCTAAGCCAGAGAACTATGGCAAAGAGACCAACTCAAGTTTCGATGAGGGTACTCTCACCATGACTGCCGACGAGAAGCAGCTCTTTATCTGTTCGAACCGAAGCGGTCGTTATGGATGCTATAGCGTGGCAACCAGCCATAAAGCCTCTACCTCTCAGGTCGACTTTACTATCTCGACGTCGAGCCATAGTCTTGATATCGATGTGATAGACTGGGGTTCGAAGAGCGTATGTGTCAAGACCTCCATCGAGGTAGATAACCCGCTTAAGATACAGTTGCACAAAGAAAAGAACTTCGCGGTCATGGCTCAGCCTTCGTCCGATTTCTTTACGCCCACTATCTGTTTCGACATCAAGAGTGGCAGTAATATCGAACTTACCAGCATAGCTGCAACAGATAGCCTGGCAGACTCCATCCCCTTGGCAGCCATTACCTTTGAGGAAGGAACATCCATTCCGACCCCTTATGCCGTAAGAGAACTCAACAGCCTGGTCCAGTTCCTTGCCGCGCATCCCGAGAGAGGCAAGATATACCTATATGTCAATGTGATGGGCGGAGATGATAAGTTGTGTTACGATTTATCCTACCAGCGTGGTCTCTATATCAAAACCTATCTTGAGCAACATGGTATCGAACAGGGACGAGTGCTCTGTGTCAACTATGGCAATGTCAACTATAAGGCAGCAGCCAAGCCAAGAGCCGAGATAGAATGTCGTTTCTAACCAACCTATAACACTTGCCGATACATGCTCGTAAAACTATATCCGGATAATCCTAATAGCCGCGAAGTCAATAAGATTGCCGATGTGCTCAACCAAGGCGGAATAGTAGTGATACCTACCGATACGCTCTATGCCTTTGCCTGCAGTATGCAATTCAAGAAGGCTGTAGAGACCATAGCCCAGCTTAAGGGTTTCAGCCTCAAGAAGGCTAAATATTCCATGCTCTGTGCCGATCTCAGTCAGCTTTCAGAGTATGTCCGACCACTCGACAAGGATACCTTTTCGTTGCTTAGAGAGTGTCTGCCTGGACCTTTTACTTTCATTATGGATGCCAATAATGAAGTTCCCCGCAACTATCAGAATGCCAATAAGACGATAGGACTCAGAGTGCCTGCTAACCCCATCAGTCATGCCATAGTAGAGGCTGTTGGCTGCCCCCTAATCGTTACCTCGGTCCGACAGGAGGATATGGAGAGCGAATACCTGACCGATCCCGAACTCATCCACGAAGCCTTCGGTCGTAGAGTTGACCTTGTGGTTGACGGCGGCATAGGCGAAGAGGAACCTTCTACTGTAGTTGACTGTAGCGGTGGCGGATTTGAGGTGATACGTCAGGGAAAAGGAATCTTACCCGAATAGAAATAAATTATGCCAACATTTACCTATACCACATCCTCGCGCGGAGGTTTCTTTACCCGTACAGTTGTACTGGCTCTTGCGGTCATGATGGCCACAATCCTCCTTAACAAAGGTATTCATATCAACAGCAATACCTCCTTTGGATACATTGCAACCGCCCTAGGAACGGCTATTGTAATCGCCTTTCTCGACAATATTGTACGCCCCATACTGCTCGTAGTAACCTTTCCCTTTACTATCATCTCGATGGGGCTGTTTGTGTTTGTTATCAACGCCATTATCATCGAGATGGCCGACGGCCTGCTCGGAAAATCCTTTGAGGTCGACAGCTTTGGATGGGCGTTGCTCTTTAGTTTGATAATCACTATAGTGAACTATATTCTGGAATACATCCGACGTAAGGTGGAACAAGAACCTTATCAGGAGAACAATACGCCTCATAATGATGATCCCAACCACTTCGACGAGTACGAGGAGGTAGATTGATTATCCGGTGTAAATTATCGAAAATCAATACTCTGAACAAATATTCTTTTACATAATATATGAAACAGTTTACTTCTGTTGCTGCCCTCAGGGAAGCCCTCGCAGCCGAACGTATTCAAAATCGTACCATAGGTCTTGTCCCCACTATGGGTGCCCTTCACGAAGGCCATCTCTCGCTTATTACCCGTGCCAAGAAAGAGTGCGACGTGGTTGTAGTGAGTGTTTTTGTAAATCCCATTCAGTTCAATAACCAGGAAGACCTGGCTAAATATCCCCGCACGCTCGAGGCAGATCTTTCCAAACTTGAGAGTGTAGATACTGACTATGTACTTACTCCTACAGTAGAGGAGATGTATCCCGAACCCGTTACCGATGAGTATCATTTCGGACAGATAGAAGAGGTTATGGAAGGTCCTCAGCGTCCGGGTCATTTTTCGGGTGTAGCCGTTGTGGTACGCCGTCTGTTCGACATCGTAGAGCCTAAACGCGCTTATTTTGGAGAGAAAGATTTCCAACAGATTGCCATTATCCGTAATCTGCTCGAACAGATAAAGTATCCCATCGAACTTGTTCCCTGTCCTATCGTCCGTGCCGAGGATGGCCTGGCCCTCAGTAGCCGTAATATGCGACTCAGTCCCGCTGCCCGAGCTGTAGCTCCCACTATCTATGCTACACTCCGTAAGGCTGTGGAAATGAGTAAGACTCATAGTGTTGAAGAGGTAAAGGAATGGGCCGTTAAGAGCCTTCTTGCCTTTGAGCAGCCCGATGGTACCATCGTCAACCCCGAGACCTATCATATCTTCGACCCCGAATATTTCGAGATTGTGGACGATACTACGCTCCAGCCTGTAAAGAACTGGGAGGATTCGAAGGGTATCGTTGGCTGTATCACCGTGTGGCTCACAGGTGTACGTCTCATCGACATGATTCGTTTCAAGTAATACAATACACAACGTAGAATGACGGAGACCGATGTATTTCGGTCTCTTTTTTTTGTCTCGATTTGCATTTTTGTCCCGACTTTGTTATATTTCGGTTATGAAAAGAAATATTACATTATACATTAATCTTATGAAGAATCTTATCGTCTTTATGCTGATTATTCTTACAATTTGTTCCTTTACAAACAATTTCTCTTTTTCTAATATCGGATTGGAAGAGGTTTTTTATGTTTCTTTGAAAGATGTTGTTTGTGATTATAAACTATTGGTATATAGTTTTCTATTGGTTGCCTATACTTCGTGTTTAGTACGATTGTGTCTTTTGTATAGAGTGATATTGAAGAGACGTGGTCTACACATCTTACCCTCTCTAGTGATTCCTTACGTAGGGTTAGATATTGGAGAAAATCGTAACCAGTCCACCTAAAACGTCCCGGTAGTAGTCCTTTATAGAAGGGTAACCTCATTCATTTTGGGGTTACCCTTCTTCTTTTTTTCTCTTTTATACCCCAAAAATAGCCTAGGCTAACTAGTGAAATAGCCTAGGCTAACTGGTGATGTAGCTTAGGCTAACTGGTGAAGTAGCTCAGGCTATCGACAAAATAGCCTAGGCTATCTGACGATGTAGCCTAGGCTATAATTAAAATCCCAAGGAAAAGTGACTATTTTAACTTCTCAAATCCAACTTTTGTCCCTGACTCGTAAGGTATCATCAGGTGAATGTCGTTGTCGTGGTGGTCGTAGAAAAGGTACCAGGTGTTGGTTCCGTTCTTGGTGCGGACATAGTCGTGAAGAATCTTCTCAATGTACATTACTGCGCAATCTGTACCCATCTGACGTGCAACAGCATAGGCGTCGTTAACATTTATCTTTTTCTGTTCCACCTGCATATTGGCCTTTTCGTTTTTCATTGATAATACTACTCCATGGAAGTCCATATCATCAGATAATTCTATGTTGTAGAAGTAGAAACTGGTGTCGTAGTCCATCTGCAGCCATACATTGCCCGAAAAGTGACGTATATTGTGGTCGTAGGCATAATAGGTCCCTTTGCGGGTATAGAAATCACTACGTGAGGATTCTACAAACTCTTCTGCCTCAAGTGCATAGATGTCGAGTATGAGTGCGTCGCGAGAGGGTGGGGGCAACAGTCTCTCTTCCTGTACTACAATTACCGGAATGTGAGATTTGCTCAGCGTATAGAGCAATGACTGAGAGAATTGGCTCAGGAAGATGGAATCGTTCAGCCGGCCAAGAATGGCGTTGAGCTCGGCATGAACCGAGTCCTTCTGTTCTGGCGACAGACTGGTTGTGTCGACTGCGGCCGATGTATTGGTAAAGGCTACTGTCTTAGGAAGATAGACATATATCTGTTCGGTGGCTTTGGAACTTTTGTGTTTATGCTTGCGAAGATATTGTTTAGCGTAGTGATAGTCACTTGAACATGAAGCGAGTAACATCGTGGCAAGGGTTATACAAAAGAAGAATATATAATGACGTTTCATAGGGACGTTTTTTTAAGAAACGTGGCTGTTTTAATATTATTGTACGCGGGCGTAGGAATATTATAGCTTGGATTCTACTCTGAAGACTCGTAGTCTCTTAGAATATAGTAGAGAGAGGATTTCCTCTCAGAGGACTCCTCTCTCCTGTTGGTGGCTGGTTGGGTTATTTCTTCTTCTTGTCTTTTTCTTTTGGAACGTCTTTGACTACCTTACATTCGTATCCGATAGTGCTCATGGCTTTAGTGATGTTTTCTGCATTAGTCTTACGGGCATCATAGGTGAAGGTAACGGTCTGTTTCTCAAGAGAGGTTTCAATCTTGGTAATGCCACGTTCATACATCATGTGTTTCTTGATTTTGGTCTCACATTTGTTGCAATGCATTTCGGGCGTAGTTTTTACTACAAGCATGCGCAGTTGTGATCCGCCCAACAATAGGGCAATGCTAAGGAATAGCACGTTGAGAATGTTCTTCATGGTTATTGTAATTGAATGATTAAAAGCTTATTTTGGTTATTTATCTTTTCCGAAGAGGTTGGCTCTGATGCCGAAGTATCCCATTATGCCGTGCATGGGTCCCCATATCATAGTGGGTTCGAAACTATCGCTCCAGGGATTAGTGGCTTTGATGATGGGGTTGGGTTGGCGGTAGTTGGTAAGGTTTTCGCCTCCAATGTAGATACTGTAGTGGCGGAAATTTCGGGTTATCTGTGCGTTAAGCATAGGATAGGCGGGGAATCTCTCATCCCAGGAGAGGCTTCCGTCGTCAAGGGTATAAGGATCGGGCATTCGGCCGCCTCCATTTATCTGGAGGGTAAGGTCTACCTGCCAGAGTCCCATTCGGGGTTTCCACGAGGCGGTAAAGAGGCCTTTCAGTCGGGATGTAAGGGGTGCTTCTCTGAGCTGGTTATCATAGGTACAACGCACGTCGTTGACACGGAAAGCGGCGGTCGCTTCCAGAAGTTCGTCCACGATGGGGTAGGTTGCATCCACCTGGATGGTATGGGAGTAGGAACGGCCATCGAGGTTATCTATGGTGATGGCCAAGGGGTCAGAATCGTAGTTGATGACAGCCTGATTCAGGAAGTTGGTATAGTATTCCTCGTAGTTTATCTTGAGGTATTTCTTCTCTGCAACGGGGATAGTGAATGCAGCTGAGATACCGGTATTCCATGCCTCTTCCATGTTGAGATCGGGGTTGATGTTGAGTTGTCGGCCCGAAGCCAGAAGGAAGTGGTTTTCTGCCAGAACGTAGGGTACACGATAGCCTTTTCCTAACGAACCGCGTATTGTAACCCAGTCAGCAGGCATCCATTTAAGGTGCATTCGGGGAGTTGCAAATGCTCCGTAAAGGTTGCTGTAGTCGGCTCGAATACCCACCATAGCGGTAAACTTGTAGGTGGGAGTAAAGGTGTATTGGGCATAGGCTCCTGGTACAAGCTCCTGGGTTGAGGAGAACGTTCCCTTGAGTGTTTCGTCCATATTGTCAGCCTTGAAACTGAGTCCTGCCGAGATAGAATGCACAAAGTCAAAGTCGTGCTCGAAGAGGAGCTGGGTAGACAGATTGTTGTGTCGGTTGAGATAGTCCTTGGCTCCGAAGAGGCCGTCGAGGTCGAAGTGGTTGAAGGTGGCGATTAGGGCTATGTTGGTGTTATGACCATGGTCGATAATGTAGGCATGCTTCATGTGGACATCGAAGCGGTTGTTATTGAGCAGTACCCGGTAGGGAGTGGCTAAACTTTCGCTTAATATCTGACCACCTTCTCTTCTCTCGGAAAGAAATCCCAGGCCGCCGTGGAAGATGTAATTCTCTCCCATATATTTCCATCGGTTAGAGAGGTGTATCTGTTCTATTGAAGGGGAGTCGTGCCAGAGGTCTCCGTCATGGTCAAGGTGAGAAAAGTCTTTCTCGTAATGGGCCAGAACCTCTGTTCCCAGCTTGTCGGTCAGTCGGCGGCTGGCTACAATGTTGCCTTCAGCTTTGCCCTTGCTGTCGCCAAACAGATTGAGTAATAGTCCAGAAGGCTCGTCGGGCTTGAGATATTCTACGTCTATCTGACCTGTGATACTCTGAAAGCCATGCTTTACAGATGAAGCTCCTTTGCTGACAGAAATACTTCTCATCCAGGTTCCTGGTACATAATTGAGGGCATAAGGGGTGGCTGCACCTGTGAGGTTGGGCATATTCTCGGTAAGCATCTGAACGTATAGACCACTCAGTCCGAGAAGTTTAATCTGTTTGGCACCCACGGCTGCATCGCTATAGTTGACATCGACGCTTGGGTTGGTTACAAAGCTCTCGCCTAGGTTGCAGCATGCCGCACGTTTCAATTCGCCAAGCCCCATCATCTGGCCGTTCTCGGCCCCGCTGAGACGTTGCATCTTTATCTCGCTTCTGCCGCGAATAGAGACCGATTTCAGCGTTCGGGTGCTGTCGTTCTGGGCCTGTAGAGACAGGCATACCAGCAAGGTGAGTCCTAACAATATATAATGTTTCATTAAGATGGATTTGAATGAATGATACAAATAGTAAGTTACTCCTCTGAACGAAGAGTCGAATGTCTATAAGGAGGGCGTATCAATCAAATCCGTAGCGGAAGCGGACAGGGTGGGGGAGAAGGCGGTTTGGTTTGCAGGTTGAGTCTTTCTCCTCCTGTCTGAGAGTGAGTCTGATGCAATAATCCAATGGGATTGGCGTACAAAGCCATCGCCAACGGCAGCTGCACCTGGTCAATCTCCAGGTTGTCTACACCATAGCCATCAGGAATAGGAATGTTGTATTCTACCATACATTTACTGTCTTTGTGACAGCAGATGTCCTCCTGATTGATGTAGACTTTGTGTTTGCATGCACAACTGATATAGTGGATGCCACCACTCATTAGGGTGATAACCAGTAGAGAAATCCATATTGACAGTTGTGCGACGTGTTTCATTTCAAGTTGCAAAGATACGAATTTTTTTCGGAACCAGGGCGAAAATTGAAGCGTAGTGATTCTATAACCCTAGCTCGGCACGTAGTTTCTTGGTCAGTTTCGATACAACTATGTCGTAGGCCTTGCCGATCAATCCTTTTACCAGGCTGTCTGTAATATCCTCCCCGTCAAGCTGAATCTCAATCCAATGCTTCTTGTGCCAATGATAAGCCTGGGCTATTGAAGAGTGCTGAGCCAGAAGGTCGTCAAACTCCTCAGGATTACATTTCAAAACCAAGAGATTTGGCTTCTCAAGCGGAAGACAAGCGAATATCTTGCCCACTACACGAAAGGCTACCAGGTCGTCTCCGAAAGGCATATCCTCCGAAGTATGTGGTTTTTCCAGACAGAGCAATCGGGCTTGTTCAATATTCATATTTTTGTGTAAATAGGAATAATATTATACAATTCTTTGAAAGAGATCGCAATGGCCAATGCACGAAAAAGCCTCAAGTGTTGGCTTGAGGCTTTCGTTCGTTTGGGTCAGGTTGCTTATTCAGCAGCGTTGATGATGGCTTTGTGAACAGCGTTCCAGCCAGCAGCATTGATACCCCAGTTGTTGGTGGAGTTCTTGTTGCCCTGAACTCTCACTTTTCTTCTCTTAACCTTTTTGTTTGCGTTAATACCCATGATATTATACTTTTTAATTATTATTTAATCAACTGAATTATAGTTTATAATAGAGAATTGTTCTCTATACAAATATTTTGCAAAAGTACATCAATTATTTGATATGACAAAATATTTTTACAACTTTTTTATTTATACTCCTTCCTGATGCTCTTTACGGAGTAAATCATTTACCGTTTTTACGGGGTTGAAAGTAGCTAGAGGAACTTCGACAAAGATGGTAGTCCAATGGGCCATAGCGCCATTCCATAGACCGGGAAGCTCTTGTGATTTTACGACTAAAGCTCCTTTACTCTTCTTGGAGATAAAGCCCGTCTCAGGGTCTACATACTTACGAAGATTGAAACGTCGGCCACGATAATCCTTGGTGGCACATACGAGGTCTACCGGATTGAAATGGGTTGCTCCGTTGAGGATGGCTTCCTGTTGAGGATCTTTCCGATTGATCTGAGCGGTCTCGACAATCTGAAGACTACGCTCGCCACGGGTGTCGCGGACATAGAATGGACCGCCTCCGGGTTCTCCCTGATTCTTCACCATACCGCATATTCGCATGGGGCGGTTGAGAATATTGAAGAGAAGGCATTTTTTCTCCTCAATAGTCATACTTGCAGTAGGTTGCAATTCGATATGAAGAGTCTTTGTGATAAACTCTTCTGCTTTTTTGAGGTCCGATTCAGAAGGACTCTTCTCGGACAGCTTTCTAAGAATATCGAATGATTGTTCTTGTAAATCGAGTAGCATACCGGCCAAAGCTTTTTTGTAAACGATGGTGGTATGTTTCATCCAGTCGGGTACCACATTGTCGATATTCTTTACAAAGATAATGTCCGCTTTCTGCTCGTTAAGATTCTCAATCAGGGCTCCATGTCCGCCAGGACGGAAGGTGAGTCTTCCCTGTTCATCTCGGATGGGGTTGTTCTGTTCGTCTACAGCTATGGTATCTGTATAATGTTTCTGCTCAGAGAACGAGATGTTTAGCTTTACGCCAAAAGCGCTCTCATAGAATTTCTTGACTTCGGCAACCTTCTTGCGGAACAATGGGCGATGTTCCGGAGAAACGGTAAAATGGATGTTCACCTGGCCGTCATCGGTTTGCGCGTATTCAATACCTTCTACAATGTGCTCCTCCAACGAGGTTCGGCATACCTGACCATATTTGTGGAACTTGAGTAGGGCCTTAGGCTTGACTCCGTATCCGAGATAACCTTCTTTAAGAAGAAAGTTGATCACAGTAGAGAAATCTCCTCGGTCCATGTATTCGCCGAAATCAAGTCCCGAGCGTTTCATACAGTTGCGCAAGTCGTCAAAGAAGGCAAAACTGCGTATGTGTTCAAGAAACTCTTTAACCTCGGGGTATTCGTGGGCTACATTTTGGTCCATACCGAAATACGACGCGGTAAAGGTGTAGAGATCCTTGAACATTCGGGTTGCGGCACCCGATGCGGGAACGAATTTTAATATCTTTCTGCCTTTCGATAATCTTTCGTAGGCCTGGGTGTATCGGGTAATGTCTTCGTCTGACAAACGGGTTATGCCGCCATTCTCGACGGTAGCAGCCTCCAGTAACTGGGTCTTGGGAAATCCGTTCTTGAAATTGGCAATCTGACGTTCTATCTCCTCGGGAGAGATACCAAAAGCGGCAATCTGTTCAAGATCGCCACTAGTGAGGTTAATATTCATGGAATGAATAGTTTTGGGTTCTACTATCTGGTCTCGTGATAGATGGTTTTCTCAACGTTTACGGTAGTGTAGACGGTATCACCTTCTTTCAAACGGATGGTGTTGCTGCCCTTGCGATAGCAGTAGAACTGGTCGCGGGTGTAGGTGTCATCGTAGCCATCTTCGTAAACAACATTTACGTTGAAGATAGCAGGAGCGGAGAAGGTAGTATTGAAGATACCTAAAGCATCGGTATGACCTTCTGAGCTGACAAAACTGCTGTCAATGTCAATCTTTACAAATGCACCTTTTAGGGGAGCTTTGGTGGTTTCGTCAACAACCTTTACCTGAACATAGCAGTTGGTGTCTTTGTCACAAGCGGTAAACAAAATAGCTGAGAGTCCGCCAATTAAAATTGCGCAAGCGAATGCAAGAAGTTTTTTATTCATAATTTTTCTGTTATATTCGATTTTATTACTACTTTTGCAGTTGCAAAAATAATAAAATATTAGATATTATCATGAAAAAACTCTCTTTTTTACTGACTTTTTCGCTCCTGCTCTTTACCGCATGTGCTCAAAAGACTACTCAAAAGGCTGAAACACAATCAAAGGAACCCGAGAAAACTTACTATGTCATGATTGAGACTTCCTACGGAAATATGACATGTAAACTCTATAATGAAACTCCTCAACATAGAGACAATTTCCTAAAATTGGTCCGCGAAGGTTTCTATAACGATCTCCTCTTTCATCGCGTAATCAATCAGTTTATGATTCAGGGCGGAGACCCCGATTCCCGTAATGCCAAACCCGATCAGATGCTTGGAGCAGGTGGCCTCGATTATCGCATTCCTGCCGAGTTTAACAAAAAGCTTTTCCATAAGAAAGGAGCCCTTGCGGCCGCCCGTGACGGCAATCCTCAAAAGGCTTCCTCTTCCTGCCAGTTCTATATCGTCCAGGGTAATGTGTGGGATGGCCAGCGTTTGATGATGCTCCAGCAGCAGATGAACAAACAGCTCACTCCCGAGGCTATCGAGGCTTATCGTACCATCGGCGGTACTCCTCATCTCGATATGGATTATACCGTGTTTGGCGAAGTTGTTGAAGGTCTTGAGGTTATTGATAAGATTGCAGCCGTTCCTACCGGAAAGGCAGACCGCCCCATCGAGGACGTTAAGTTCAAGATTTCTATCGTAGAGAAATAAAATTTCTTCATCGAGATATACTATCATTTCAAGCTATCCGTTATTAGCAATATGAAAGAAAAAATAGCAGAATATATCAAAGATATTCAGGCAACTTCTATCGAGAAATTTCAGGATAAAGCTGCCGAGGTAGAGCAATTCCGTATTAAGTATCTGGGCAAGAAAGGTTTGATTAGCGATCTTTTCGAACAGTTCAAGACCATCCCCAACGAACAGAAAAAGGAGATGGGCCAGGCTCTCAATCAGTTGAAAGTAGCCGCCCAGAATAAGATTGAAGAATTCAAGAACTTTGTTGAGGAAAGCCAGGAACTGAACAACTATTCCGACCTTACCATGCCTGCAGAATTCGCACAATTGGGTAGCCGTCACGTGCTTTCCGTTGTGATGAATGAAATCTGCGACATCTTTGCCCGTATCGGCTTTACCGTAGCCGAGTCCGTTGAGATTGAGGATGACTGGCATCTTTTCTCAGCTCTCAACTTCCCGCCCGATCACCCTGCCCGCGATATGCAGGATACTTTCTTTGTAGAGAAAGAAGAAGGTCGCCAGGAAGTGGCCCTACGTACCCATACTTCGTCTGTTCAGGTTCGTGTTATGGAGCATAGCAAGCCCCCTATCCGAATTATTGCTCCTGGCCGCGTATTCCGCAACGAGGCCATTTCCGCCCGTGCTCATTGCATCTTCCATCAGGTAGAGGCTCTCTACGTGGACAAGAAGGTCTCCTTCTCCGATTTGAAACAGACCTTGCTCTATTTCGCAAAAGAGATGTTTGGCGAGCAGACCCAGATTCGTCTCCGTCCTTCCTACTTCCCCTTTACCGAGCCTTCGGCCGAGATGGATATCTCTTGCAACATCTGTGGCGGAAAAGGTTGCAATATCTGCAAAGGTACCGGTTGGCTTGAGATTCTCGGCTGCGGTATGGTAGACCCCAACGTGCTGCAAGCATGTGGAATAGATCCTAACGAGTACTCTGGTTTTGCTTTGGGAATGGGCGTAGAACGTATGGCTATGCTCAAGTATCAGATTCGCGATTTGCGTCTCTATTTTGAGAACGATCTCCGTTTCCTCAAGCAATTCGAGTCTATCATCTAATGGACTTCAGAAATACAGCGAACGCCCTCTCTAATGGGGGCGTTTATCTTTTCTATAGGTTAACGTAAATATTTAGTTCTATGAATTTTATTTCCATTGACAATATGGAGTTCTATGCCTTTCATGGATGTTTCGAAGAGGAACAGGCAATAGGAACCAGATTTCTTGTCAATCTGCGAATGAAGGTGGATACATCCAAGGCCCAGCTGTCCGACGATTTGAATGATACGGTCAATTATCTGGCTGTTTACCAGACTGTGAAACGCGAGATGATGAAGCCTTCCCATTTATTGGAGCATGTGGGACGACGAATAGGTGAGGCTGTCCGTAAGGAATTCCTATCTGTTGAAGGAATATGGGTAAAAGTGAGTAAGCTCAATCCTCCTTTGGGCGGAAAAATGGACTCCGTAAGTGTTGAAGTTGAACTCTAGTAATTCGGAGTAACTGTTTGATTCCATGATTTCCACGCTGCATGATGACAAATCTTGCGGCGTGTTTTTTTGCCTGATATTTTTTGGGGGGGTCCAGGTTTGTTCGATTGGATTGCTAAGCGATTACTCTCTGTTTAGGGTTCATACAAAGTTCCTATAGGGTCCACATAGGGTCCACATAGGGTCCACATAGGGTCCACCTAGCGTCCATATAGCGTCCACCTAGCGTCCATATAGCGTCCACCTAGCGTCTACCTAGAGTCCACTTGGAGTCGACAAAATTGTCATTTAGTGCTCTTAATGTGGAGCCTAAGTGGAGGCTTTATGCGAAATAGATGGTTCCTTGGCAGTTGTTAGCGAATGCCTAGGGAGTCAAAATTCGTGCCAGGTCCGATTCAAGTCTGAAAAAAACAGAATCCTAATCCCTGTCTGCTCTAATACGAGTCCTCCCTTAAGGGTGGGAGAGGACGTGCATTATTCTGATTCTATGAATTATCCGAATTAGTAGGAGTGGCCCTAAATGATGACATTTCCTTCGTCAAAGAAACTGTAATAGGATGGGCTTCCGTCTGGAAGTATTCCTATAATCAAATGCTCGATCAGATTGATTCTAAGAATTTTCCCTGCTTCAAGAAGCCGTTGGGTCAGATTGATGTCCTGCTTGCTTGGATTCAGACTCCCGGAGGGGTGATTGTGAACGACTGCAACAGAATTTGCTCCTAGAGTCAACCCTTCGGAAAATACTTCCCGAATGTCGACAGATGTTTCTGTACTTCCGCCTTTAGCAATTAACTTTTTTCCGATTATTTTGTTTCGGATATTGAGATAAATTGCCCAAAATTCTTCGTGTTTCAGGTCGATGACCAGGGGAGCAATATAGTCAAAAATATCTTGGCTATTTCGGACCACGTTTTCTTTCTGCTGGGAGTTGGAATTGATCAGTCTGTACCCGAGTTCCATGGCTGCTATCAAGGTAATAGCCTTAGCTTCTCCCATTCCTTTGAACCTCGACAACTCGCTGATACCATGATTTCTGAGTTCGTTGAGGTCGTTGTTGGCGCTATTCAGAATTCTTTTCGCCAGACTTACGGCACTTTCGCCCTTGCTTCCGCTCCCAAGCAGGATGGCTATCAGTTCGGCATTAGAAAGTTTTTTCTTTCCCAAGGCCATTAATTTTTCTCGGGGCTTATCTTCTTTTGCCCACTCTTTCAACGTGAAAACGTTGTTTTTGGAATCATCGACAGACATGATTAAGGGTGCTAAATTTTTTGCAAAAGTAAACTTTTTTTTTCAAATGATTGCTATTTCGTTTTTTTTTCTTATCTTTGCACATTCTTATGTATGATAAAAAAATAAACTAATTATTATATAAATTATGCAGAATAAAGGACTTATCAAATTTTTGACTGTCTGCTTTGTGCTTGCTTGTCTGTTCCAATTGTCGTTTTCTTTCGCAACTAGGAACGTAGAGAAGCATGCCAAAGCAAAAAAAGAAGCTTTCGTTAACGAAGAATCTACGAAAAAACTAGCTCTTCAATTAGCCAACAATGACGATAAGATGGCAATGGTAGTAATGGATTCTCTTGCTACCGTTTGTGAATCCCGCTATCTTGACTCTATGGCAAACGAAAAGATTTGGCTTGGCTTTACCTATCGCCAGTGCCAGAGCCGTGAGATTAACCTTGGTCTTGACCTTAAGGGTGGTATGAACGTTATGATGGAGGTTTCCACCGTTGACGTTGTAAAGGCTCTTGCCAACCACACCGAGGACTCCACTTTCAACAAGGCTATTGACCTTGCTCTCAAGAACCAGAAGACTACTACCAACCGCGATTTCGTATCGCTGTTCTATGACGCTATCAAGTCTGTTGATCCCAACGTATCGCTCGCTAGTTATTTCAGCACCCAGCTTCGTGACAAAATCAAACTTTCCGACAACAACGATGCCGTTATCAAGGTCGTGAAAGAAGAAGCTGCTTCCGCTTATGATCGTACTTACGAAATCCTCCGTCAGCGTATCGATAAGTTCGGCGTTGCTCAGCCTACCATTCAGAAGCTCCAGGCTTCCGAGCGTATCCTCGTTGAACTTCCTGGTGTAAAAGATCCCGAACGTGTTCGCAAACTTCTGCAAGGTACTGCTCAGCTCGAATTCTGGGCTGCTTGTGGTGGCCACGATGATGTAGAAGAAGTTCAGAAAGATGCTAACAACGCTTTTGCAGCTCTCGATGCTGTAAACAAAGCTGCTGTTGCTTTGAACAACAAGAAAGCAGAAGAGCCCAAGGCTGAAGAAGCAACCGACTCCACCAAGGTTGAGGCTGCTAATGCTGAAGACTCCCTCCTCGCTACTCTCAACAATACAGAAGAAACCAAAGCTGATCCCGCCGACGCTGAGGCATGGGCAAAGGAAAATCCCCTTTTCGCTAAGCTCAACCCCAACATGGACCGTCAGACCGGCCGTATCTATGGCCCCGTTATGGGTTATGCCAAAGGTTCCGACCGTGCTGAAATCAGCCGTATGATTGCCCTTGCTGCCGAGAAGAAAGTTTTCGACTCCCGTCGTCTCAAATTCCTCTGGTCCGCTAAGGAGACTCAGGAAGGTTCCGACGTATATGCTCTCTATGCACTCAAGATTGAGACCCGCGACGGTTCCGCTCTCCTCGACGGTAGTGTTGTTACCGATGCCCGTTCCGACTTCAGTTCCAACGGCGGCAACGAGATTTCTATGACTATGAATAACGAAGGCGCGCGCGAGTGGAAAAACATCACCAAGAACAACATTGGCCGTTGCGTAGCCATCGTTCTCGATGACCTCGTATACTCTGCTCCTGTAATCAACACCGAAATTGCCGGTGGCCGTTCTTCCATTACCGGTAGCTTTACTCTCGAAGAGGCTAAGGACCTTGCCAACATTCTTAAGAGTGGTAAACTTCCCGCTCCTGCAGTTATCGTTCAGGAAGCTGTAGTAGGACCTTCTCTCGGTCAGGAGTCCATCCGCAATGGTATCCTCTCCTTCATCCTCGCTTTTGTAGTGGTACTCGTTTACATGGTACTCTTCTACAACCGCGCAGGTTGGGTATCTGTTGTTGCTCTCATCACCAACGTATTCCTCCTCATGGGTGTTATCGCTTCTATCGGAGCAGTTCTCACCCTCCCCGGTATCGCCGGTATCGTACTTACCATGGCAATGGCTGTCGATGGTAACGTGATTATATATGAACGCGTGAAGGAAGAACTTCGTGCAGGCAAGACTATGGCCAATGCAGTTGAAGAAGGTTTCCGCAACGCTTACTCTGCAATTATCGACGGTCAGGTTACTACCTTCCTCCTTGGTCTCGTACTTATCATCTTCGGTAGCGGTCCTGTACAGGGCTTCGCAGTTACCCTCTGTCTTGGTATCGTAACCTCCCTCTTCACTTCTATCTTCATCACCCGTCTCTGCATCGACTGGATGCTCAACCACAAGAAGAAACTCAACTTCTCCTTCAGCTTCTCCGAAAACTTTATGCAGAATACCAAGGTTGATTTCCTTGGCAAGCGCAAAGCTTTCTATGGTGTAGCTCTCGTTGCTATCCTTCTCTGCTTTGGCGGTATGGCTTTCCGTCACCTCAACTATGGTATTGACTTCAGCGGTGGCCGCACCTATGTTGTCCGTTTCGACCAGAACGTAAGCGTTAACGAGGTTCGTTCCTCTTTGGCTGACCAGTTCAAGGGCGAAGCTCCCGAGGTTAAGACCTATGGTCCTTCCAACCAGGTTAAGGTAACTACTAAATATAAAGTAAATGAAGATACCGACGCCGTTAAGGACGAAATCATGGGTATGCTTTATGCAGGTACCAAGAACTTCTTTGCAGAGGCAATCTCTGAAAAGGATTTCCAGAGCACCGAAACCAACCCTATGGGTATCATCCAGAGCGAGCAGGTTGGCGCTACTATCGCTAACGACCTCAAGAGCCGTTCTATCCTCGCCGTTCTCGGTGGTCTTCTTGTAATCTTTGCTTATATCGGAATCCGTTTCAAGAGCTGGCGTTTCGGTCTTGGATCCGTAGCAGCTCTTGCTCACGATACCATTCTCGTAATTGGTATGTTCGCTCTCCTCCATGGTCTGCTCCCCTTCAACCTCGAAGTTGACCAGTCCTTCATCGCAGCCGTACTTACCATTATCGGTTACTCTATCAACGCAACTGTGGTAATCTTCGACCGCGTACGCGAAAACAAGAAACTTTATCCCAAGCGTGATCTTAAGACCCAGATGAACGATGCCATCAACTCCACTTTGGCTCGTACCATCAATACTAGCGGAACCACCTTCTTCACCCTCCTTATGATGTTCATCTTTGGTGGTGAAGTAATCCGTGGTTTCATCTTCGCCCTCTTGGTTGGTGTTGTTTGCGGTGTATTCTCATCACTCTGCATCGCTTGCCCCATCGTTTACGAAATATCCAAGAAGAATGAAGAGAAAGCTCTTCAGGGTGCAAGAAACTAAGATCGTTTGCAATATATAATAATATAATTGTTCAATAAATAAAAAGAGCAGACAATGGACTTTGGCGATATCTTATGGATTGGCTTCCTCCTGTTCTCCGTCTTTGGCGGATCAATAGTGAAGATGTTCCGTCGTCAGAACGAGTCGGAGTCTGCTCCCCAGCAGGGTTCGTCTGTTTCCAACTCAAATTATGAGGAAGAATATGACGAAGATGCTTATGAAGAAAACTTCCACAAGGAGAGCTTTGAGGGAAACCTCGAAGCTTCCCTGAAGGAAGAAGTGGCAGCCCCATATTTCTCATATGAGGATGAGGCTGTTCAGGAAGAAATGGCCCGTATGGAAGCTCTCCGTCAGGAGGCATTGCGTCAGGAAGCTTTACTTAGAGAACTTCGTCAACGCGAAGCCGAGCGTCAGGAGGCTCAGCGCAGAGCGTCCGAGTCAAAGCGACGTAGTCAGCAGGCTGCCAGCGTAGAGGCTCAGGATAATAGTAATGAAGAAGTATTAGAAGAGTCATTCGACCTCCGTCGCGCTATCATCTATCAGACCATCCTCGAGAACAAGTATATTACTGATTTGAGATAAACGAAATAAAATAAATTAATAAAATCCAATGAGTATGTTCAAAAAAGTACTTTTAACCATCGGGCTGTTATTAGCAGCTAATGTTGCGGTACTCGCACAAACATTGAAAGGTACCGTTACCGATGCAAAGTCTGGTGATCCTATGCCCATTGTCAACGTGGTCGTTAAACAAAATGGCCAACAAGTGACTGGAGCACAGACCAACTTTGACGGTATCTACATTGTCAATGGACTCCAAGTGGGAACGTATGACATCGAAGTTTCCTTCGTAGGTTATGCAACCCACAAACGTACCGGTGTCCAAGTTAAAGCTTCGGGTTTCACACTCGTAGACGTCCAGCTTAAACCAGAAGCTGAGACCCTTGATGCTGTTGAAATTGTAACCGAAAAAGTAAAAATTATCGATATCGGAGATGCATCCTCCGGTAGTACCCTTAGTGATAAGGATATAGCCCGTATGCCTGGCCAGTCGGTAGACGCTATTGTGGCTGCCGTCGGTGGTGTAGGTTTTAGCGATGGCGGTTCCGGTACCGCTCGTGGTGAGGACGGTATGGTTACCATGCAGGGTAGTGTCCGTAAGAGAACTGGTGTTAATGCACCTAAAGAGGCTATTGCTTCTATCCAGGTTATTCTTGGTGGTACCCCTGCTTCCATCGGTGAATCTGTCGGTGGTACCCAGATCGTAACTCTCAAACCCCCTTCAAGTCAGTTCAACGGTATCGTTAAGTACGATGTAATGGCTGACTACCGTCTCTACAACAAACTGACTACTTATCTTAGTGGTCCTCTCTACACTCAGCACAAACAGAATGCTGACGGCTCTCATACTGACAGAACCCTCATCGGTTTCCGTTTTACCGGTGAAGGTACCTATTATCCTTGGGGTGCTTACCGTGCCAGAGGTTACAATTATCAGGTAGTAAATGATGAGAAAGTAATTGAATTGGAAAATGCGCCTTTGTCTTACAACCCTGTTGATAATACCGTAAACTATGCAGCTGAATATCTCCGTGCATCTGACTTTGTAACTATCAAGCGACCCACCGCTAGAAATTATTATGCTAGTGCTGATCGTGCTGCAAACTTCCGTACTTATAACCTCGCAGCTCAACTCGCTCTCGCATTCCGTTTCTCTGAGTATGCTACTCTCGAACTTACCGGTGAGTATACTTATTATAAAGCTGCTTCCGCAGCCCTCTCTCCTCTCAATATGACTCGTATGGCTAATGGCGTTGACCAGACTCAGAGTTTCGCTATTACCGCCGACTTTTCCCAGCGTTTCCCCGATGAGCAGATCGATGCTAATTCCGCAGATGCTGAGGCAAAGCACGCAAAAGCCATCACGAACGTTATGTGGAACGTTTCTGCTATGTACAACCGTGTAATGGGCCTCTCCTACAACGAGAGCTACGGCAATAGCATTAACGACGTTCTCAAATATGGTCACGTAGGTCAGTTCTTCACCGAGAAAGAGCGTACCTATGCTCCCAAGACTGATTATCTCTACAATGGTGTTGAGCAGTATGCTAATGTACAGAACAGCTGGCGTGATGTACTCGATATCGATGAGTTCATCCCCTCTCAGTACAACCCCGTACTTGCTAACTACAATATTCAGCTCCGCTCCTTCACCGATCTTAAGCCCTATCTTACTACCTTTGACTACATCCAGGGTTACAAGGGCCTCATCAATGGTGGTTCCCCCTCTAGCATCTATGGTGTATTCTCTAACGTAGGTGTTCAGAGCTCCGGTTACTCCGAGTCCGAGTCCACTTATCTCTATGGTCAGATTAAGGCTCAGGCTACCATTAACGGTAAGCACGAAATTGAACTCGGTTTCCAGTACGACCAGTCCAACTCCGCTGCATATAGCCTCAGCGCTTATAGCCTCTGGAGTATTATGCGTCAGCAGGCAAATGCTCACATCACTCAGCTCGACTTTGATCATCCTATCGAACACATGGAAGATGGTGTTCTTACCGTTGACTACAATCGTCTCGTTGGTGATGGTCAGACCTATTTTGACGCTAGTCTCCGTCAGGCTCTCGGCGCTTCTGCAAGTGATTGGCTTGATGTAGACCGCTATGATCCCAACTGGTATACCAATGCTGCTGAGAATATGGGTTTGAACAATGTTCTCGAGATGTTCTCCGCTTCCGACCTCTTCAACAGCTACAATACCGTAGTTAGCTACTATGGTTATGACCATACCGGTGCTAAATATAATGGTAAGAACTGGAGCCTTGATGACTTCTTTGATCCTAAGAGCAAAGGTCATGAAAACTTCCAGTATCGTCCTATGTTCTCACCCATCTACATGGCTGGTTACATTCAGGATAAATTCCAGTTCCAGGACCTCATCTTCAACGTAGGTGTACGTGTTGACTACTTCGACGGTAACCAGTACGTTCTTAAAGATCCTTACCTCCTCTATGACTCCTATACTGTTGGCGACCTTCGCAACTCCAATATCGCAATCAATACTGGTAATGCAGATGGCAGCTTCGCTAATGCTGCACAGGATGATTGGGTAGTTTATGTTGACAACGATGATCCTAATATCACTCCTACCATCCGTGGTTATCGTAGTGGTTCTACCTGGTACGATGCTAATGGTGTAGAGGTATCCTCTCCCAGCGCAATCTCCGGTGAATCTGGTAAACCTACTCCTTTCCGTACCGCTGAAGGTCATGAGACCGCTACCACCGGTAATGGTTCTGGCAACAAGGTTAGCTCCAAGGCTTTCGAAGACTATACTCCCCAGATTGTAGTAATGCCTCGTATCGCATTCTCCTTCCCCATCGGTGAATCTGCTCAGTTCAAGGCTAGCTACGATATTATTGCTCGTCGTCCTTCCGGCGGCTGGCAGGCTGACTACTTCAGCTACCTCTATATGAACCAGATCAGCACTATCAATAACCCCAACCTGAAGCCTGAGCGCATCACTAACTATGAGCTCGGTTTCCAGCAGGCTCTTACCAAGAAAATGGCTGTTGGTGTTACCGCTTACTACAAAGAGACTCGCGACCTTATCCAGCTCGTTCAGTATGCAGGTGCTGACCCCAACACCAACTACTATTCCTACGACAACCTCGACTTCAAGACCACCAAGGGTTTCACCTTCTCCTATGACCTCCGTTCTACCGATCGTATCCGTATCAACGCAAACTACACCCTCCAGTATGCTGAAGGTACCGGTTTGAGTTCTACTACCATGAGCGAACTTATCAAGGAAGGTTACACCACTCTTAAGATGCTCAACCCCATTTCTGACGACCGTCGTCATGAGTTCAAAGCCAACGTTGACTACCGTTTCGGTATGAAAGATGGCTGGCACTACACTGGTACCAAGAAGAACAAAGAAACCGGTAAGAAAGAACAGGTTGAACGCTATCCTCTCCAGAACCTCGGTTTCAACTTCATGGCTTGTGCACAGTCCGGTCGTCCTTACACCAAGGCATTCTCCAACCGTCAGGCTACCATCGTAGGTTCCTATCGTGGTGCTCGTCTGCCTTGGGGATTCTACCTCGATGCTGTTGCCGACAAGACCTGGTACATCAACATCAAATCCAAGGGTAAACCTCGTCAGACCTATATCAATGCCGCTGTTAACGTAAAAAACATCCTCGACATTCGTAATGTCATTGGCGTATTCTCTGTTACCGGTAGCCCCTCTGACAATGGTTACTTGACTGACCCCGAGACCCAGTCCATCATCGGTGCTTATCTCGATCCTCAGTCGTTCCGTGATCTCTATACTATCTATATGAGCAACAACACATGGAACTACAATACTCCTCGTCAAATCCGTCTCACTCTTACCTACGGATTCTAACCCTTGTTAAATGAGAAAAAATAAAATAGAAATGAAAAATATATTTAGCAAATTTGTCTTAGCGGCTTTCTTGTTCTCATCTGTGGTGGGAACGGCAGTGGCTCGTGAGTGTACAACTTGCAAGCGCAACACCGCCAAGAAGGCTCAGGTTCAGAGCAAGGCTGCTGTGTGTAAACGCGCACAGAGTACCGCTGAACTGAATGTCAACAACGTTCGCGCGCTTATTAACGGCTACGGCAACATGTGGTACGATGGATCTCTCGCCCAGTACCATATTCCTAAGAACGGAACCTCTACTCCTCTGTTCTGCGCAGCTCTTTGGATTGGTGGTACCGATGTTAACGATCAGCTTCGTATCGCAGCTCTCCGCTTCGGTTCTGAGGGTGATGATTACTGGCCCGGTCCTCTTACTGTAGACAACAAGGCTGATATTACCCTTGACGTCTGCAACAAATATGACAAGCATTTCAAGATCACCCAAGCTGAAGTACAGGCTTTCATGGCTATGTTTGACTATACTCCTAATGGTGCTGTTCAGAATGCTAATTACGATGATGCTGCAATCTCCCAGACTATTAAGGATTGGCCCGCTCATGGCGAAGGCAATCAGTCTCACTATCTTGCTCCTTTCTACGATGCTGATGGTGATGGCGAGTACAATTATACCGCTGGTGACTATCCTTACTATGATTTCGATAATGCACTCTGCCCCCGTACTCTTAAGGCAAGCCTTGCTCCCGGTGAGAACTACTCTCCCCGTCGCACTATGGAGGATAGTGCAGGAATCGTAAGTGGTGGTCTTCTTTCCGACCAGGTCCTCAAGGGCGACCAGACCATTTGGTGGGTATTCAACGATATGGGTAACACCCATACTGAGTCCCAGGGTCAGGCTATCGGTCTTGAAATCCGTGCACAGGCATTCGCTTTCTCTACCAACAATGAGATTAACGATATGACCTTCTACTCCTATGAGATTATCAACCGTTCTACTTATGAGCTCCGTAATACCTACTTCTCTCAGTGGGTTGACGCCGACCTTGGTTATGCAGGTGACGACTTTATCGGTTGTGACGTAAAACGTGGTCTTGGTTACTGTTACAATGGTGACGAAGAGGATGGCCCTGGTACTGGTAAGTATAGTGGTATTCCTCCTGCTGTAGGTATTGACTTCTTCCAGGGTCCTTACATGGATCCCGATGGAAAGGATAATCCTAAGATTGATATTGACAAAATGCGCATTCGTTTCCCCGAACAGCTTGAAGAATATAAACTTCCTGGTGGCGGTTACGATACTATTAAACTTACCGATGATGCTGACCTTTACTATCCTGATGCATGGTATTTCACCCCTGGTGATGCTGTAGGAAACTGCGCTATCAATGGTGTTAACTTCGGTAACAACATTATTGACGACGAGCGTTTCGGTATGCGTCGCTTCGTTTACTATGAGAACTCTACTTCCGCTATCAATGGTGAGCCTACCAAAGCTGTTCACTACTACCGTTACCTCCAGGGCTTCTGGCTCAATGGTTCACGTATGAAATATGGTGGAAATGCAATCTCCTCCGGTACTACCGAACTCGACTGCGACTTTATGTTCCCTGGCGATTCCGATCCTCTCCACTGGGGTACCGATGGTATCGTTCCTTCTATCAATCCTAATGACTGGACCGAGGTTACCTCTGGTGCTAATGTAACTCCTGGTGACCGTCGTTTCATGCAGTCTGCAGGTCCCTTCACCTTGAAACCTGGTGCTCTTAACTACATTACCGTAGGTATTCCTTTCGCTCAGGCTACTTCTGGTAGCGCATGGTCTTCTGTTGAACTCCTCCGCGAAATTGACGACGTTTGTCAGTCCCTCTTCGAGAACTGTTTCAAGGTTCTTGATGGTCCTGATGCTCCTACTGTAATTGTTCAGGAACTTAACAACGAGGTTATCCTTTATCTTACCTACGAGCAGCCCTCTTCCAATAACTATGGTGAGAAGTACTCCGAGGAAGATCCTTCTATCGTTCGTTCTTATACCGATGCTAATGGTGTAAGCCATGCTTATAGCGTTGACGAGCGTAGCTACAAGTTCGAAGGTTATCAGATCTTCCAGCTTAAGGATGCTAACACTTCTATTGCCGACATCTACGACGAAACCAAGTCTCGTCTCGTAGCTCAATGTGATATTGAGAACTACTACGATGACGCTAAGACCGTTCCTATCGGAACCCTCGTAAACTTCACTTCTAACTCTACTACCGGTCTTCTTACTGGTAATATTAAGGTTAATGGTGCAAATGCAGGTATCCAGCATGCTTTCCGCATCACTACCGACCAGTTCGCTTCCGGTACTAACACCAACCTTGTAAACAATAAGGAATACTACTTTATTGCTATTGCTTACGCTCACAACCGCTTCAAAGAATACTCTCAGACCAACGCAGCTAACCTCGATGGTCAGAAAGAGCCTTACCTCGCTGGTCGTAAGAACGAGCGTGGCGGTACTATCTCTGCTGTTACTGCTATTCCTCATGATCCTGCAACCGAGAATGGTGGTACCATCATTCAGGCTGAATATGGTCTCTCCCCCAACATTACCCGTATCGAAGGTTACGGTAATGGTGGTCGTGCCCTCGAGCTTACTGAAGAATCTATTCAGGAACTTATGGGTGCTCCTGGTCAGGAAGGTAAAGCTCCTGGCGTTTTCAAAGAGAGTGTAAGTGGTGGTGTTTATGGTAATGCTTATATGCAGAACCCCTGTGTCCTCGCTCATCCTCGCTACAAACAGAATGCCGGTCCTATCAACGTTCAGGTTATTGACCCCCTCAATGTAAAACCCGGTAAGTTCTACATCAGCTTCGATACCATTGGTAACGACGCTAAGTGGGTTATCTCCAAAGTTGATGGTACTCCTCTCTACGACTCTGTTTATACCGACACCGCAGATTTCGTAATCGGCCGCTACAATGAGCAGCTCTTCCTCGATCTCGGTATTATGGTATCTCTTTCCAACCCCACCATCGTGGCTAGCGAAATTCTCCCCGAAGTAATCAATGGTCAGAACATGGTTTCCGGCGGTATCGTTAACGAAGGTGTTGTTCTCAGCTCTTCTATGAAGTTTAGCGATAGCACCAAGCATTGGCTCTCCGGTATTCCCGATAACGACAACTCCATTACCTATGACTGGATCCACTCCGGTACCCAGTATGCAGACGGTAACCGTCGTAGCTTCATCGGTAAGACTACTCCTTATTCCAATAATGAAGCTTATGTAGACGAAGACTACTATCGTGTTGGTTACGATGAGTCCAACCGTCCTATCTATACCGCTATTGATAAATATCAGGAATTTGAAAATGTTGTAGGCGGTCTTTGGGGACCCTATGGTTTGAGCTCAACTCTCGAGTTCCATCCTGGTTTCAACTTCCGTTACTACATGGCTGATTCTACTACCCTTGACTCGGTTATCCGTACCCTCAATCCTTCTGGTGTTGTTCGTTACCACCAGTCCATCCGTCGTAGCATGAACCATACTGCTAACAAGTCCCTTATCTATAACGACTTTTCCAAACTCCCCAGCGTACGTGTCGTTATCACCAGCGATACTACCAAGTGGACCCGTTGTCCTGTCCTCGAAATGTGCGACGACTATACTCAGTCTGAAGGCAATGCACGTCGTTTCCAGAAACGTCGTCACCTCTCTGTAGACAAACAGGGTCGTACCATTACCGATCGTGGAATTTCTGCTAATACCGACGATCCCAACAACCCCGCTTACATTAGCGCAGAAGGTATGGGTTGGTTCCCCGGTTATGCTATCAACCTCGAAACTGGTGAGCGTCTCAACATGCTCTTCGGTGAGGATTCCCGCTACGTACAGTACAATGGTCGCGATATGATGTGGAACCCCGTTTCCAATACCATGGACGGTACTCAGAACTACGTACTCGGTGGACGTCATTACATTTATATTATGAATGCTATGACCCAGCGCTTCCCCCGTTACCACCAGTTCACCACTCAGTCCTCTTTGGCTGACTATGTATCTCCCTCTTACGATGCTGGTCGTTGGGCAAGCAAGATGCTCGGCTCTCTCGATCGCGTAGCTAAGGGCTTCCTCAAGAAAGATGCTTCCGGTAAGCCTGCAGGTATCAACGGTCTCCTCTATGCTGAAAGCAATCTCCCCATTCAGCCCACCCGCGACTCCGCAGCCTTCTTCTTCTCAACTGTTGCTTGGTGTAACATGCCTCTCGTAAATAGCCGCTTCTCCTTCACCAATCCTATGGATATCCCCTGCGATGTTACCATCAACATCAACGTAAATAGCCAGTATGGTATGAATATGAGCGACAACGGTACCAAGCCTCAGCATTGTGGTATTGATACCAACTCCTACAACTACAACCACAATCGTCCTCTCTACATGTTCGAACTTACCGAAGATATCGCAACCCTTACCGGTCAGGCAACTGCTGAGAATGCAGCCCAGTCCTATAAGGATTCCATCCTCAGTATGATCAACGTTGTTCCTAATCCCTACTACAGCAGTTCTGCTTATGAAACTTCGAGTCAGCTCGAGACCAAGGTTCGTTTCATCAATGTTCCTGCTGGTTCTACCATTTCTATCTATACTGTAGACGGTACCCTCGTACGCCGTTTCGGTCCTACTCCCAACAATGCTACAACCTATGACTGGGATCTCCACAATCACAATGGTATTCCTATCGGTGGTGGTATCTACCTGGTACATTTCAATTGTCCCGGTATTGGTGAGCGCGTAGTTAAGTGGTTCGGAACCATGCGTCCTGTCGACCTCAACTCGTTCAATTTCTAATCCATCACAGTAATTGCTAACACTTTAAAATAGACAGAAATGAAAAACATATTTAGAATATTAGCTGTAGTTGCCCTCGTAACGGTAATGTCAGTTCCTGCAAAAGCAGGTAACGACGACCGTCGCGGTACGGCAGGTGCTCCCGAGCTCCTCATCAATCCTTGGGCTCGAAGCGCCGGTTGGGGAAGTGTCAATACTGCATGTGCTCGTGGCTTAGACGCTTTCTTTACCAACGTGGCCGGTCTCGGTTTTATTAAGGATTTCGAGTTTGGCTATACCAACACTATGTATCTTGGCGGCAAGAGCGGTCTCGAATCAGGTGCTACTATCAATGCTTTCGGTCTTGGTAAGAGCCTCTTCGAACAGCGCGGCGTATTGGCTGTTTATGTAATGGCAATGAGCTTTGGCGATCTGCCTACTACTACCGTTAACAGCCCCGAGCCTGGTTCCAATGGTACTTTCTCTCCTACTCTCATGAACCTCAATGTTGCTTACGCTCACAACTTCACCGGTAGTATCCATGGTGGTGTTAACTTCAAGGTTATCGCCGAGTCTATCGACAACGTAAGTGCTTCTGGTTTTGGTATCGATGCCGGTATCCAGTATGTAACTGGTGCTAACGATGAGCTTAAGTTCGGTATCTCCCTCAAGAATATCGGTTCTACCCTTTCTTTCAGCGGTACTGGTCTCTCCTTCCAGGTTAACAATGCTCAGGGTAATACCCAGACTGTTGAGTATCGTTCTGCCGAGATGGAGCTTCCTACCCTCCTCAACATTGGTGCTTCCTATGACTTCCTCTTTGACAAGTGGGATCAGAGATTCACCATTGCTGGTAACTTCACCTCCAACTCTTTCCTCAAGGACAACTTCGCAGTTGGTGGAGAGTATTCTCTTCTCAATCGCGTAATGTTGCGTGCAGCTTATGTTTATCAGACTGACATCTTCAACGCAACCAAGCGTACTACCTTCAACACAGGTCTTTCCTGTGGTGCATCTGTAGTTGTTCCTATCAACAAGGAATCTGGATCTGAGATTATCATCGACTACTCTTATCGTTCTGCTGCTTCTCTTAGAGGAACACACTCCGTTGGAGCAACAATCAATCTCTAATCGAGTATCCTACTTTTACTACCAATAGTAAGGAAAGGCTCTAAACCTGAGCCTTTCCCTACTTTTTGACAAACATTCCGACCACGCTTACTATCTTATAATAGTGTAGCGCATCTGAATAAGACACATAAATAGGGTTGTTATCCCAATCAGATGCAATCCGAATTAAATCAAAAAATCTAATACCCAATCATAATGGCAGAAATTAGATATTATAGCGAAGAAGGACTCCAGAAACTTAAGGACGAACTCCATAGCCTTATCGTAAATGACCGTCCTGCAGCTGCTGCAGCCATAGCTGAAGCCCGCGACAAGGGAGACCTCTCCGAGAATGCCGAATACGATGCTGCCAAGGAAGCCCAGGGCCTTCTTGAAGCTCGCATCTCCAAACTTCAGGATCTTGTTGCAAATGCACGTATCCTCGACGAGTCCAAAGTAGATACCTCCAAGGTACTTCTGCTTTCCCGCATCACGATCAAGAATGTAAAGAACAACATGAAACAGTCCTATCTTATCGTTCCCGAGAGCGAAGCCAATCTCAAGGAGTGCAAGATATCTGTTACCTCTCCTTTCGCCCAGGCCTTCCTCGGCCGCAAGGCAGGCGATATCGTAGAAGTTGTTGTTCCTGCAGGCAAAATGAATTACGAAATTCTTTCTGTAGAACGTTAGAATATCCTCTCGGCCTGTAAACCATTCCCGTTATTCGTAAACAAACCTATTACATTATTCATTTGTTATGGCATCAATCTTTTCCCGTATAGTCGCAGGTGAGATTCCCTGTTACAAGGTTGCCGAAACCGACGATTTCCTCGCGTTTCTCGACGTGAATCCTGTTGTTCGCGGTCATGTGCTTTGCATTCCCAAGAAGGAAGTGGATTATATCTTTGACCTCGAAGATGATCTTTATATCAATCTTCACCTTTTTGCCCGCAAGGTGGCAAAGGGTCTTCAAAAAGTTTGTCCCTGTATCAAAATAGGTACAGCCGTTGTCGGTATAGATGTTCCCCACACCCATATCCATCTCATGCCACTCAACAAACCGGGCGATCTCAACTTCTCCCATCATATTCAAATGACGCCAGAAGAAATGGCAGAACTTGCTTCTCAGATATCCTCGGCAATTGAATAATCTGTAAATAATCTCTATCCTAAGAGGCGACCCGTTCGGTTGCCTCTTTTTTATTACCGTAGCTTTATTATCCTGGTACTTTTGCTCGGAGTAATCATCTATGAGGTTCTTCCTCTAGGGGAATCCCCTATGGCCTTTATTCCCTTGCCCATTCATCCTTCGATACAAAATGCTCGTAGGGCGAGTAATTACCCCAAAAGGCGTGTGCTTAACATAATAAGGAATAATATTATAATAAGCGATTCGATAATTCGTTGTGCCGCCATTCCGGATTATTCGCCCGTTAAACCTACGTAGACCTATCCTATGAGGCCCAATGAGACGATGGATAGATTGAAGATAAATCCGAGGCTAATTAGTGGCAAAAGACTCCATTTTGGTATAGGCCGCTAATCTGGCAAAAGACTCCATTCTGGCAAAGGTCGCCAATCTGACCGCCGGCTTCATTTTGAGATAGAATAACCACTCCCGTTTCGGTACCATATAAGCAAAATCAACAGTCAGACATAAGTATCGGTCCTTTGCAGACTCCGCCATAGAAGCAGAAATCCAATACCTGTTTGCGATTTATGCGATAAACCGGTCGAAACGACCAAAAAGTGATAAAAATAAAGACTGATTTTTGCATTTTGGAGGTCTGTTCTGATAAAAATGAGATGATTCCAAAGCGTGTTTAAGGATTTTTAACTATTGTAAATATGTTTGAAATAGTAGTTGTTAGCTCAAAATGAAGGGCAGGGAAGAAAAAATATTTGGTTGGTTCGGGAAAAGAGTGTATTTTTGCACTCGATTTCAAAAGAATAATAGCAGAGGCGTGAGCCCTGCAAACAATAAATAAAAGGAATAAAATGTATCTTACTAAAGAAAAGAAAGCAGAAATCGCCGCTCAGTACGGCAAGAACGCTCAGGACACCGGTTCCGCAGAAGCACAGATTGCACTTTTTACCTACAGAATTCAGCATCTTACTGAACTCATGAAGCAGAATAAGAAAGACCAGGTTACCGAACGCGCTCTCGTTGGCCTCGTAGGCAAGCGCCGCGGTATGCTTGATTACTTGAAGGAGACCGACATCGAGAGATATCGTGCCATCCTCAAGAAACTCAATCTCAGAAAATAGTTTTTCATATTTATTTGGTTATGGTTGAGACCTCCGGAGTTCTCTGGGGGTCTTTTTTCTTTAGATAGAATTGTCTATTTGCTGTTGGAGAAACGTCGGGGTTTCTTTTTGTAGTATTTAGACATTCCTGTCGGGCGAAACGGCCATACCGCCCCCCTCCTGAACGGTTCAGAAGGGGTAGAATGGAAGTAACAAGAAAATAGTAAAAAAGATGAACGTTATTACAAAGAAAATCGATATGGGCAATGGCTCTATCGTGACTATCGAAACCGGCAAACTTGCCAAGCAGGCTGACGGTTCCGCCGTTGTTCGTATGAACGACACCATGTTGCTTGCTACCGTATGCAGCAAACGCGAAGTAGGCGAAAATGTCGACTTCATGCCTCTCACCGTCGACTATCAGGAGAAATATGCCGCTATGGGCCGTTTCCCCGGTGGTTTCTTCAAACGCGAGGCCCGTCCTTCCGAGCATGAGATCCTCATTGCCCGTCTCGTCGACCGCGCCCTTCGTCCCCTCTTCCCCGACAATTTCCATGCCGAAGTCCAGGTTCAGATTACCCTCATTTCTGGCGACAAGAATACCATGCCCGACCAGCTTGCAGCCCTTGCTGCTGCCAGCGCCCTTGCCGTAAGCGACATCCCCTTCAACGGACCCGTTTCCGAGGTACGCGTAAGCTGCATCAACGGACAGTATGTCATCAATACTCCTCTCCCCGAGGTTGAAAGCGCCGAGCTCGACCTCATCGTAGCCGCTACCGAAGAGAACATCATGATGGTAGAAGGCGAGATGAAAGAAGTCTCCGAAGAGTGCATGCTGGGAGCCCTCAAGGCTGCCCACGAGGCCATCAGGATCCAGTGTCGTGCCATCGCCGAGCTCACCGTAGAGGCCGGCAAGACCGAGAAGCGCGAATACTGCCACGAGATCAACGACGAGGAACTCCGCCAGCGTATCAACGACGCTTGCTATCAGAAGTGCTACGATTTCGCCAAGCAGGGCATCGCCAACAAGCAGCTCCGTGCCGAGGGCTTTGAGGCCATCAAGAAAGAGTATATCGAGGCCAACTATACCGAGGAAACCCTCACCGACGAGATCAAATTCATGATCGACCGCTACTATCACGATACCGAGAAGGAAGCCATGCGCGACATGGTTCTCAACGAGCGCACCCGTCTCGACGGCCGTCAGCTCGACGAGATCCGTCCCATCTGGATCGAGACCGACTATCTTCCTTCCGCCCACGGCTCAGCCATCTTCACCCGTGGCGAGACCCAGTCTCTCTCCACCTGTACCCTCGGTACCAAGCTCGACGAGCAGACCATCGACGGCGCCGTAATCGAAGGCACCCGCCGTTTCCTCCTCCACTACAACTTCCCCGGCTTCGCTACCGGCGAGGTCAAGGGCAACAGAGGTCTCTCCCGTCGCGAAATCGGCCACGGCCATCTCGCATGGCGTGCCCTCAAGGAGATCATCCCTGCCGAAGACGAGTGCCCATACACCGTACGTCTCGTGAGCGACATCCTCGAGAGCAACGGTTCCTCCTCCATGGCAACCGTATGTGCAGGCTGTCTCGCCCTCATGGATGCCGGCGTCAAGATCAAGAAACCCGTAGCCGGTATAGCCATGGGTCTTATCTCCAAGGGCGACAAGTGGGCCGTACTCTCCGACATCCTCGGCGATGAGGACCACCTTGGCGACATGGACTTCAAGGTAACCGGTACCCGCGACGGTATTACCGCATGCCAGATGGATATCAAGGTCGACGGACTCAGCTACGATGTGCTTGCCAAGGCACTCGAGCAGGCACGTCAGGGCCGTTTCCACATCCTCGACAAATACGAAGAGGTCATCACCGCTCCCCGCGAGGACTACAAGCCCTTCGTTCCCCGTATCGTCCAGATCACCATTCCCAAGGACTTCATCGGCGCCGTTATCGGCAAGGGTGGCGAGGTTATCCAGAAGATTCAGAAAGAGACCAACACCGTTATCACCATCGAAGAGAGCGGCGACCTCGGAATCGTTGACGTATCTGCTCCCGACCGCGACAGCATCGAAGCAGCCATCAAGTGGATCAAGGACATCGCTACCGTTCCCGAGGTGGGTCAGGTCTACGATGCAAAGGTTGTCTCCATCGTCGAGTTCGGAGCCTTCCTCGAGTTCCTCCCCGGCAAAGAAGGCCTCATGCACATCAGCGAATACGACTGGAGCCGTGTCGACACCCTCGAGGGCAAGCTCAATGCCGGCGACATCGTCAAGGTACAGATTATCGCTATCGACGAGAAGAGCGGCAAGCTCAAACTCAGCCGTCGCGCCCTTCTTCCCAAGCCCGAAGGCTATGTAGAGGAGAAACCCCGTCGCGAGGGCGGCAACCACGGACCCCGTCGCGAAGGCGGTCATGGTCCTCGCCGCGATGGCGACCGCGGCCCTCGTCACGAAGGCGGAGAACGTCGCAGCAACAACGACCATCGCCGTCAGTAAGACACATCGCGCTATCCCTTTAGCGAACCTATAACCATCGGGAGGAGGCTCAGACGGGTCTCCTCCCATCTTTTTTTGTCCGTCGCCTTGTGTCTGCCTTTTCTCAAAAGAAGGGGAGGAGCGCCCTTTCGAGAAATACCTGTTTCCCAGTTTGCCGAAGTTTTTTTTCGCGGGTCGGAGGTTTCGGCTGTCAAAAAATATCTTGCCGGCCCGGAGTTGTGTTTCCCTTTTTATTTTTCGAGAGGGGGAGTCTCTCGTCGTCCTTCTCTCATCAGCTGGCTGCCGGAGGGGGCGTTTGCGCGTCGTTTCATTCTTGTTGGCGTCAGGGTTTTCATTTGCGGTTCGTGGTCAGGAGGGTTTACGTGATTGGTTAGGGTTGATGGGGTTTTGACTTCGAAATCGTTTGCAAAAGTACCAACTTTCTCTCACGACGTGGGACGT
>JAKSMQ010000040.1 GCA_024400565.1 Bacteroidales bacterium
AATAATCGGCGGCTACCCCGATAAATGAGTTTTGGTAGTCTTTGAGTGCGAGTCGGTTTTGACTGTTCTTTTTATCCTTCAGATCTAGCCCGTCTTTGATAAAGAATTCAGCAGCACAAACGGCATCAAGCGTCACTCGCATTGTAGTTACCCTACTACGGTGCGAGCATCACTTGTGTCTGGAAGCTGTTGAAGGTTGGCTAGAACCTGAAGGATATTTCATTCATAGGTGCTCTGCTCGCTCTTTTTTAGACATCACGATAACATCGTCATTTATTAACCAAAACCAAATAGCTATGGGAAACAAAACTTTTATCTTTCAGAATGGATCGCAGTATATCGATACGCAGATCATCAACATCAACTTGTCGGCTCCCACGGATGAGGACAAGGGTAGCAAGGCTGTGGTGTCTTCAATGAAACCTTTTGAGGAGGCTATCCCTGAGTATCTGAGAACGGGTAGGCTTTATGGCGCATGGGTTAAACTGAGGGATGACGGCATTTTGGGCGCGGACTTTCGATTAAACCCTCAAGTCTCTAAGGTGGCAGCCCGATTGCTGGTGACTTACTTCTGTGCCAAAGGTGAAAACCAATGGAAAATTTTTGAGGAATTTTGGGGAATTGAAAACCTGAAAGGCCGTAAAGGCACATGCTCGAAGACGTACGAAGAGAAATTTTCTGCAATTTTCTCAAAATTGTAAATGATTGTATATCTTCCTCTTAACTGAGGAGCCCCCGAGAGCCCCCGAGGAGCCTCGGGGGCTCTTTTTTTCGTTTTTTTGTTGTAATTTTGCAACCGAAAGTTTAACCCCTAAAACAAAAAAAACATGTTTAATTTTCCTGCAAAAATTATCAGCGTATCGCCCGAGCAAAGTGGCGTATCCAAGATGGGAAACCCTTGGAAGATGTGCGAAACGGTTCTCGCCCTCGGTCCTAATAAGGATACTGTGGTGGCTAAATGCTTCAACGAGCAATGTGTGTTCTGCCAGAACTACGACCATGTGAACCAACCCGAGTTTATGGCTACCCTCGAATTTGAGGTGGAGTCGAGCATCAAATATGGTGACCGCAAGTTTCAGCGGATAACCCTCGTGAGTAACCAACCAATACAATAACAATCATGATCAAGAACGACAAAGACTACAAGCATGTAAGAGAGGTGGCTTCTGCCGACATTCTATTCTTTACCGCCACTAAGTTTGAAAAGGGCAAAAGACGTGGCGTGATGACTATCGAGGACGATAGGATGATCTTCCGTGAGATGGTGAACGCTGAACGCAAACGCAGCAAGCCCATTACCAGAACCCAGCATTTCTCGGTGCTGGAACGACCCGACGGTACTATTGCGGGCACGTTCAGGTTTAACCCCAGCGAGAGCAAGATTAAAGGTAAGTTGAGCGCCGAGTTTTGGAGAGCCCTTACCGCAGCCATGAACCTCAAAGTAATCGTGGAAGATGAATAGAAACATTCAGATTGAAAGAGCCATCGACAGCAACCTGTATTGCTCGCAGATGGATGCAGATGGGTTTCGACTGGGTGCTTACTGGGCAGACAGCCACCCCATCTTTACCGACCGCATTCCCGTGGTGAGCATGAAGACCCCGGGCGAGGTGCTGAGCCTTACGGTCAAGCTCTGCGATGCCTCAGACAACCACCCGTTGATTCAAGACCTCCTGGCAATGGTGAGAGCCAACATCGAAGAGGGATTGCCGCCCTTTGAAAACATTGAACACATAGTGCTTGTGAGAAAGGAGGGGCAGCAATGAGTACCATTGAGTTTTCTGAAACAACCGCCGGCGAACTTATCGAAAATTACAAGTCTAAAAAAGAAACCCAAGAACAATGAAAATAGAAATTTTTGGCAACGTCCGTCAGAACGCAGGTCAGATCTGCACGGCTGTCCTGTTCCATGAGCTGACGGAAAGCCAACAGGTAAGAAACTGTGCAAGCAGACTGCAAGACCCTAATCTGAGCCAGAACGAGAAACAGGCTATCAAGAGCGATATGCTTCCCGTTATCACATGGCAGGCAAGTTTTGTTGACGACAAGCGTCGCAACAAGAACGCCATCCCCTCGGGACTGTATATGCTGGACATTGACCATTGCGAAGACCGTATGCAGGAGATCATCACCAAGGCCAAAGGGATGATCAGAGACCTCGACATCGTGTATATCGGACGTAGCATCAGTGGCAAGGGTGTGAGGATTGTGGCTGAGTGTCAGCCTCAGTTTTCCACCATCGTTGAATGTCAAGAGTGGCTGGCATCGATGCTGGAGGTGGAATTCGACCCCTCCTGTAAGGACTGGGCAAGAGCCTCGTATCTTGTGCCGGACGAATATATCCACTATATGAACGGCTCGATTTTTGAGCGTGAACCCAAATGTGTTTACAATAACCCTGAACTTGAAAACGATGATGTACAGAAGACCGGACCCGTGGATGGCGTAATGGAGGAGAGCGGAAAAGCGGATAGCGGAGCGGTTGTCAACGAGGATTTTGAAAAGGCAGTAGAAGAAGCCTCAAAATCCCAGTCAACAGAACCCTGTTTCAGGGGTATTCCCTATTCGGACATTATCGCTCAGTACTGGGAAACTACCGGTGAGGAACACTCGGAAGGCTACCGAAACACTGCGCTCTACAAGCTGGCATTCGCACTACGCTACATCTGTGACTTCAACGAGGCGAAAATCAAGAAGGTACTGCCTACCCTCGGACTGCCTGAGAAGGAGATAGACCAACTTATCCACTCGGCTTGTGTGGCTCCCCGTAGAAGTGAAATGCCCCGTACTCTTAGTGACAGTATCGAGACGTTGCAACAGTTGAAGCTCTTTGACGAGCAGAGCGAGATGGCTACCGATATGCCCGAGGTGGAGAAATTTGCCGACGTGTTCTCGGTGGCTGAGGTTCCCGAGTTGCCTCCCATCTTCAAGGAGTGGTACGAGGTAGCCCCCGAGGATTTCAAGCTGGCTGTGGTGCTTACCCTTCTGCCTTTCTTGGGTACGGTGGGCAGCAAGCTGAGAGCAACCTATTTCAATGGCGAGGTGCATAGCCCATCCTTTATCTGTTGCGTGGAAGCCCCTCAGGCTAACGGCAAGAGTTTTGTGCGCAAGCTGGATAAATGCATATTGGGCGAGTTGAAGAAACACGATGCCCAGGAGCGAGAAAAAGAGCGTGCCTGGAAGGAAGCCCGCAAGGCTGAGCGTGATGCCCGAGTGAAACTAACCAAGCAGGAACTATCCGAGATGATGAAGGATAAACCCGAGGGGCTTATACGCTATGTTGCCGCCACTATCTCCATCACCGAGTTGCTAAAGAAGATGGTCAACGCCCGTGGGCTTCATATTATGGCGGTGAGCGAGGAGATTGATACCGTCTACAAATCGATGAAGCGGGGATTCAGTGATTTCTCCGACCTTCTGCGTAAGGCTTTCGACAATGCGGAGCATGGTCAGGACTATGCCAGCGAGCAGAGTTGGAGCGGTATTGTACGTCTGTTCTTCAACACCGTGTATTGCGGTACGCCCAAGGCCGTGCGCAGGTTCTTTCCCGATGTGGAGGATGGTATGATAAGCCGGGTAATCTTTGTGACGTTCCCCGACCAGGCCTACAAGCCTGTACCTGTATGGGGTAAGTTTACCAAGCAGCAGGAAGAAGCCATCAACTACCATCTGAACCGACTGAACATGGTGAGTCTGGTGGATGATGAGGTGCAAGATGATCACATGTTGAAGATGGATTTCATGATGATGGAGATGAAGCGCTGGTGTGAAGCCCAGCAGAAATACGCAGCCACAACCAAGGACCTCACAAGAGACACTTTCTGCCGTCGTAGTGCCGTGATAGGATTCCGAGCTGCCATGCTTGCATATTTCTTGTGGGAAGAGAAAAATGTGCCTGTGGTGAGAGCAAGAGTCAAGAAGTTTGGTGTATGGGTGGCCAACTGCTGTCTGCGTCAGTTCTTATTGAGATTCAATTTGCAGGATAGCAAGGTGAGCACGTTTCCATTCAAGGATCTCTACGAATCGTTGCCCAATGAGTTCGACTACAAGAAACTCCAGACTGTTGCAAATGCTAATGGTGTGAAGACCACAGCCCGACAACTTATCTATAAGTGGAACCTGGCGGGTGTCGTTATCAAGGTGGGTGAGAACCAAAAAAATCAAGTTTTCAAAAAAGCCAAGAACCATGAAAGCAAATAGTATCAGCGCAAAGATCAGTACCGAAGAGGGAGTATTTATTGAGTTCACTTTGGATGGTGACGTTTTCCAGGCTTACCGTCGCGGCAAGATGGCTAACGAAATGTTTCTACCCCTCAACGAGCTGTGGAAAGGGAGGGTGTTCTCGGAGGGGTGGAAGTTGAAACCAGAACTCAAACTGAAGGCGGTAAAGATAAAAGACCGTAAGACGGGTTCAATACTTGTTGCGAAAATTTGGGGATCGGCTGTGAGGTTTGCCCCCATCCGAGAGTATGAACGCTCAGACAAACATATAGTGTTGTACCTAAGGTAACCTCTAAAAATTAGAAAAATGAGTAACATTAGCTTGAGCGTCTTGCTGCTTCTTTTTGGCGCTTCCAAGCGTAACCGCTTGGCACATAGCACCGCTATGCACCTGCGCGTTTCCTCTCAGAATCGCTCAAAAAAAAGCAGCAATCCATCTCAATCTAATTATTAGAGGTTACCCTAAAATAATGAATAATGAGTATTAATCCCAAATCCTTTTTAATCTTTCATCTTTTATCATCTTAAATCTATTATCATCATGAAATACTTTACTTACGAAGAATTTGAAAAGTCTTCTACAGCTCAGGCTCATCACGTTGACAATACCATCCCACCAGCCTACAAACTCAATATCGCCAAGTTGGTTTCTTTTATCCTCGATCCAGCCCGTGAGGCATACGGGATGCCCATTATTGTAACGAGTGGCTATCGTTGCGAGAAGCTTAACCGCCTGACAAAGGGTGCTGCACCCAAATCGTTACACACTCGGGGTTGGGCTGCTGACATCCGTTGTCGGACCGGAGACGATAACGAGACTTTGCTTGAAATACTAAAAATGCTCCCATGTTACGAACTTATCCCGTATCGTGACAGGGTAACGGGAAAGATAAAGCGTTTCCATGTGAGCTACCAGGAGGGCAAGAAGAAGGATGGCGGCTGGTTCAGCAAGTATGAATAAGCGACATTTGTCATTTGTCATTTGTCATTTTCAAATGCATCTCGTTTTCCACTATCGATTTGTTCTGAAAAGTCCACTGGGTGTTTCTTCACGCTATCGCTATCGAAACACCCACTGGGCTTTTCTTCATAGACTTAGAACGGTGATTCTTCGCCGCCGAAGATGGCGTCGGTGTCGTCGTTCATCTTGGATCCGAATGTCTGTGTGCCGGGTGTATCGCTGGTGGGAGCGGGGTTGTCGAAATCATTGTTGGGAACCATACCTCCCATAGTATCTCCTCCACCAGGCATATCCTCTTCGCGGTTGGCGAACTTGACCTGGTCGGCGATGAAGCGGAGGTTTACGTCGCCTGTGGAGCCGGCACGGTGCTTAGCAAGGTTGATCTGTGCGAGACCTGCGGTGGAGGTGCCGTCGTCGAGTTCGGCAATTTCGTAGTATTCGGGACGATAGATAAACATTACGATGTCGGCATCCTGCTCGATAGCTCCCGATTCGCGAAGGTCGGAGAGAATAGGTTTTTTAGAACCTCCACGGGTCTCTACGGCGCGGCTGAGCTGGGAGAGGGCCAACACGGGTACCTCAAGCTCTTTGGAGAGTGCCTTGAGCTGGCGAGAGATATAACTGATTTCCTGTTCGCGGTTGCCGTTGCGGCTGTTGTCGCCACCACCGGTCATGAGTTGGAGGTAGTCGATGAAGACCATCTTGATGCCGTGGGAGGTCTTGAGTCGGCGGCACTTGGCACGGAGCTCGAAGATGGAGAGCTGGGGGGTGTCGTCGATATAGATGGGTGCTTCGGAGAGACGTTGTGAGCGCTGGTACATCATCTCTTTTTCCCAGTTTTGGAGCTGTCCGCTCTTGATACGACGGCCATCAATACCAGACTCGCCAGAGATGAGACGCATGGCAAGCTCGACGCGGGTCATCTCGAGAGAGAAGATGGCGACGGGGAGTTTGAAGTCGACAGCCATGTTGCGGGCTATGGAAAGGGCGAAGGCAGTCTTACCCATGGCGGGACGGGCGGCAAGGATGATGAGGGTTCCGGGATGGAGGCCGGAGGTCATGCGGTCGAGCTGAATGAATCCCGTTGGGAGACCACTCAGGCTGCCATCCTTTTTGCCTGCTTCCTCTATCTGATTCATGGTCTCGAACATAACAGAGTCCATGGAATGGTAGTCGGAACGGAAGTTCTTGTCGCTTATTTCGAGCAGTTTCTGTTCTGTCTTATCGAGAAGTTCTATAATATCACAGGTTTCCTGATAGGCATCGGAAATTGTTTCGGTCGAGGTTCTGATAAGTTCTCTCTGAATATATTTCTCGGTGAGTATACGTGCATGATACTCAATATGTGCAGCCGAGGTTACGTGCGAAGTGAGAGAGGTGACATAATAGGCCCCGCCTACCTCCTCGAGTTTTCCTTCTTTTGACAGTTGTTGGGTAACGGTAAGCAGGTCGACCTGTTCGGAACGCTCAAAAAGGGTCTTGATAGCATTGAAGATAGTCTGGTGCTCGGGCTTGTAGAAAGATTCTATTCGGAGAACTTCTATCGCATTATTAAGAGCATTCTGGTCGAGCATAAGAGCACCCAAAACGGCCTGTTCCAACTCCACGGCTTGGGGAGGTGTCTTTCCGTTGAGGGCAAAAGCATTTGCGTAAGTCATTCGTTCCTTACGTCTTGTTGAATTAGTTGTGTTTTGTTCCATGTTGCAAAAGTACACACATTTTTTGACATAGAAAAATAATTTTTTTGTACAATAATAATCAAAGGCAAACGTTAATACAATTATATATCATCGCGCATACGAATGAACAAAAATAAATATATTCTTCTGCTTCTATTGGTCTTGCTTGGGACTATGGGACATGCTCAGCGTCACAACCAGCAACTTATACAAGCCTATCCATCTATCGGTTTTACTGTTTCCCAAATTGAGGGAGATGAACTGAAAGGATTTGATAAATGGGGTATTACTACAGGCGTGGGTGCTATGGTCAACCTAAGCCCCAGCGAAATGTTTAAACTGTCGGTTGAGGCAAACTTTACTCAAAGAGGAGCCTTCAACAACTCGGGTAATCCTTATTCGCTCTATGATTTCTCGCTCAACTATGTCGACATACCTGTAATGTTTCATTTTCAAGACCCTATTGGAGGTATTCAACTGGGTTTGGGTGTGACTTATGGCCGTCTGGTCCAGCAACCCCATGGCCTGATGAAATATGATCCTCTGGCTTTTATGCCTGATACCAGCAATTTCTCTTTCTTGAAGAATGATTTTGCTATTGTCGCCAGTTTCCGTTTTACAATCTGGCAAGGATTAAAGTTCGACCTCCGTTACCATCGCTCTATCTTGCCGGTAAAACGTCAATGGCAGTTTACGGAACATATTAACGCTCAGGAGACAAATACCTGGTATAATGACTGCTATAATCAATCTGTTAGTGTTCGTCTGCTTTATGTTTTCGGCGATGACGGACACAAACCTAAAGCAGGTTATTATAAGCACCATAATAGCAAGAAAAGAAGACGGTAAGGCGTCTCTTTATGTTTGGTAAGAATTCAAAACCAACGAATACCCAATATTGTTGAAGAGAAACATAGGATTTTTATTTAGCGTATACGAATGAATCGTGGCAAATTTTTTCTTCTATTAATACTAGTCTCAATAGCGGTAATGGGTTATGCTCAGCGTCACAACCAGCAACTGATTCAGGCCTATCCCTCTATTGGTTTTACTGTTTCTCAAATAGAAGGAGACGAGTTGAAAGGTTTCAAGAAATGGGGTGTGACTACAGGTGTGGGTGCGATGGTCAACCTAAGTCCTAGCGAGATGTTCAAGATGTCGGTTGAAGCGGATTTTACCCAGCGAGGAACCTTTAATAATTCGGGAACGCCTTATTCTCTTTATGATTTTACTCTCAATTACGTTGACATACCTTTGATGTTTCATTTTCAGGAACCTGTCGGGGGTGTTGAGTTTGGTTTGGGTGTAGACTATGGTCGTCTGGTTCAGCAGCCTCACGGCCTTTTGAAGTACAATCCTTTGGCTTTGATGCCCGATACCAGCAACCTCTCTTTTTTGAAAAATGATTTTGCCATTGTTGCAAATTTACGGTTTACAATCTGGAACGGGTTAAAGTTCGACCTCCGTTATCATCGCTCTATCTTGCCGGTAAAACATCAATGGCAGTTTACGCAATATGTTAACGCTCAAGAGACTAATACCTGGTATAATGACTGCTACAATCAGTCGGTAAGCGTTCGGCTGCTTTATGTTATCGGCGATGACGGCCATAAACCTAAAGCAGGATATTACAGACATCATCATAGCAAGAAGAGAAGAAGATAAGACACTCTAATCAAAGTATAAAAAGATGAAAGCACTATTCCCCGGGTCTTTTGACCCCTTTACTATCGGACATGAAGCGCTTGTTCGCAGAAGTCTGAAAATGTTTGATGAGATAGTCGTGGCTGTCGGCGACAATAAGCAGAAGCACACTATGTTCTCACTCGAAGAGCGGATGGCTGTTGTGAGGGCGGCTTTTAAGGATGAGTGTCGGGTGAAAGTAGATTCTTATCAGGATCTTACGGTCGACTATTGCAAGAAGAATGATATTCAGTATATAGTCAGAGGCGTTCGAAACGAGGTCGATTTCCGATACGAAAGCGATCTGGCTCGCATCAACAGTATGCTCGCTCCACAGGTGGAAACAATATTCCTGTTGCCCGATAAGGGTACAGAACTGATAAGCTCCTCGCTGGTAAGAGAATTAATTCAGTTTGGAAAGGATTGCTCGCAGTTTCTCCCCCAGGGAATAGTATTACCAAAACATTAATTCTGTATAAGTGTCGCAATTTCTTGAAACACCGATAGAGTTTCTGAAGGGCGTTGGACCATCCAAGGCCCAGTTGTTGCGTACAGAATTGCAGATTTCAAACTTCGAAGATCTGCTTCTTCATCTGCCATTCCGCTATGTAGACCGTTCTCATATTGATACTATCTCGCGATTGGATATTGAGTCGCAGTTGGTTGTGCTTAAGGGAACTATCAGCCATTTTTCCGAAGCAGGGTCGGGACGGTCGTTAAGGTTGAACGCTCTCTTTTCGGATGGTACAGGGACCATAGAACTGGTCTGGTTTAAGGGTATTAAATGGGTAAGGGAATCCGTCAAGACGCAGAAGGAATACCTCCTGATGGGAAAACCTTCGATATTCAATGGCGTCATCAATATTGCCCACCCGGAATTAGAGCCGGTCTCTTCGGAAGCAGCAAATACGCATCCTCTCATTCCTGTGTATTCTTCGACTACCAAACTGACCAACGTATTTCTTAACTCTAAGGGAATCTCCAAGTTGACAGAGGCTGTATTGAAACAGTCTAAGGGAAAAATACCAGAGATACTTCCGCAAGAGATTGTTGACAAATTCAAATTACCTTCCCGCGAAGATGCCTTGCGTATGGTCCATTTTCCCAATTCGGATTATGAAGCCAAGCTTGCATTTCAACGCATGAAGTTCGAAGAATTGTTCTTCTTTCAGCTTAAAGCGCAGTTTGTTAAGCTATCAAGGAAAGAATTGAGCGTCGGATTGATGATGCCGAGGGTGGGGGACCATTTCAATCGATTCTATAATGAGAAACTCCCGTTCTCTTTGACTAATGCCCAGAAGAGGGTTGTAAAAGAGGTCAGAGAGGATATTCGTAGCGGCCACCAGATGAATCGTCTGGTTCAAGGAGATGTGGGTAGCGGAAAGACCCTGGTGGCTTTATTGTGTATGCTGCTGGCATTAGATAATGGATGTCAGGCCTGTCTTATGGCTCCTACCGAAATTCTTGCGACACAGCATTTCGCAACCTTTCAGAGAATGCTTGAAGGACTGGATATTAAGGTAGAGCTGCTTGTCGGTTCTACTAAAGCTTCTCAGAAGAAAAAACTGAAATCCCGTCTTGCCGAAGGCGATATTGATATCCTGATTGGAACACATGCTCTAATTGAGCCTGATGTTGTGTTCAAGCAGCTGGGTATGGTGGTAATTGATGAACAGCATCGGTTTGGCGTTGAACAGCGTTCAAAACTGTGGGCAAAAAATGTGATTCCGCCTCATGTGCTTGTGATGACTGCGACCCCGATTCCCAGAACGCTTGCTATGACCGTTTACGGGGATCTGGACAGTTCGAAAATTGACGAGTTACCTCCGGGCCGGCAACCTATCAAGACCATAGCCCAAACAGATCATAACAGATTGAGAGTGTTTGGTTTTATGCGCAAACAGATTGCGGAAGGCCGACAGGTTTATGTTGTATATCCGTTGATAGAAGAGAGTGAGAAATCAGATTTGAAAGACCTTCAGGATGGTTATGAAAGTATCTCGAGAGATTTTCCTATGCCCGACTATCAGTTGAGTATAGTTCATGGACGGATGAAGGCCGATGTGAAGGAATATGAGATGCAACGGTTCAAGAAAGGCGAAACTCAGATAATGGTCTCTACCACAGTTATTGAGGTTGGTGTCGATGTGCCTAATGCTACAGTAATGGTAATAGAAAATGCCGAGCGCTTCGGGTTGTCTCAGTTGCATCAGTTGCGAGGAAGAGTTGGTCGAGGTGGGGGACAAAGTTATTGCATTCTGATGACCAAAGACGATTTGTCCAGGACGGCAAAAGAGCGTATTCAGACTATGGTTGAGAGTAATGATGGCTTCCATATTGCAGAGGCAGATCTTAAGTTGAGAGGACCGGGAGATGTGGAGGGCCTTCGTCAAAGTGGAGAAATGCCTATCCGGTTTGCAGATCTCGTAGAGGATGAGCCCATTTTGCGTGCAGCCAGCGAAACGGTATCGTCCATATTGGCAGCAGATCCGCATCTGTTATTACCCCAGAACAGCCAATTATTGTCATTTGTCAATCGGAAGGATAATCAAAAAGATTGGGGAAAGATCAGCTAACGCGAGTGCGAATCGTAAATTTTGAAGAAAAATGCGCCCGCCTAGAGTCCACCTAGCGTCCATATAGCGTCCATGTAGCGTCCACTTAGCGTCCACCTAGGGTCGCAAATTGAGTAAAAAAGTGGACGCTATGCCGAGGCTACTACGACGCAATCCTAATGCTAGGGACCTAGAAGAGAATATTATTGAGAGGATTCAAGACAGGGAATAGGTTTTCTATTGTTCGATGTCCTGAGGATAATAGAATCATTCATCTTTGAATCTATTATCCGTGCATAAAGGAATAAGAAGAGACGGAAGTCCAAGTCGGTCCTTAAATAAAGATTCGTGATAGTGGCCCTTTTTTTGAGAAAAAGATTGCCGAATCGGATATTTTTAGTATATTTGCAAACTCTTATAGAGATTGTCGTGTCGCTATAGGAATGTATTAATTAGATTATTAATAATAAAATATAAACATTATGAACTACGATCTTATCGTTATCGGTAGCGGTCCCGGAGGTTATGTGGCCGCAGTAAAAGGCTCTCAGATGGGACTTAAAACCGCTGTTGTTGAACGCGAAAACCTTGGTGGTATTTGCCTCAATTGGGGTTGTATTCCTACCAAAGCTCTCCTCAAGAGCGCACAGGCTTTCAATTATGTAAATCATGGTGCCAACTATGGTGTGAATGTTCAGCCTGCTGAGGCCGATATTACCGCAATGGTTCAGCGTAGCCGTGGTGTTGCAGAAACGATGAGCAAAGGCGTTCAGTTCCTCCTCAAGAAGAATAATGTAGACGTTATTATGGGTACGGGTAAGGTAATGCCCGACCATAAGGTAGAAGTAAAAGATGCCGAAGGAAACGTAACAGTATACGAAGCAAAGAATATTATCATCGCTACTGGTGCCCGTAGCCGCAATCTTCCCAATCTCCCTCAGGACGGCAAACATATCATCGGCTATCGTGAGGCTATGACCCTTCCTTTCAAGCCCAAGAGCATGGTTGTTGTAGGTAGTGGCGCTATCGGAAGCGAGTTTGCATTCTTCTATCAGAGCATCGGCGTTCAGGTTACTCTCGTTGAGTTTATGCCCAATATCATACCTAATGAGGACGAAGATACCTCCTCTCAGGTAGCACGCAGCTTCAAGAAGATGGGCATGAAAGTGATGACTAGTGCCAGCGTTGAGCACGTAGACATTGAGGGTGATGTATGTCACGTTCACATCAAGGACAAGAAAGGTGCCGAAGTACTGGTAGATTGTGATGTTGTACTTAGCGCTGTCGGCGTTATTACCAATCTCGAAGGCATAGGTCTCGAAGAGGTCGGTATTCAGACCGAGCGTACCAAGATTATCGTTGACGACTATTATCAGACCAATGTTCCCGGCTATTATGCTATTGGTGACGTTGTTCATGGTCCTGCTCTTGCACATGTGGCAAGTGCCGAGGCTATCTGCTGTGTAGAGAAAATGTGTGGCGGTAACCCCGAAAAGGTTAACTATAACAATATTCCCGGCTGTACTTACACTACCCCTGAGGTTGCAAGCGTAGGTCTGTCCGAGAAGAAGGCTATTGAGGCTGGCTACGAAGTTCTGGTTGGCAAGTTCTTCTTCAAGGCAAGCGGCAAGGCTACCGCAGCCGGAAATACCGACGGATTTATCAAGATGGTTATCGACAAGAAGACTGATCTTATCCTTGGCGCTCACATGTGTGGCGACAATGTAACTGAGATGATTGCTTCTATGGTTGTTGCCCGTCAGAATGGTCTGACTGCTCATCAGGTGGCCGCTTCTATTCATCCCCATCCTACAATGAGCGAGGCTGTTATGGAAGCTATCGAAGCTGCCTACGGCAAAGCTATTCATGGTTAAAGAAGTACTCAATGCAGACTGGAAGGCAAATGCCCTCCGGTCTGTCGTTGAGAAATAGTGTTAACCCTTTCAGCTCTATTACAAATACAAACAGGCAATGAATATTAAGCCCTTTTCAACAAAGAGAATGCTTGTCGCCGAACATATGAGTGTTCGTGTTTCGCGTCATTTCAACTATAACTACTTCGGCGTGCGTGGCCGTTATGATACAATGACCCGTACGGGTGCCTATGTCAATAGCCTTGAGCCGGGTACCGGATTCTTTGTTCACGAAAGTGACAGCCGCTCCTACCGCAAATTCATCAACGAGCAGAAGGCTTTAATCAAGCAGTCTTTCTGGACGCTCATTCTAGGCAAGGAGCCTAACTATGACAAAATGATTGCCAGAACAGAAAAGACTCTTGACGGCTCTTTGGATGAAATGCAGAAGACTATTCTCGTAACCTATCTGAATGTGCTTCAGATGGCACGCGACGAGGAGGCTGTAGAACGCATTGTCCGCGGAATTAAAGATAGAATGAAAGGTCGCCCTGATAAGGTTCTTACCAGTGTGCTCTCTCACTATAAATCAAGCATAGCAACCTATCAGCACGAGGTTAAAGGTGTGCAGATTAATATTGAGAAGTGCATGGATGAGGCTTCTCTCAAGCAATGGGAAGACGTGGTGGAGAATTTCTACAAACTGATGACCACACGTCGCCTGTGGCATGTGCAGAACATAAATGGTCGCAATACCTACAATCAGGTCTTCTTCGACTTGGGAATATTCGACTTTATTCAGTCTCCCTTCGATACTCCTGTGATGCGCGATATTAACGGCAATAAGTATTACCTCTATCCTCAAGGAATTATTAGTGCAAGAAACAACTGCGACTTTGATTTCATCCCAATGAGCAATCTTGAGTTCCAGTATGCACCTGTCGATCTGAACAACTTGCAGGATCGTCCAGACTTTAGTGTCGGTATTTATAAGCAGGGAAAGAAATCCCGCCGTTCTAAATACCATACTGATGCTTTGAGCAATCTCTATGCAACAACGAGCAAGAGTATGACTATCGGTCAGTTGCATATCCCTCAGTTAGGACTCACTATTTATTGCAACCATACCCGTGAGGTTGAGGATTTCGTGAAGAGTATTAACGCATTCAAGAATCTCGGATTGAATCTTGACTTTAAGCCTATAGCATAATCATACGGAACATGAGATTATCAGAGAACAATTTGTTAAAGAAACTGGCGAAGGCCATCAAGGGAAAACTCCCCGAGGTATCTCGTACGGTTGCCTTAGGCGTTGTTCTCGGCGTAATATTTATGCTCATAGGGTTCCGGTTGATAGATTCACCAAAAGAGAGGATGATCAAGCGTGAACTGGCTCAGTATAAACTCGAGATGAAGAGTCTCAATATCCGAATGAGTATATATGAGCAGGCCTTGGGAGATCTCGAAAACCGTGATGACAATATCTATCGGACAATATTAGAAGCAGAACCTATCCATTCAGGCTTGTTCTCCAATCAGGTCCTCAATGTGGACCGGTATGAGACTCTCAAAGGGAAAGGGTGTACAGACGAGATAATCAATACTACCATACGTCTTGATAATCTTGCAAAGCGTCTCTACGACCAGTCTCGCAGTTTTGACCAGGTTTACCAGATGGCTTGTGACAAGCAGGGCAGACTTGCTGCTATGCCGTGCATTATTCCTGTAAAGAAGGAAGAATGTACTCTTATGTCGGGCTTCGGTAATCGTTATCACCCTATTCTCCATACCAGCCGTCCTCACACGGGAGTGGATCTGGCCGGACGCACAGGCACCAATGTCTATGCTACAGCCGATGGACGGGTGACGACCGCAGGACGTAATAATAGCAGTCTGAATGGCTATGGTAACGCCGTGGTGATAGATCATGGATATGGCTATCAGACACTCTATGCTCATCTCAACGATGTTGTCGTTCAGCAGGGAGCAACCGTCAAGAGAGGAGACTTGATAGGGCATATAGGAACAACGGGACTTTCATCGGGCCCTCATCTTCACTACGAAGTGATTCTGAACAACGTGAAAGTGAACCCTGTGTTCTATTTCTTTAATGATCTTAATCCTGGAGAGTACGAGAAGATGATAGAGATTGGAAATCAGGAGAACCAGTGTCTGTCTTAATCTCACCTGGATATTGCCCCCTGAACAGACAATTCCTCCGACAAGAATTCTTCCTTACATCCCTTTTCTAAAACTGATTTTGAACGTGATAACCATTGATACAGAAGCCGGCTTTTGTTTCGGCGTTGTGAAGGCCATAGCGGCAGCCGAAGAGGAGCTCTCTCATAATGAGAGGCTCTATTGTCTTGGAGACATAGTCCACAATGATGCTGAAGTTCGGCGTCTGGCCCAAAAGGGGCTTTCTGTAATTGATCACGATCAGCTCAGTCAGCTTCACGATACCAAAGTTCTCATCCGGGCTCACGGCGAACCTCCCGAGACCTATAAGACGGCAAAACAGCAGAATATCCATCTCGTCGATGCGACCTGTCCCATCGTGCTGGCTCTTCAGCAGAAGATAAAGTCGGGCTACGAAGAGATGAAGCAGGTTCAGGGCCAGGTGGTTATTTTTGGAAAGAAAGGCCATGCAGAAGTGATAGGTCTCAATGGTCAGACCGACAATACTGCCATCATTGTGAGCGATCCGGTCGACATTGGTTCCATCCGATTCGACAGACCCATCCGATTGTACTCACAGACAACAAAGAGCAGAGAGGATTATCAGCAGCTGGTAGAGAATATCAATCTCCACAACCCCTCTGATTTTGTGGCTCACAACACTATCTGCAACCGTGTAAACAATAGAGCCCGCCAGCTGGAAGATTTCGCCCGGGGCGTAGATGCCGTAGTCTTCGTGAGTGGTCCTAATTCCTCCAATGGCCATTATCTCTTCGATCTCTGTCGGAGGGTTCAGCCTAATACGGTCTTCGTGACAACTCCCGAAGATATCGACCCCACTCTGTCCTTATATCATCTCCCCAATATCGGAATAACAGGTGCTACTTCAACTCCTCGCTGGTTGATGGAACAAATTAAGGAAAGGATTCAGCAATGCATTTAGACCGCTTGCAACTCAGTAATTTCAAGAACCATGCTGATGCTGATTTCCAGTTCAGCAGCAATGTGAATTGTCTTGTCGGCAACAATGGGGTAGGGAAGACCAATGTGCTGGATGCTGTTTATTATCTTTCCTTTTGCAAGAGCTATTTCAATTCTATCGACAGCCAGAATATACTCCACGATCAGGATTATTTCGCCATCCACGGACATTATTACGGGTTGAGCGATAACAGGGAGACCGACCTCGTGTCGTGTGTCCTCAAGCGAGGCCACAATAAGCAGCTCAAGGTTAACAAGAAAGTCATTTCCGCCTTTGCTGACCATATAGGAAGAATCCCCCTAGTGATTGTTACCCCCGGCGACCAGAATCTCATTCTTGGAGGCAGCGAGGTGAGACGCAAGTTCATGGATGGCGTCATCTCCCAGGCCGACCACAGATACCTTCAAAACCTGCTTCAGTATCAGAAAGCCGTCGAGCAACGCAATCATCTTCTCAAACAATGCTACGAGAATCGCTATTTTGACGACGAGGCAATCTCCCTTTGGGACGACCAGTTGGTGGCCTACGGGCAGCCTCTCATAGAATCCCGCCGTGCTTTCCTCGAAGAGTTTCAGCCCCTGTTTCAGGAATACTTTGCTCTCATAGCCGATAAGGCAACTGAGATTCCCCAGATCCAATATCTCAGTCAAATGAATGAGTCTTCGTCGTTTGCCGAACAGATCAAAGAGAGCCGCAAGCGTGATGCCGTATTGCTCTACACAACAGTCGGACCTCACAAGGATGACCTCGATCTCTTGCTGTCCGATTATGCAGTAAAAAAGTTTGGCAGTCAGGGACAGCAGAAGACCTATCTTCTGGCACTCAAGCTGGCTCAGTTTGAGTATATTTGCCGTCAGACTGGAGTGAAGCCCATTCTGCTGCTCGACGATGTGTTTGATAAACTCGATCTTGTTCGTGTCAAACAGCTCGTCCGCCTGGTCGGAAGCACCCGTTTCGGACAAGTGTTCATCACCGACACCCAGCAGGGTAGGGTAGAGTCCATCTTCGAAGAAAACCCCGATATTGACCATCAAATATTCCAGCTCTGATGCAAGGTGATGCTTCTTCTCTAAAAGAACTTATGGCGCAGGCTTTCCACGAGTTCCATCTCGACGATACCCTCATCCGTGGACAGGTCGAACAGGCCTATCGCGAAACGGTTGGCGAACTGGTTACCAGGCTCACCTATACCGTCCGCTATGCCCCCGAGTCTCATATCCTCTATCTGCGCTACGCCAGCCCTGCGCTGCGCCAGGAGATGAATTATAAGATTACAGACCTTATCAATGCCATCAATACCCGCTTGAACAGGCAGGAGGTAAAAAAAATAGTCGTCAGCTGATCTTTCAGCAAGGCCAAGGTTATAAGGTAAACTTCAGCCCCATTCGCCATCCGTGGTCCATAGCCGACCCGTCTTTGTAGTTGATTCGGGCTACATAGTCTATGCGTATCACTTTAAGGATGTTCTCCACCCCGATGCTGTATTCCATATAGGGCTCCTTGCCAAGCTGTTTGCTTACGGTGGGGAAAGTGTACAGACCAGGAGTCATCGAAGCGGGGTCGTTCTTTTCCGAAAGACCTCCGTATAGCATATTGAAGGAGAAGACTTCCCTCAGCTTAAGTCTTTTGATGATCGGGATACGGCTCAGTATAAGACCCCTCATGTGGTAGGTGGCGAAGAGCGAAATGTGCTGGTCGACGATATATTCCATGGGTCGCATCGTGTTGAATGCGTTGTCAGCCATCAGGAACGAGGCGTTGCCGTTAGGTATTATCAGTTTGGGGAGCGGCGCCGTGTTCCATACCTTGCCTCCCGTGCAGAGAATATCGATGTTTCCGAAGGGAGAGAGCCAGAACTCCTTGTAGATGCGGAAGGCGGAACTGTTGTATAGGAATCCGTCAATCATGCCGGTGCTGTGGGTCAGCGACACCCAGAAACGGTCTCTTGACAAGTTCATCGAAGAGCTCTTTCCGTCGCGGTTGTTCTTCTCCTTTCTGTTGGGCGTAAAGGTGAAAGAGGCACTAATTTCGTGGTTCCAGTATCCGTCTACAAACTGAAGCGAGCCGTCATTCATATAGCGGTAGTAGCTCAGCGCGTTGGCAGGTTCAAAGTGCTGGCTGGCAATCCAGCTGTCGGTGCCAATGTTGCCCCACTGGCGCCGCAGACGCAGTTTCGCTTCGGCCGCATATTGCATAATACGTGTTTCGATGGCCTGCATCAGAATGTTGTCAGGGTCGTATTGTTCAAACGAGATACCGGGGCTCTCAATGTCGTATTTCGCCGACAGAGCCAATACTCCGAGCGGACCTTCGTAGGGGTGTCTCCGCTTTTCTTCAAAGGTGTGTATCAGGTTAATGTTCGTTTTGAAACGGCTGTCGTTCAATCCGTAAGCCACATATCCGTTAAAGAAATTCCTGTTGTTGAGCCGGGCCGTAGACTGGCCACCTACGCGGAAACGGTAACCCTCCAGGCTGTTCTGCGATATAAAGTTGTATACCGGGCCTATGGCAAATCTGGCCGAGTCGTGGTTCGAATTAGTGTAGGCATAGCTTGTGAGGAGCACTTCGGCTGTGCGGATCGCAAATTTCATTCCCGGAGTACGCATCAGCTCCACCTTGAAACTGTCCAGCACGGTCTCCTGCCGGCGCAGTTCTATGGGGCGTATCTGGTTCCACACCTTGCGCCGCACCTTCGTAGCTGTGGGCAGAGAGGCGTTGTTCTGAACGGGCGAGAAGAGGCTGTCGGGCACGGAGGCCGTAGAGTCTCCGAATCTGTAGTCCGAGAAATGTCTCAGCTGGTGGATGTAAACCTGCTGTATCCGCTTGTTGATATACATTCTTCCGTAGGTGTCGCATCTCATCGGTCTGTTGTGACCCATGCTGTCGGTCTGGAACGTCTGCAGCAGCGTCAGGTCGCGCACAAAATTGACGTTCGACCCGCCCGATACTTTCATCGTAACCCTCCTCACGGCGTATCTTCCGTCGAGTGTGATATACATCTGACCAATAAAGCCGTAGCTCTCTTTACGTGCAGGTGCAAAAGACAGTTCCACCAGACGTTCGCCCTCCTCCACAACGGTGTCGGTGATGAAGTAGTGATAGAACGTAATGGCCATCCGTTCCGATAGCGGGCCCACAAACTGGTTCGACACCAGGTTGACCTGATTCTCGTATATGTCGATAGGGGCAAACAGCGATGTCAGGTTGCCGTCGATGTCCTCCGACTCCAGTTCCTGGCTCAATCCTTCCGATCTTCGTGCCGTGGTCAGCGTGCGCATCTGTCTCTCTTTTCCTCTGAACTGCTGCTGCATCAGGCATTCGCGAATCGAGATGTTCAGGATTTCAGTTTCGTCAAATTCGGTAGTGTCGATATATTTCTCCACAAAAGGGAAATGCTTCCAGAGCTTGTGCTTTCTGAAATTGGGGTGGAAATCATCCAGCGCCATCGTCGTTTTGTCGTATACAATGCGGCTGAAATCCTCCCTCTGTTCCAGTCTGTTGGAGTCTTTGTGTTCAATAACCTTCCTGGCCAGTTCCACCGCAGGGTTGTCCTTGCGCCTGTACCGGCCCATCTTGTCGTTGGGTCTGATGGCAACGGCGGGCAGCTGGGTTGCCGCGGGGCGAAGCAGAATCTTCTTGCCCGAGAGACTCTTTCCGTAGTGGAGACTCAGTGTGTCGGGCTGATAGCCCATCATCTTGAACAGCACCAGCGTGTCGCCTACGTCGTTCGACAGAGAGAATCTCCCTTCGTAGTCGCTTACCGTGCCGTTGGTAGTACCTATAAAGACAATCTGCACAAAGGGCAGACTCTCGCCCGTCTGGGCGTCTTTTACCACACCGCGCAGACTGGTAACCTTTTGGGCCTGTGCGACGCCGAAACAGCCCCAGAGAAGTACAACAGAAAGCATCAATCTTACAAAATGAGGCAGATGTTTCATCGTCCTTGAGGGCGGCGTCAATATGTTAAGTGCAAGATTCAAGATACTTACGTACTTTTTAGCAATAAGGTTACATTTATTATATTAGTTGCAAAAATACACAAAAATTGCAAAATCTATATAGAAATTCTCCTATGAAGAAAAGTCCGGTATGAAGAAAAGTACAGTGTACTTTTCGATAGCGGAGCGGAGAAGCCGAAGGCGCACGCCCAGAGGGCGGCTAGGAGAATGCGAGTTGCGACAACACAAAACAAACCGACCACGAATGGCCGGCTTGTCGAAAAATGCGTTCGCATTGCAATTTCACATTTCACATTTCACATTTTTCTTGGAATCCCTCGTACTATAGTCAATATGGGAAGTACAAATAATTTATTTTTTGAAACGCGAATTATCGTGAATTGTACGAAAATTTTCGAGAATTATTTTGTTTTGTTCCTTTTTTCTTATTTCTTTTTCTTAGAAACTTTAGTTTGGGTGGATAACTCTTAGGAATAATTGTTACTCAGAGAGAGCCAGGCGGAGGCCGATATTGCAATAGCGGTAGCTGGGGTTAATGCCGTAGCGAAGCGACGAGCGACAGCACCTGGCATTGCCATACCAACAGCCTCCACGGACCACGCGCAAAGACTCGCTATAAGGCCCCGTGGGATTGGTCTGCGAAATGCGGTTATAGTCTCCTTTCCAATCCTGGCACCATTCCCACACATTGCCACTCATATCATACAATCCTAGCTCGTTAGCATTCTTGGAGGCTACAGAATGTGTCTCGTTGCTGCTGTTGCCTTCGTACCATGCCACATCGCTTATGGTATTGCTACCTGCATATCTGTATCCCCGGCTCTTATTGCCTCCTCGAGAGGCATATTCCCATTCTGCCTCGGTGGGCAGTCGGAATTTCTTATCTGTAAGCCTGTTCAACTTGCGGATAAACTCCTGGCAGTCTTCCCAACTCACATTCTCTATCGGTAAATCATCTCCCATCCTATTACTGGGGATACTTCCCATCACAGCCTTCCACAGAGCCTGCGGCACTTCTGTCTGCCCGATGTAGTAGCTGCTGAGAGTCACACTATGCGTGGGCTTTTCATCACTATATGCTTCACTACCCTGCTCTTCGGTCGCTCCCATCGTGAAGGTGCCGCCTTCTACTTTAACCATATTGAAG
>JAKSMQ010000041.1 GCA_024400565.1 Bacteroidales bacterium
CCCCTGACTGAAAGGCAGAAGTTGAAATCAAGTCTGTTGACCAACCACCGATGTCTATCCACAATAATGCGGAGCATCAATGCTTTTGAATTCTTATTGTAGATACCATATTTCGTATTGACGGTGCATGGCAACAGCGAAAGAGTATCCATACCATTAGGGATGGTCGTGTCTATCGGGCAGCCGTCCCATCCCCGAGGCACCCAATCCACCACATGGAATGGGATATCCTTACCCCTTCCGTTCTGCACTCTTACAGACTCAAGTGTTATGGCCTCGGTGCTGTCGGAATGGATGAAGAGTGAATATTCATAATGGTTATTCACATATCGTTTTTGTGGCGTCTCCTCAAAGAACGCCCAGATTCTTTCAGCCGTCGAAAAGAATGGAATCCATTCTGGACCGTCTACATCTCCATGGAGGATGATAGGCTGGTTATTTGAGTCGTAAGCGATAGTATCTATGGTGCCTATCGGCCAGTCATTACCATTAGTCACCATTTCTATGCAGGCACACGATGTGCTCATCAAGAAGCCCAACACTATGAAGACTATCGCAAAAGAGCGAGAGAGAATTGGTCGTTGTTCGTTAAGTGTGATTTCTTGTTCCATATTATAATAACGGGGATTAGAGTGTTTTAGTACACAGATGTTGAATCGTCGGTTTATCTTTATCTCTTTCCTCATCAACCTAACCCGACTACGATTGTAGCAATTTTGCACAATCAGAAGAAAAAAAACAAGAAATTCTTATCTTACTCCAGACAAAGAAGAACTATGGTTTCAATCAAGATTATCAACTGAAATATAATTTCTTATAAACAGACAACAAGAATTATAACCATACAGTCCGATTTGGAAAACAGGTAGAGAAATTGTTAATTGAATAATAATTCCAGAACAAGTACGTTAGTTAAGTTGCATATCAGGGAATGAATGCATAAGAAAGTAACAAACAACAATAACACCTGTAACATTATGTCCAGACTAAGATTTTTCTCATTCTTAGCTATCGCTTTTGCGGTATTATTTGTATCATGCTCTAAAGAGAAAGAACCTGTAGATCCCAACGACGACCGCCACATAGTAGGCTATGAGGAAGACGGAAAAGGCAAATTCATCTATGGCGACGCTACAATCCTGTCGGACAACGATTCGATCAATAGCCTGGTATTCGACAGCTCGATGGTAACTTTCTATGTGCGCGTCAGACACTACCACTACTCTGACGACACCTATGAGGATTCTGACCCCTGCACCCTCCTTGAGTTCTACCACAAGAACCTTGGCCAGACGAACTGCGACTCTATCATCTATTCGGCAGACACCTCTTCGTTTACAGGCGAGGGCATTTTTGTGATCGGCAACCGGGAGATTCAGGCTACGGTAATGTCAGAAGACCTGGACGGCATCTACCCCAACAGTTTCAAGATCAACTTCAACCATCCTGTATGGGGCAGCTCTTCGCTCAAGTTCTCACGATACCCGAAACCAGTAAATTAGACTTCTCCGACAGATGTTCTATCAAGCAAATGCGGATTCGGGACTACTCGCTATGGTCCTTGTAATAATCATTCCATTGCTTCATGGCTTCCTGCCAGTCGGTAGTTTCTACCTTAGGAGCCTCTTGGGGGTTGAGCAAAGCGTCGCGTTCTCGATCGCGCTGGCGTTTGGCTTTCATATCTTCAATAGTGGCATCGTCGAGAATCTTGATAGCCCCACGCTTGATGGCGGCATCAAATTCCTCGGGGCCAAAAGCCTGACCGGGGACATTAAAATCGGAGATATTGAATTCGTAGTCGATACGCAATTTGTGGCGGACCTCTTGCTGCTGGCCTCGTTTGACCTTGCATTTGAGCCGTAACAGTTTGCGGATGGCATCAACTTCTTTTTGAGAATATTTGGTTCTTCCCATAGGCAAAAAGTCCCCCTCCCCCGATGAGGAGAAGGGGGATGGTTGAGTTATAAAAGGTCGATTGAATAATGCAAGCCCCTATTTTCGCGACGGGCCATAGCCTGTTTGGTAATAAGATAGGAGCAGGCTATGAGATTGCGGAGTTCGGTAAGCTCTTCGGTAACGACAGAACGGTTGTAGAGGTCGTCGGTCTCGCGGAAGATGAGATTGAGTCGGTTGAAAGCACGTTGCAGACGCAGGTCGCTACGGACGATTCCCACATAGTTGGACATTATCTCCTGCAATTCTTTTCTGGTCTGGGTTATAAGAACCATCTCTTCGTTGAATACCATACCTTCTGAGTTCCAATCGGGCACCTGCTGGCAGATGGAGACGGTCTTGGCCCGCTCGATAGCCTCCATGGCCGAATTGTGGGCATAGACTACAGCCTCGAGGAGAGAGTTGCTTGCCAAGCGGTTGCCTCCATGAAGACCTGTTGCGGAACACTCTCCGGCAGCAAAGAGGTTATGGATAGAGCTTTCTCCCTTCTTATCTACGGCAATACCTCCACATTGGTAGTGGGCAGCAGGACGGATAGGTATCATCTCCTTGGTAATATTGAGACCTATCTCAAGGCATTTGGCATAGATGGTGGGGAATCCGTTGATGAGTTCCTTCTTGCCTATTCCACGCGCATCGAGATAGAGATGACTTGCGCCTGCCATCTTGAGTTCCTTGTCGATAGCACGGGCCACGATATCGCGGGGAGCGAGCGAGAGACGGCTATCGTATTTCTGCATAAACTCGTTGCCATTCATATCTTTCAGGATGGCACCTGCTCCACGCATAGCTTCGGTGATGAGGAATGCGGGCTTTTCTGCAGGATTGTAGAGTACGGTAGGATGGAACTGGGCAAACTCCATATCGCGGATAACTCCACGTGCACGATGTACCATAGCTACACCATCGCCGGTAGCGGTAATAGGATTGGTGGTGGTAGTATATACATTACCCACGCCTCCTGTAGCCAGAAGGGTAACCTTGGCAAGATAAGTGTCAACCTGATGGGTGTCGCCATTGAGGACGTAAACGCCATAGCATTCGATATCGGGAGTACGCTTGGTTACGGTCTGACCCAAATGATGCTGGGTAATGAGGTCTACGGCAAACTGGTTTTCCTTGAGCTCGATATTGGGATGGTTGCGTACAGCCTCAAGCAGGCCGCGCTCAACCTCTTCGCCTGTGTTGTCCTTGTGGTGAAGGATACGGAATTCGGAATGGCCACCCTCACGATGGAGGTCGAACTTGGAACCGTCCTTATCGAAATTAACGCCATAATTTACCAATTCCCTGATTCGTTCGGGGGCACCCGAGATAACCATCTCTACCACCTCTTTGTCGCAGATTCCGTCGCCTGCGACAAGGGTATCTTCTATATGTTTGGAGAAACTATCGCTATCGTACATTACAGCGGCAATACCGCCTTGAGCGTATTTGGTAGAACCTTCTGAAGCATCAGCCTTGGTAAGGATGCATACTTTACCGTAAGGGGCTACCTTGAGGGCGAAACTGAGGCCGGCTATTCCCGAGCCTATTACGAGGAAATCAACTGTGTGACGCATTTTCTTTGTGTGTTTTTTCGCTTCGCACTTCAGTATCTATGGAGTGTTCGGTGTGTGTTATGTTAATGGTTTAATTATTATCGTTTGAGGAATTTTACTTCTTTAGGATCAAGGAGTCCTACGCGAATGGCTTTTGCAATCCGGGCTCCGCTTTTGTTGACCGTATTGAGCTTGCGTGAGAGATCTTTCTGTATCTCCTGAATGGATTTGTCGCTCTCACACCAGGTGGGAGCCAGACGCTGGGCAATTTCCTGAGCCGTACAGCCAGCTGCCTCGAAAAGCAATACCTGACGCTCTTCATCGTCGAAGTCTTCTGCTCCGCAACCGCTTGGGTCTATCTCTCCGAAATAGCGCTCGGCCGCCTCCTTGAGAGTCAGCATTACGGGATAGTTGAAATAGTATTTCTCGCCTCTTTCAAGACAAGAGATGGCCCTCAGAATATTCTCTATCGAGAAGCCCCCCATGGCATTCTTGCTCACGAAAGCACAGGCTCCATGACGCAGAGACTCAAATACTACGCGTCCTATCTCCGTTACCCTCTGGTTGCGAAGGGCGGCGTCCTGGGAGGGACTCTCGAGAGGATTGTCAAAACGGCCCGAGAGAATGATTACTTTGATAGGTTTGCCTGCCGAGTTGGTATAATGGCGTGTAATACGGTCTGCGATAGCAATTCCCCCTGTGGGCTCTCCCTGAAACTCCATATCGCAAAGCAGATAATCGGGCTTGGGAGCCTGAGGGTCGTTGAGCCGGGCAAACAGTTCGGGTCCGGACGCAAAGGTATCGAGCACTTGAATCTCCTTGTTCTCTACCTCGCCGTCGTCGCTCATACGACATTGGACCAACGCTTTGGTCTCGTTGAGTTCATATTTGATGGCCTTACGGATAATGGGCTCATCGTCTACTATCATTAACTTTAGAGTATCCACAGGTGACTGGTATTGTGTTATTGATATTATTCTTCTGTCGGATTATCGTCGAGAGCTACAAGAAATCTCATTCTGCTGCCTTTCCCGACTTCGCTTTCAGCCCATATACGGCATCCTCGGAGCGTATTGTCGTCGTGCTGTTTGATGATATAGCGGGCAAGTATCAGACCGAATCCATAGCCCTTGCCGTTAGGATTCTCCTTGGGTTTCTTGTCGGTACGGAAAAGGTCTTCGACCTCCTCTGACGTCATTCCGCATCCGGTATCAGAGACCTCAACCAAAACAAACCGACTGTCTTCTTCCCATTTCCGGGCCGAGACTACGATCTCGCCCTTCTCTGTATGATTCAGGGCGTTACTCACCAGATTCCTCAGCAGGATTCCCATCAGCTGACGGTCGCCCCAGATGCGGATGGGAGTATCTTGGAATCGGACTGAGACCGACTCGGGATGAAGGTTGACGATATGATCCCTGACCTGATCGAGGACTTCGTTCAAGGCAAAACGGGTTGGCCTGAACTGAAGGCCGCTTGGAATAGAGATATTGGTCCAATGCTTGATATTGTCGAATGTACGTACCAGACGTTCCAACACCTCCTGCCGCAACTCTTCAGGCAATTTCTTGTTTTGGAGATAGGAGAAGAAGGGATTGATATCGTGACGCAATACTGACAAGCAGGTCTCCACGTTGGCTATACGCTCCACATCCTTCTGCTTTGAGGCCTGCAACTGGGCAGTCTCCTTTGCCAACGCCCTGGTCTTTCTGCGCAGGAGGAAGAATAGGACCACCAAAGCAACCAGCAAAAGAGTCACTATGATGGCAAATACCAGATAGTAGCGGCCCCTGGTCTGCGAACTTTTCAGCTCCTGTTGCAGAAGGAAGTCGGCTTTCTGATTACCGCTTATATAGGCCAGAACATCAATCTCCGACTCAAACCATCGCTGATAATCAGCCTCGCTACCGGGATAATGCGAGTTAATGAGTCCCGAATAGAGCATAGCCTCAAACTTGGGCGCAAAATGATACAGCATCGTGCTGTCTGTAAGGACTCGGGTATAATAATCGTGAGCCCAGGCCGTATCGCCTATAGAGAGGGCAAATCCTGCCGTCGCTACGGCGGCTCCCAGACGCTGATAGGGGTCTTCGAGCTGCCAGAACATTTCGGCCGACTCTTCGAAGAGCATCTCCGCATAGAGTGTTGCCCGCTCGCTAAGCGACTCAGGCAGAGTGTCCAGGCTATAGGTAAACCTTACCACATCGGAGAGCGAATCGGCCACGGCTATCGGTCCCAGATGCTCGTCGGAGAAGATGAAGGCCATCAGCTGGAGGAAATCTGCCATCTGATAGTCGCAATAGGTTTTCTCGTCGGCCATCAGGCGGAAACTCTCTATACACAGTTCGAGCGCTCTATGCAACAGTTCGGCCTGCTCCTTCTCTTCGAGCGAATCGCAGAGTCTGTAATAGCTGTGGGCCATCGCATAGTTCAAGGCCATATCCTGCGCATAGTCACAACGCAATCCGGTTCTCTTCTCCTCAATCTCGGCCAGCAGCTGTCTGCCATCTATCTGAGAGCCGTTACGGTAGTAGTAATTGAGTATAAGCTGGGTGATATAATACTCGGCCTGAGCGAAATTGAAGAGATAGTTATCCTGATAATCGTCCAGAATTCTGCTATTATCAATATCGTCCAGTATTTCAAAAGAACGGGCTATCTCACACTGGCGCTGGGCCATCCTGGCTTCCAGCAGTTTAGATATAGTAACCTCGATGTCTCCATTGGCCGAATTGGCAAGAGGAACCCGTACCAGCGACGAATCTACACCCTCGTAGTCCGAAAGCAGATAGGAGCTGAAGGCCTTGTTGTTCATGGCACGCATCAGTCCGTCGGTATAGCCGGGCAGACTGTCAGCAATATAAGCCAGGGCGCTATCGGCCATCTTCACGCCGAGCGCAGGATCCTTGTATCGGTTAAGGAACGAAACTTTATTCAGCCCGTCAACATAGGCAATCTTCTCGGCATCGAGCGACTGCTGTTTATGCCGGCAACTGTCGAAAGCAAGCACAACAATCAGTACTACAAATACAAAGACACCTTTCGATAGTTTCATTTTAGTTTAATTATAAATGCAAAGATACATTTTTTTTCGCTATTTGAAGAAAAAGATGTAATTTTGCAAACGATTTTTATATTAAAACCCCTAATAAGATGTTATTCGAAAACACAATCATAGGTCCTATTCATAGCCGCCGTCTGGGCAATTCTCTAGGCGTTAATCTCCTCCCCGTCAAGCATAAATACTGTTCGTACGACTGCATCTATTGCGAATGCGGATGGAACAGAGAATCCGAACGGGGCGAAATGGTCTATGCGACCCCGGCCGAGGTACGACAGATGCTCGAACAACGCATGCAAGAGCTGTGCAGTCAGGGAATTGGCGTCGACAGCATCACATTTGCCGGCAACGGAGAGCCTACGCTCTATCCCGAGTTTCCCGCCATCGTCGACCTCGTTATCGAGTTGCGCGACAAATATTTTCCCCAGGCCGTTACAACCCTGCTCACAAATGCTACCCAGCTCATCAAGCCCGAGATCTTTGAAGCCGTAAAAAGACTCGACAATCCCGTCCTCAAGCTCGACGCCGGTACGCCCGAAATGCGCCAGCGAATCAACCGCAACAACGAAATGGGATGCAGCTGGGAACAACTCCTCGAAATCCTTGAGCGTTTTGGCAGCCACGCCATCATCCAGACCCTCCTTTTCGATGGTAAAAGCAACGGCGAAGTGGTCAGCAACATCATCCCCGAAGAGTTCAATCCTTACCTCGAACACCTGAAAAAAATAAGGCCAAATTACGTAATGTTGTATGCTCTCGACCGCGCAACACCCGAAAAAGAGCTCCGAAAAATAGGTGTCGACGAATTAAATATTTACGCCGATAAGATTAGTAATGAGGGAATTGAGGTGAAGGTGTATGGTTAATACCTAAAAAAAATTTGGTCAGTTCCGAATTTGTTTGTACTTTTGCACTCGCAAATCTCAAGAGAAGAGTTGACCAAAAAGGTCGTTTGGCCGAGCGGCTAGGCACAGGTCTGCAAAACCTGCTACTCCGGTTCAAATCCGGAAGCGACCTCAAGAAAACCACAGGTAATCTTGTGGTTTTTCTTTGCCTTAGTACGAGGGTTGAGGAAACCTTTCTCCCCGCATCAGGAGCCCTCTCCCACCTCCTTCTCAGCATAGAGACAGCACACAAAGAACATACAGACAGCACGCGGACCCTTTTTAGTGGACCTTATGTGCTGCCAGTATGGAGGCCAGGAGGAGAGCAGGACGAGTCTGAATGGGAATAATCCGGGGTTGAGCATTCTCTCAGTCCCCAGGAGTAAGATAACAGACGCGAAGCAAAGCGCATCCATTATCCGTGGGCAATGGGACAACAGATGCGCTATGGAGTTCTCTTGCGAAACCTGTCTTGCGACTCGGGCCTTACTTGATTTCTATCTCATCAAGCATCAGCCAGGCTTCCTGGCCATGGTAGGGATGAGATTCGGGAAGAACAGCGTTGGCGATAATACGCAGACGGACCTTTGAGGCTTTCTTCCTGATACGGCTGGGCAAAGTGTAGCGCAGACGTTTCACGGCTGTAGCGTCGTCGGTCTGGAGCTCAATCCATTCCGAATAGCGTTTTCCGTTACGGCTATGCTGCATCTCGACACGGATAGGAGCCAGAACCCAGTCGTTGGGAGCATTACAGGAACCTACCACGAGTTCTTCGATACGGATGGCAGAAGTGAGATCGATGTCCATAATAACGGTATCTGCGATAAAGCCCATCCAGCCTTCAGAATAATCGCCTACTACCGCACGCTGGCGATCGAAGAGCGAACGGGGAAAGTCCTTACTGTAGCGTTTGTCGGGCTCAACATTAGAGCGTATAGACTGAATGTATTGGGCAACATTTCCATTATCGAACGAGGAACTGGCCACAGCCTCGTTCTCATCAAACAGACTGCAAAGGCTGGCTTTGGAACAGTCCTTGTTCAGGTCGATGGGAGCCACGACAAACGAATAGGTATACACGCTGTCGCCCGAGATGGTATAGGGCCAGAAATGGGCGCTATCCGAAGGGTTGCCCGCCCTTGTACGGACGCCGGGGCCGCAGGTAGCCGTTCCCAATCCGGCCTGCAGGTGGTCGAGATTGAGCACATAGTAGTCCAAAGGCAAGGGCAGCTGATTGATACGGCTGGCGGCTGTAAGCACGCTATCGGTATACTGTCTGAGGCTAAAGTTGAAGGGCTTGCCGAATTGGCCGCTACCTATTCCCAGCATCAGGGAAGGGTCTTGTTTATTGAACAGCAACAGCTCGCCGGCCTGTCTGTTGCCACTCTCCTGAGGAACGAGATGCATCTCTCCCACAAGGTCCTGAAGAGGAACACGACCACCCTGGTGGGGAATAGAATTATGGCAACGGTCGGGATAGGTCTCATACTCGCTTCCCTCCCACAGGGCTTCGTTGAAGCCTTCGTCAAGACCCATCTGAACGCCAATCTTGGGGAGTGTGCGGAAACTGCTGTTGGGATTCAGTCTGAAGCTGACCTGAAGACAGCCGTCGCCGGTCACTTCGACAGCCTCGATAAGATACATCTCCTGCCCGTCAGGACCGGTAAGCTTGAGATTAAACAACGCCTCTGCAGCCGTATTGCGACGGTCTACCTGATGTACCTTAGAAGACAGGACTTTACATTGCAACTGGTCAAGACCTTGCCACGCGGGAGCCCCCATACGGTCTACCTTATCGTTGAGCGTAGGCGGGCGCCAGAAATTCCAGCGCAAAGGAGCCTTCAGCATCTCGTAGTCTTTTATCCTGTAGCTGGTAATGTATCCGTTCCGGGAATCGATATTCAGACTGAATCTGGAGGTTGAGAAGGATATGACGCCATTACGTTTCGAGATGGCCACCTCTTCCTTCAAAGCCTGGGGCCAGGGAGAAAGGGTGTCTGACTTCCGATTGGCGGCAGGATTGTAATTCTCATGAACGGCATCGGGCAGAGGAACTCCAAAGGAGGAGACATAATAATCGTTCCGAGCCTGCCCGTAAACCGATTTGACCTCGTAGTAATGCTGATGAGGCTGGCCCTCGGGATTGACAAGACCATTGGCGCAGAAAGGGCCGTCATCGCCACAATCGGGGATAGTTCCCAGATCGCCGCCTACGGCATACCACTTGCGACCCGTTGTATCATATTGGACAATACCCTGGTCAATCCAATCCCAGATAAAACCTCCCTGAAGGATAGGATATTTCTGAATGGTGTCCCAATAGTCGCTCAAGCCTCCGCAACTGTTGCCCATAGCATGACAGTATTCAGCCATAATATAGGGAGCCTGGCCGGCTTTACGATTGACTTCTCCCCGGGCATAGGATGCAATATAGTCGACATCAGGATACATAATCTCCACCACGTCGGTATTCCATTCCAGCTCGGAGCGCTCGTAGGTTATGGGGCGGGTAGCATCCTTATTCTTCATAAAACGGTAGGTATTCTCTGTACAGATGCCATTGCCACACTCATTACCGAGCGACCACGCTATGACCGAAGGCCGGTTCTTGTCGCGATGGAACATATTATTGACTCTATAGGTCATACTCATCTCCCAATCCTGATTCTTGGCCAGCGACTGGGCGCCATAGCCCTGGGCATGACTCTCGACATTGGCCTCATCCCACACATAGATACCGGCACTATCGCAAAGATAATACCAATACTCATCGTCGGGATAATGGCAGGTTCGGACGGCATTAATGTTTGCCTCCTTCATGAGTCGGATATCGCGTCGCATCTCCTCGCGGCTTACATACTGGCCCGAATAGCCGCTATGCTCATGACGGTTCACTCCACGTATCTGTACGGGAATACCGTTCACACACAACTGCTGAACCCCGTCAATCTTCTTGATCTCTACCCTACGGAAACCGATCTGGCTTCCGGTACTCTCCAGGAGAGAATCTTTGTCGTTATAGAGACGGAATACGAGGGTATAGAGATAGGGATTATCGTCCGACCATCGGTCGATGACAGGCAAGTCGAAGTCTTTGGGCGAGAAGAACGAATACCACTCTTTCTTCTTCACCTTCTTGCTTTTCTTCATCAAGGAGATGCCATTGTGCTCGAAAAGCTCGACCTCTATCTTGTAGGGACTCGGGGCTTCGCCCGAAAAGTCTACGATAAGGTCGAGACGGCCTTTGAGATAAGTTATCGTGTCGACCGAAGCGCGGATGGTAAAATCCTTGATATGGAACTGGGGCAACGAATAGAGTTCTACGCTACGGGTAATTCCGCTCATACGCCACATATCCTGACATTCCAGATAGCTGCCGTCGCAGAAACGGAGCACCTTTACACACACACGGTTCTTGCCCTTCTTGACGTAGCGGCTGATATCGAACTCGGCAGGACTCTTTGAATCCTCCGAATAGCCCACCTGCTTGCCATTTATATAAAGATAGCAGCACGACTTCGCGGCGCCTATCTTCAGGAATATCTTCCGGCCGGGGTTCTCCTCCGTTCCTACCCAGTCTGCAGGTACGTCAAAGTCCCTCACATAACAGCCGACGGGATTGAATTCTGTAGGAGCATAGGGAGGATTGGACTTGAACTCGTTTGACTGATTGACATAGACCGGAGTGCCATAACCTTGAAGTTCAATATTGCCGGGCACCTGAATCTTTCCGTATCGGGGCTTGATGGGAAGGGCCGACTTGGGGACTCCCAGGGTAGAAAGCAACTGGCAGTCGGGGGCATCTTTGGGAGATTCTACATAATAGAAATCCCATTCGCCATCCAGGCAACGGTAATAGGGAGAACGATCGTATTGCTGTTTGGCAATATCAGCCTCGTTGGTATAGGCAAAACGAAGCACATGGGGCATCTCTTTGTTGAGCATAAATACCTCCAGATTGTTCCAGAAGGGAGCATCTTTATCGGTTTGAGCCCACGCCATCGTAGCAGCAACAACAAGCAATATATTGAGTAGGAATCTTTTCATCTAAAATATAAATATTATCTTGAGAATGCAAAGATAATAAAAAAGATTTGAATGGGGAGAAAAATAAAAGCCAGGGGAACACAGGCAACAAAAAAGCCTCGCAAATCTGCGAAGCTTGATGGGGTGCCTAGTGGGATTCGAACCCACGACCTTCGGAACCACAATCCGACGCTCTAACCAGCTGAGCTATGGGCACCATGTTGTTTCGATCTCTCAAAATCGGGTGCAAAAGTACTACTTTTTCTGAAACCCACCAAATTATTTTGCTTATTTATCCAACAATCGTTCGCTTTACAATTCGCGTTCAACAAATTACATATTAATGTTTTTCAGCATTATGAAGCCCTACAGGCCCACATTTTAGTCAAAAAGGATTGCCAATTCAACAAATTTTGCTATTTTTGCAAAATGATTTCTAAAGCAAAATTAAAGGAGTTGAGTACCTATCGCATGCAAAAAGTATGCGTCGAAGAAGGTCTCTTTGTTGTCGAAGGCGTAAAGATGTGCGACGAAGCGCTCATGCTCGGTCTGCCCATCGCAACCGTATGTGCCAGCCGCCAATGGCTCGAAAGCCGCGGGCAGCAACTAGGTGCCTCTGAAGGAATGCTTATCCTCGAGGCATCCGACGAAGAGCTAGAGCGAATTTCCCTGCAACGTTCTCCCAACCAGGTATGGATGCTCATACGTCGCAATTTCAAACCCGCCGTCGAAGCCCCCGAAGGAGGATGCATCCTGGCACTCGACCACCTTCAGGATCCCGGCAATATGGGAACCATCATCCGTACGGCCGACTGGTTTGGCATACGACAGATTGTCTGCTCAAACGATACCGTATCGTGCTTCAATCCTAAAGTCGTCCAGAGCACAATGGGAGGACTCTTCCGCACCCATATCTCCTATACCGACCTCCCCTCCTACCTTGCCCAGGCCAAAGGCGAAGGCTATAAGGTATTCGGCGCTCTTCTCGACGGAAGCAACGTCTACCAGACTCCCATCCAACCCGGACGCAACATACTGGTTATAGGGAACGAGAGCAAGGGCATTACCCCCGAGGTCCAGCAACTCGTAGACCAGCGTCTCCTCATCCCCAATCTGGGAGGAACCTGCGAATCGCTCAATGCCGCCGTGGCCACAGCCATTCTCTGTTCGGAGATGATGCGCAGCCAGGCCCGATAGCCCATACTAATCCGACACATCCGTAAGAAGAAGCCTGAGACCGATCCATTCTCAGGCTTCTTCCTTTTTGCCACCCCCTACAGGAACTCGCAAGGGACTATTTTCCGTCGCCTTCTACCGAAAAGCAGAAATCGATATAAGTAGGCTCCTCGACAGAATATTGCTCGGGGAGATAAGCCAGATCTTCCCACTCCGGATGATTGGGCGCATCGGGCCAGTTCTGACATTCTATTGCCACTCCGTCGTAGTCGTTATAGGGACGGCCACTCTTGCTCAGAGGGCTTCCTCCAAGCCAGTTGCCCGTATAGACAACCACTCCAGGCTTGTTGGTCTCTACCTCAAGAACAATTCCCGATTGAGCCCCTCGCAGTTCGGCGACCTTCTGAGTGTCGAAAACAGGTGTCTTCGATACCCAACAATTGTCGTAACCCTTGCCATAGTTGAGGGCCTGGAAGTTCTGTTTTATATCATCTCCAATAGCTTTTGGCCGGGTAAAATCCATAGGAGTACCCTTTACCGCGGCTATCTCTCCCGTTGGCACAAGGTCGGCATCTGTGATAAGATAGTGAGGATACCGGAGCCAAAGCGTATGGTTGAGGACGCTTCCGCTATTCTCTCCGTCGAGGTTGAAATAGGCGTGATTGGTCAGGTTGGCTATGGTAGGACGGTCGGTCATGGTCATCAGCTCGACAGAAAGCCTGTTCTCTGTCTCAGGCCACGAGTAGGCCACCCTTGCTACCATATTGCCTGGATAGCCCATATCGCCGTCGGGGCTGAAGAACGAAAAGGTGACTGTTGTGAGAATATCGCCCTCCTCCACCTGTGCGTTCCACACCTGATTCTGGAATCCCTCAGGGCCGCCATGCAACGAGTTGGGACCGTTGTTGATGGGCAGCTGATACTGTTTGCCGTCAATCGAGAACTGTCCTTTGGCAATACGGCCGGCAAAGCGGCCGGGAGTCTTGCCCATACAGGGACCATCGTAGAGATAGTCGGCCGGATTCTGATAGCCTAAGGCCACATCCACCAGACTGCCGTTCCTGTCGGGAACCACTACCGAGATGATGCCGGCGCCCAAGGTTGAGAGTTCGACCGAAGCCCCCGTTCTGTTGGTAAGCCTGTAAAGGGTAATATCGCCTTTGGGCGAAGGAGCAATACGAGATTCAATTTTCATAGCTATTCGGATTTGGAATTTATAGTATTTGACCCATAATTAACCCTTTCTCTTCCCTATTCTATCCGACGGGCGCCGTCGCTGATTACCACGGGGATAATCTCGGGTTCCACATTATATTGGGCGGGAAACTCCTTCTTTACCGCTCCGATAAACGCGTCGTAGAGCTCATCCTTTACTAGGTTGATGGTACAGCCGCCGAATCCGCCTCCCATGATGCGCGAACCTGTAACGCCACATCGTTCAGCCAGCCGGGCCAGGAAATCGAGTTCTTCACAGCTCACCTCATAGTCCTTACTCATACCCCAATGGGTCTGATACATACGTTGGCCTACAGTCTCGTAATCGCCGCGTTCCAATGCCTCGCACACGTCGAGCACCCTCTGCTTCTCGCCTATCACATAGCGGGCACGCATATAGTCCTCTTCGCTTATCTTGTCCTTTACGCCCTCCAGGTCGGCCATCTCAGCGTCGCGCAAAGTCTCCATACCGAGGAGAGAGGCCACCCGCTCGCACGATTCGCGTCTTTTGTTGTAGGGCGAGCCCACCAGTTCGTGCTTCACCTTCGAGTTGACCAGCACCAGTCGGTAGCCCTTGGGGTCGAAGGGAAAGTATTCAAACTCCATAGAGCGGCAGTCGAGGCGCATAAGACAGCCCTTCTTGCCGTGGATGGAAGCAAACTGGTCCATGATGCCGCATTTCACTCCGCAATAGTTGTGCTCCGTGCTCTGGCCGATACGTGCCAGTTCGAATTTCTCTATCTTATTGTCGTTGAAGAGGTCGTTGACAGCAAAAGCAAAACAGCTTTCGAGGGTAGCCGAAGAGGAGAGTCCTGCTCCAAGAGGCACATCGCCGGCAAATACAGCATCGAAGCCCCCCACGGCAAATCCGCGTTTCTGTACCTCGCGGCACACGCCAAACACATATCTGGCCCATTGCTGCTGGGGAATATCCTCCTCGCGGAGGCCAAACTCACAATAATCGTTCAGGTCGACCGACTGCACACGCACACGGTCGCTGCCGTTGGGAGAGATGGCAGCCATTATCACCTTGTCGATAGCGCCGGGGAAGACAAATCCGCCGTTATAATCGGTATGTTCGCCAATCAGGTTGATACGGCCCGAGGAGGCATAGAGCCGGAAATCCTTGCCGAAACGGCTCTGGAAGAGAGAAATCAGGGTATTTTTCATCGTGAAACAGGATTGTGTAATAATCCTAATAACGGCAGACCATACAATTTTATTGCATAGACAGGAAGGAATCCCTTAGTATAGCCTTTTTTGATGCCGGGAATGGCCGACAAAGCCCTTCTGCAGGCATACTGATAATGATTAAGAGGGCTCCCTAAGTTCCAATAAGAAATGCTATTTTTGAGTTTGTGTCAATTTTTTTTGTTATTTTTGTAAGATTTTTCCTCTTTGTACGACTACCTACAAAAAGAGTCAAAGCCAACATGAACGTCGAGCAATTCAAATCCATCATACTCCGTCACCAACCTGCGATGCAGCGCATGGCTGAAAGTCTGCTACATGATGAGGCTGATGCCGCTGACGCTGTGCAGGAGACCTTTATACAGCTTTGGCAACAGCGCAAAGAACTTGACGAAGTGGCAAGTACGGAGGCCTACTGCATAGCGATGGTGAGATGCCGATGCATCGACTTGCTGCGCAAGCGACACAAGGTCATCCCCGTCGACATGCAGCTAAGCGACTCTGCGACCGAAGATACGGAGGAACGATATCGGAAAGCAATAGAGATGGTGTACAGGCTGCCACAGCAACAACGGCAGACCATCCTGATGAAATATGAGGAGCTGATGAGTTCTGAGGAAATTGCTCAACGGCTTGGTATTACGCTCTCGAATCTATACACTACATTATCACGCGCTTATGCATCATTAAGAGATATGCTGGAAAAAGAATGAAACAAGAAAACGAACATATTGACCCCAAGGTTGAGGAGATGCTTTCGTGCATCGAGACTCATGCCAAAAACATTCGCCACCAAAATGACCTTATGGAGATGGTGGACAATCTGGCCGAGGCTGAGGTTTCGGCCCCCAAACGTCACTTTTGGCTCTATTGGGCTGGCGCAACAGTGGCTGCCTGTGTGGCATTGGTGCTGTTCGTGGTTCCGAAGGATGCCCCTCGGGTGGCCATCAATCCTGCTGGGCCAGTTTTGGCGTCAACGCAAGATGAGCATTTCGCTGCTGCGTATTCTCCTGCGGAGACAAAAAAAACATCAACGGTTTTGATTGCACGCCAAACGGCAGAGCTGGATGACGGTCTGGGGGACAATGCTCAAGAGCTGCAGCCCTCAATAGTACCTACTTTGCCCATGAAGGAGGAGGCATACGCTTATTCGGAGACGGAGGATGGTATACGCGTGTATTGCGAGTACCAATGCAATGCTGAAGAGGTGATTGCTCACCTGGAGGAAATTGTGAAACAATCAATAGTAAAGCCATGAAAAAAATTTTATTATTACTGGCGTTAACATTAATGGTTGGTGGAGCAGTTCGTTCGCAGACCGAGTTGTATAAGCAGATGACTAAGGTGGAAGGCATCACGGCTTCGTGCATAGAGAATTATCCGGTAGGCGACGACAGCGTGCGAGTGTCGGTTACCATCCTCGAAGCTTCGGACACGGCTACCTACAACAAGCATGTCCAAATGATGAAAGTGATGGTTGAACCCCAGGATAAGGAATTCAGGGACATCATGGGTCGTCATATACTGAGGATGCCTATCTTGCAGAAACAGGAAGACAACCAATCCACATTGGCCTTACTGGACCGATTTCCTTCTCTTAACACCATGACTTTGAGCGTGTTCTTCGGTCGGATGGAGTCGGAACCTTCTGGCTTTTGCTTGGCCTATTGCGTCAAAGAATGGCGGGCAATAGTTGTGTTCCACTGTCGAGACAAGAATGAGTTGGAACAAGTGGTAGACTATACCTATTCGCTTGTCTTGAATAGCGTCAAATCGCTCAAAACAAAATTGATAGACTGATAATCTTTTTTTTTGAAAACATCACAAACGGCACTGTTTCTTTAAATGGTGTGGCCCTTGTTGTGTGCCTATGAAACGTAAAATACCATTAATATTTCTCATTATGAAACGATTATTTATCCTCTTTTTTACTTTGTTCGCATTCGACCTACATGCTCAGCAGGACAGCGTCGACGTTGCCCGCAATGACAGCATCATGGGTGTGGTTTCCACCTTGAAAGCAATCGAAATCAAAATTCCACGGCTTATCTATAGCATGGACGCTGGCGTGGTTAGCTACAACGTATCCAGCGATGAGGCTATCAGAGGCGGCAATGCACTCGATGCCTTTCGCAACGCCCCTAGCGTAGAGGTGGACGTGAATGGCAACGTGAGGCTGAGAGGATCTTCGAAGGTTCAAATATGGATGAACGGCTACCCTACCCACATGAATGGTGAGAGCCTTCGAATATACCTCACCTCTCTTCCGGCCGAGGTGATAGACCACATTGAGGTCATAAAGAATCCTTCGGCCGAATATTTGGTGGACGAGGGAACTGCGATCATCAATATTGTGATGAGTGTCAAGTTGCGTCGCAATCAGTTTCTGGCCGTTGGCTTGAGTGGAAACGACCGGCCTTATGCTAGTCCGTGGGCTTCCTATGTCTTCGACGGCGACAAGTTGGATTTCAATGTTTATATGGCACCCAGTCTCTCGCATGGCAACACTGTTCGTAATGGTGAATCTTGGTCGTTCTGCGACAATGCTTCGGGGGACAAAGACACCACGCAAATTCAGCGCTGGAACACCACTGACTCCAACTTTACCAGCGCTGGGATATTCAATTTGGGGGCGACATACGTGATTGACTCTATGAATGATGTTACGCTTACCTCTTTCGCTCTCTTTCAGGGGTTTGACACCAAATCTGTCGATGACCGATATAGAACAGAAATCCTTCCCATCTATCAGCCTCTGCACTACATCACCAAAAAGGACGACGATTTCATTAACGCCAATGGTTTTTCTACTCTGAACTTCAGACATAAATTTGACAACCATGGACACAATATCTCCTTCACGGTAAACACTAATTGGAGGTATTCGACATTCAACAGCATGACTAATAGGCTGTTCGACGCATACTATCCCGACGAACTGAGAAAGTCGGCATCGCAAAATAGCACACTTGATCCTAGTTTCACCTTGCGATATAGGAGGCCTGTTGGCAAGCACGATAATATTTCGGTTGGTGTGGGGTATTCCCCCCATAGGAGCCGGACCTTTGCCTATGGCTCCTATTTTGACTCGTTGCCTATGGCCTATTCTTTGGGCGACACGTTGCGCAATCGTGAGACTGACACTCGTGACAGGGAGGAATATGTGTCGCTCAACTGGAACCATAGAACTAGCGCCTACTCAACCTCGATGGGTGTTATTGCGGAGGCGCATCAGATTGACTATTCTGTGCAATCTTTCATGCCCGAGGAACTTCGCCTTGACTACATGGCGGTCAGACCCACGCTCAACTTTACTTGCCACACCAAGAGCATGCACTATTTTTCGGCCAATTACGTGATGTCTACCAAGCATCCGTCGCCCGAACAGCTCTCTGTGTCGCCAGCTTATCAGTATGACAGCTATACCATAGGAAATCCCTTGTTGAAACCGTATGTTACGCATAAAGCGGATGTGGGCTGGAATAAATATTTTAAATCTGGCAATTCTATTAGTGTTGAAGCCTATGGAGAATGGAATAACAACACTATAGAGGCTGTGCTCGATGCAACCTCGACGCCTGACCCGTACCTTGCCCGAGTCGTCCCATTTACAACTTATTATAATATAGGTAGCAGTAAAAAATACGGAGTGGAAAGCAATGCTTCCTACCGTGTGAACGCCTTCTTGCAATTCAGAATCTATGCCAATCTCTACTATTCTGCTTATCAGATTGACCACCCCAAGACTGGTGTTTTGGGCGATAGTGCCTTGACTTATGACTTGCGACTCAATTGCAGTACCAAACTATTCAAAAAAGTATATGTCAATTTGTCGGGCAATTACACTTCTCCAACCATTAGTCCTTTCGCCGAGAAACGATCAAATTATGCTATCGACTTCAGTACTATGGCCGACTTCTTGGACGATCGACTGTCTGTCACACTCAGCGTAAGTGACCTGTTTAACTGGAATAAGACAAACCTCGCCAATACAAATCCCTACTATGTTACTACAGAATCTACCCATCGAGACAGCCGCTATGTTACATTTGGAGTAGTCTATCGTATAGGCAAGATGAATTTGCAGTATCGTTCAAGGTCTGGTGCTGGGTTGCAATAGGTATTTATCGGCGATGAAAATAACAATGGTTCGGTAGAAAAAAGTTAACAATTAGGCGGCAGGAGCCGCGATATTAAAGAGTTCTTTGACAATTTTGGCATTTATTGACTTGTCGGACGGAAACCCGATATGACAAAAAACGGTTCATGATATATGTGTTGTGTAACAGCGACTTAAGGTTTGCTATAGAGAAAGTGGGGTAGTGTTCTTTGATGACGACTTTTGCCACGTTGACGGCAGTTAGAGAGGCGTTGAAGGCGAAATCCAGTTTGGCAAAGTTGCGATTCAGCATAAACTGCCCCACAAACTGAGAGAAGTCGGTTTCGATACGCTTTCTGGCCTTTGCAAAAGGGATAAAAGTCGGTTTCCAATCCTTCTATTACAAACCGAGATGGTCAGTTTGCGCCGCAATTCCAAGCCTTGCCTTAATCTTGCAAGTGGGGTACTTGCAAGGGCTCGGTTCACCGCTCCACCGGAGCGGTTCATCTTCTGCTTATCAGATTAGGAATCATATCCCTATGATGATTCAGCCAAACGAATAAACAGTTCTCGCTGTCAATACTGAGAGATTCGGCTGTTAGCGACAAGGCGATAACCTCTAGGTCCGAAAACTTGGGCACGACACCTCTTCTGGGCACATTCCCGAGTTATCTTGCGGATGACGTTTTCTCGCCTCGGAAGAGCCTGCAAGCAGTCTTTTCTCTCGGCTTAACGAAAACGTTCGTTGACGAGATTTTTCGAGAAACGCTTGCATATGTCAAGAATTTTTGCGTACTTTACTCGCTACGCTCATGAAGATACTTGGTCTCGGTAATGCCAAAAAAAATTTTGTCATTACGCTCGACTTTTGTATCTTTGCATAAAAGTTGTGCATATCAATAGTCTTTTGCAATAAATTGATTTTCACTACAAAATACGAAGAATTATTAACATACACAACTTTTTTGAAAGAGATTATTAACAAATTAATTCATCCAACAGGTTAGAATTGACTATGACTATCAGTGGTAAAAAGTTTTTAACGTTTCTGTATTGGGTTGTTCTTGTGCTGTCCGTGTATATTCTTCTCTATGAAGTATTGGACATTAAAGAACTTACAATCGACAGGTATATCGACAATTCGTATGGAGATGCCTTATATAATGAAAACGGTGTACTGGTGAACCCAGGAGATGCGGAAAAAAGGGTGGCAAATGTTCCGTGGTATGGGTATCCATTGAAGCACCTATTTGCATATTCTTTATTGGCGGAACTTTTTCTGATTCCTGTGACGGCTCTTTTTACGGTTTTCTTTACGGCTATCAGATGGAAGGAGATAGGACGACGGATTTTGATTTGGAAAGACATACGATGGCAATTTTGTATGTATATCCCGATAATGGCATTCGCAATATACACGATGATATTTTTGATCCGACACTTCTAATTACAATGGTTCGGTAGAAAATAGTTGATAGTCAGGCGGCAGGAGCCGCGATATTAAAGAGTTCTCTGACAATTTTGTCATTCAAAATGTTTGGAAAAGTTCTTCCGGAAGGTCTTTTCGCAGTAATTCCCATAGATTTCCAGTTGAGTAAAATTTGCTTTTCGGGGCAATAAAACGAATAGCATCAGCGTTTCTAAACGGAGCGTCCATAAGCTTGCTTATGAGAACCGAAGGTCATGAGCACCGCTG
>JAKSMQ010000042.1 GCA_024400565.1 Bacteroidales bacterium
TGTTTCCGAGCAAAATCTACTATGACGGCAAAAACAGGGGAGTTCGAACTTTTGAATGCAATTATGCCGTCTTTATAACTCACTTAAATACTGATAATTACAAACAAGAAAGACAAAGAAAAAGAGGAAAAATCTTGCGATTTTTCCTCCCTTGTAGCGGGGGCTGGATTCGAACCAACGACCTTTGGGTTATGAGCCCAACGAGCTACCTCTGCTCCACCCCGCACTCTGGTATTTCTTCGTCAGAAATCGAGTGCAAAAATACTGTTTTTTCTCCAATCGGACAAATTTTTTTCATCTCTCCTACCCTAACAGACTAGTTTACCGACCAATATTTTTGCGACACATTGTCAATCCGGTTCCGATTTCGAACGCTTTTACTCCTTCAATTTTCAAAAATCAGCCTATCTCTGTTCATCTTTTGGGATAACAAAAAAGAACAGATGGCGATTACCCAAACGGATTTCCGCCATCTGCTAAATATAGTCAAATCGGAGTTTATCTGTTACAGACCGCGCATAGTAAGTGAGATGCGGCGACGCTGCAAGTCAACCTCCGTAACCTTGACCGTCACTTCCTGATGAAGTCTGACCACCTGATTGGGGTCAGAGACTCTATGATTGGCCATCTGGGAGACATGGACAAGACCGTCCTGATGGACTCCAACGTCGACAAAAGCCCCGAAATTGGTGATATTGGTAACGATGCCCGGAAGGATCATGCCCTCTTTGAGGTCTTCAATCTTGCTGACCGAAGGGTCGAACTGGAACAGATGGAACTGGGTACGGGGGTCGAGGCCAGGCTTATCGAGCTCTTTCATAATGTCCTGAAGGGTGGGAAGTCCACACTCGGGTGTCACGAAGCGGGCAATGTCAATTCTGTCGCGCAAGGACTTGTTCTGCATAAGACCTTCTACGGAAGTGCCCACGCTACGTGCCATCTGCTCGACGAGAGCATAGCGCTCGGGATGGACGGCGCTGCGGTCGAGAGGATTGTCGCTCTCTCTGACTCGCAAGAAACCAGCACACTGCTCGAAGGCTTTTTCACCCAGCCGGTGTACCTTGAGAAGCTCGCGGCGGTTGCGGAAGGGGCCTTCCTCATAACGATAGTTGACGATATTGGCCGCAAGAGCAGGTCCGATGCCACTGACATAGGACAGCAGTTCCTTGGAGGCTGTATTGAGCTCTACGCCTACGCTATTGACACAACTCACCACCACATCGTTAAGGCTGTCGCGGAGAAGAGTCTGGTCGACATCGTGCTGATATTGGCCTACGCCGATGCTCTTGGGGTCGATCTTGACGAGCTCGGAGAGGGGATCCATGAGACGGCGTCCTATGCTGACTGCGCCACGCACGGTAATGTCGTATTCGGGGAACTCCTCGCGGGCCACCTCGCTGGCGCTATAGACAGAAGCGCCATTTTCGCTAACCATCACAATGATGGGGGTAACAGAGAAACGGCACTTGCGCACCAGCTCCTCGGTCTCTCTTCCGGCTGTGCCGTTGCCTATGGCTATGGCTTCGGTCTGGAACTCCCGGACGATGGCTTCTATCATCTCCATGGCTTCGCGCTCGCCCCGGGTAGAGGTAAAGGGGTAGATGGTGTCGTTGTGGAGCAGATTGCCCTGCTCGTCAAGACATACGCATTTGCATCCGGTACGGAAGCCGGGGTCGATAGCCAGGATTCGTTTCTGACCGAGCGGAGAGGCCAGCAGGAGCTGGCGGAGATTCTCTGCAAAGACTCTGATGGCTTCGAGGTCGGCCTTTTCTTTGAGCTGCTTATAGAACTCGTTTTCAATACTGGGAGCAAGGAGGCGCTTGTAGCCGTCGGCAACGGCAAGTGCCACCTGACTGGAGGAGGGATAGTTACCGCTGACGAACTGGCGTTCGAGACTGGAGAGCGCCTCTTCGTCGGTGGCGGGTGCTATCTTGACCCTCAGCAGACCCTGGTCTGCTCCTCGGAACATAGCGAGAATGCGGTGGGAAGGTGCTTTGAGTGCAGGCTCTTTCCAATCGAACCACGACTGGAACCTGCCGGCTTCTCCCTCTTTGGATTTCACCACCTGACTCTGAAGCAGGGCCGTACGGGTGTAAAGCTTGCGGATGCGGTTGCGTGCGTTCGCATCCTCAGAAACACGCTCGGCAATAATATCGCGGGCTCCGGCAAGGGCTTCTTCGGGTGTATTGACACCTTTCTCAGCGTTGACATAGTCTCCGGCAAGTTTCTCCACATTGCACGAATACTGCTGCATCAGCTCGTCGGCAAGGGGTGCAAGACCTTTCTCTGCTGCCATAGAAGCGCGTGTGCGCCGTTTGGGGCGATAAGGGAGATAGATGTCTTCAAGCTCGGTAAGCGACTGGGCTTTCTGAATCTGCAACGAAAGAGTGTCGGTGAGTTTACCCTGTTCAGAGATGCTCTGCAGGATGGTATCGCGACGGCGATCTACCTCCTGAAGCTTCTGAAGAAGGTCCCTGATTGCCGCAATCTGCACCTCGTTGAGATTGCCGGTTGCCTCTTTGCGGTAACGTGCTACAAAAGGTACTGTGCAGCCGCTTTCGAGCAGATCAATGGTACGTTGCACTTGAGGAATGCCCAGATGAAGAGTTTCGGATATGGTTTGTGCGTAGTTGAATGCCATAAGGGAATAAAATTTTTTGCAAAGATACGATATTTTTTTGCATATAAAAAATAAATGAGTATTTTTGCATTGTAATTATTGTTACCGATTATGGTAGCGCAAACCAATGAAATATCAATAATTCAACACCTTATGAAGAAAAGAGTTCTGTTTTTCGCCTCGATTGCAATTGCATTATCACTTTGTTTTACGGCCTGTGACCCCAAAGAAGACCCTATCGTTCCAGACAACAATGAGCCTGAGATTCCCGAAATAGACTATTTTGAAGGTCTTGATGTCAGCACCAACGTAAAGAAGCGCAATGCTGTCATTGAGGAATTTACCGGAGTACAGTGCGGTTACTGCCCTGACGGTCACGCCATTGTAAGACAGCTGATGGAAGAATTCCCCGGCAAGATACTTGCAATCAACATTCACCAGGGCGGCTACGCTACCCGCTACACCACCCAGTGGGGCGATGCTCTTGCTCAGCTGGTTCACGTTACAGGTTATCCCTGCGCCACTATCAACCGTCACGAGTTTACAGGCGGCATGGCCCAAAGCAGAAACATGTGGAGAGACCGCGCCAACAACATCAAAGGCAAGAACTCCTGCGTCAACCTGGCTGCACGTGCCGTTATTGACACTACTACCCGCCACATGACCGTAATGGTGAAAGGCCACTACACCGCCAATTCCGACTCTACCACCAACAGACTCAACATCGCGCTGCTGCAAAACGACATCGTCGGACCTCAGTCCAACTACGGCAACTACAATCCCGAAGGCTACGATGCAAGCGGAAAATACCACCACATGCACATGCTGAGAGACCTGCTGACCGGCCAGTGGGGCGACCTGATTGAAGAGACTACCAAGGGAACTGACTTTACCAAGGTTTACGAATATGATATCCCCGAGACTATCAGCAACGAAGCCGTTGTATTGTCTGACCTTGAAGTAATTGCATTCATCAACCTTGACAAGATTGAGGTAATCACCGGTGTTGCTGCCGAGATTATCTTCAAATAAACCGAACGACCTATGACTAAAAAATCATTCCTTCCCCTAATTATGGCTCTGGCCACTTTTTTCTGCCTGGCCTCATGCGATAAAGAAGACCCTGCCAATCCTGGCAACAACACTCAATCTTCGGAGATTGACTATTTTGCCGATTTTGAAGTCAGCACCAGCATAAAGAAACGCTGCGCCGTTATTGAAGAATATACAGGCACCAAATGCGGCGCCTGCCCCGACGGCCACGAGAGAGTGCGCAAAATCATGGAGAAATACCCCGGCAAGGTGTTCAGTATCACCATTCACCAGGGACCTTTTGCCCCCCAATATGCAACCCAGTGGGGAGACGCATTTGCTAGCCAGGCCGGCGTGAACAGCTATCCTGCAGGTACCATCAGCCGCACAGTTTATGAAGATGGAATTCAGCAGGACCGCACCAAGTGGGACACCAGATGTGCAAATATCAAGAATCAGAGAACGATAGTAAACCTGGCTGCACGCGTAGTCATTGATACCAATACCCGCCATGCGCAGATAATGGTAAAAGGATACTACACCGATGACGCAGACACCAATTCTCACCTGCTCAATATCGCAGTACTCCAGAACGATGTACTAGGTCCGCAGTCTAATTACGGCAACTGGAATGCTGAAATGTATACTGAAGACGGCCAGTATCGCCACATGCATATGCTTCGCGACCTAATTACCGGACAATGGGGCGAACCTGTCAACGAGACCACTAAGAACAGTTCCTTTACCAGAACCTACGAGTATACCATCCCAGAGGCAATCTCTAACGAACCAATGGTTATCAGAAATCTCGAATTTCTAGTGTTTATCAACCGCAGTCACTACGACATTATCACAGCAACCCAGGCTGAGATCATCTACAAATAAACCATTATTCCCGAATTATTAAACTCAAAAATAGTAAAATGAAAAAGACTTTCCGCATTTTTGCTCTCTGCAGCATGGCTCTTGCTTTAGCTTTCACCTCCTGCACCAAACCTGAAGAAGGAGAAGACATCAACAACGACCCCAATGCGATTCCCGCACTTACCGTAAGCCACGAAGTCCAGAAGCGCAACGCTTTTATCGAGGAATACACCGGCGTTCAGTGTGGTTATTGCCCTGATGGTCACGCCATTGCCCGTCAGCTGATGGAGAACAACCCTGGACGTGTTATTGCTGTCAACATCCATCAGGGCGGTTATGCTACCCGCTACACTACCTCTTTCGGTAACATGCTTGCTTCTCAGGCAGGTATAACCGGTTACCCCTGCGGTACCGTAAACCGCAACAGTTCTGCACTCTCCCGTGGCCAGTGGGCAAACGCCTGCAAACAGGTGATGGCAGAAAACTCTTGCGTAAACCTTGCAGCCCGCGCCATTATCGACACTACTACCAAGGAAATGACTCTTGACATCAAGGGTTATTATACTGACAACAGCGCTGCTGAAACCAACAAACTGAGCGTTATGATTCTTCAGAACGACGTTGTCGGACCTCAGAGCAACTATGGCAACTACAACCAGCAGGCTTATGATGAGCACGGCAACTATCACCACATGCACATGCTCCGTCACATGCTTTCAGCTGTTTGGGGTGACGAAATCAGCAACACTACCCAGGGTTCTGAATTTGACAAGAACTACACATACACTTTCCCTGCAAAGATTGGCGACGTTGATGTTGACCTTCCCAATATGCAGGTTGTTGTATTCGTCGCAGAAAGCAAGAAAGATGTCATTACTGCCATCGATGCAGAGATAATTCTTCGCTAACGCTGATATTCAACCAGAAAGAAGAAGCCTCCTACCCTATCGGAGGCTTCTTTATTATTAAACAATATTACCTATTTACAACCAAAAACGAAACTTTTCTTTATAATATAAAAAAAATGTGTATATTTGCATTTTGAAATAGATTAGAAAATTTCAATAATTATTAACCTAAATACTTAATACACATGAAGAAAGTATTATTGACTCTTGCAGCTGTAATGGTTGCTTTTGCCATGAATGCTCAAACCATCTTCAATGAGGGTTTCAATGATGGCACTATTCCTACCGGTTGGACTATGTTCAACGACAACAACACCTCCAATAGCGAGTACTACCGCGAGGCTTGGGTTGGTGTTCCCAGCCAAGGTAATCCTGCTCCTTGCGTTGGTAGCCAGTCCTGGTTCACAAATCCTGGTACCGCTGACCGTTGGCTTATCACTCCCGCCATCACCATCCCCGCTGAAGGCAGCTACGCATTGACTCTTGAAGCAATGGCTTACGAAGCAAGCTTCCCCGATGGTTTCCAGGTAAAGGTTTCCACCACCGACGCCAGCAGCCGTTCTTCTTTTGGTGCTCCTATCATCAATGTTCCTGCATGTACTGATAACTGGACGGAATATTCTGCAAACCTTTCCGCTTATGCAGGTCAGACCATCTACATTGCTATCATCCAGAACAGCAATGACATGAACCTTCTCTTTGTTGACAATGTAAAAGTATACCAGCCTGCTGAGAACGAAATCGTCCTCACCTCTGTTGTACTTCCCGAGATTACTCCTATGGGTAATGTAAACCTTACCGGTTCTATCCTCAGCAAGGGTACTACCACTCTCAACAGCTTTGACCTCTCCTACATCATCAATGGTGGTGACACCGTAACCGAGACTATCAACAATCTCAGCGTTTCCTACAACCAGACTTACACCTTTACCGCTAGCACTCCTCTCGCACTCAGCAACGCTGGTGCTTACAACGTAACCGTTATCGTAAGCAACCCCAATGGTGTTGAAGACGTTGACAACTCCGACAATGTTCTTACCAAGACTGTTGTTGCCTACGATGCTGCAAGCGCTGTAGACCGCGTAACCCTCCTTGAGCACTTCACCACTGGTCAGTGCCCCAACTGCCCCAGCGGCCACGATCGCGTACACGCTGCTCTCGCTAACCACCACGACGATGTAATCTGGCTCTGCCACCACTCCGGTTACTACACCGACGCTATGACTACTCCCGCTGACGAAACCCTCTGCTGGTTCTACAACAGCACCGGTACCTACGCTCCTGCAACCATGCTCGACCGTACCCACTTCTCCTTCTGCGACGAACAAAGCCCTGTTTTCTTCCCCGACAACAGCGTTGGAACCTGCATCAACACCGCTCTTCAGCAGCCCAGCTTTGCTAACATTGCTATCAACAACTTAAACTACAACGAGGCTACCCGCGAAGTATCCTGCACCGTTGAAGGTAACTTCACCATGGACCTCGGTCTTGCTAACCCCCGCGTAACCCTCTACCTCGTACAGGATTCCATCATCGCTTCTCAGAGCGGTGCTGGCAACAATTATCAGCATGACAACGTATTCCGTGCAGCCATCAGCGACGTATACGGTGACGCTATCTCTGGCAACAGCTTCAGCAAAACTTACACCTACACTCTTCCCCAGACCCTCGGCAACGGCAACAAGCCCGTACAGCCCTGGCGCTGCCGTCTCATTGCTTTCGTAAGCAACTACAACAGCGCAGATCCTACCGACTGCAAGATTCTCAACGCTGCTCAGACCGCTAACTTCAATGCTACTTATGTAGGCATCAACGAGGTTGGTACCGACGTTGTTCTTAACATTTTCCCCAACCCTGCTACCACTTTCGTAACCATCGAAGCTGGTCAGGCTATCGAAGAAGTTAAGGTTGTTAACACTCTCGGTCAGACCATCTACACCCAGAACAATGTTAACGCAGAAAGCGTAGTACTCAATACCGAAAGCTATGCAAACGGTATGTATGTTGCTACCGTTAAGACTGCTAACGGCATCAGCACTAAGCGCTTCTCCGTTGTTAAATAATTCCTCTTTCAAGTAGAATTAGATAACATCTAACATCAGCGACTCTCCCTAATCGGAGGGTCGCTTCTTTTATTGCTTTTCTGGTACTGTCTCTTGACGTGAATAGCGAAGAACAAGGATATCCTTTCTTCTATCTGATAATAGGAAAGTAAGACTATTTTTTTTATTAGACAGAGCTGATTTGTGAGAGCACTATCTCGAGGGCAACAATCTACAAAAGAGGTAATACGACAAAATATCAGCTCTTAAAAACAACTATATTTAGAATTCCTAAAGAGCATACTTGTTCACCATAACCTGCATACTGATTGCCCGAAAACAGCATACTTATCCACACAAAACAACTCACTTGTTTACGCTAGCACAACACCCTATTCTACATCAAAAGTATTATACTTAATCAGACTTCAACAAACAATATCTTTGCTCACTCTAGAAAGACACTAATTGAACCATTAAGATTGTGAACACAATCCGACATACGCCTCAACAAATAACCTTATTATGGGCTCACTCATGCCTCTATTTAATTAACGACTATAAATAATAGAAGCAATGTACATCGAGCATATTATCATGTTCAAAGGAAACAGAAAAAAGATTTAGAGCAAATGAATCCCTCCCTATTCATTCAACTCGCGTATTCTGTTCATTGACTGATTGGTTAAAGAAAATCAACTCTAGTCTGGATAAAGGACTGCACTCTTAATGAGAAACAGGATATTCCTAGACTCCATGTGGTTGTAAGCGCAAGACATCATCGAACCTTTATAATCTAATCACAGTCAAAATTAGAATAATTACATCTTCCCAAGTAGCCATATCAGATAATTATAAAAGAAAAAAGGCATCCAGGGAGGATGCCTTTTCATTATTATTTGTCTCGTATTATTTTACGATGACGTTTGCTCTTTTGGTAATATGCCACTTGCCGTCAATACGCTGACACTGGCCCTGTTCCATTACCACAACATTATTGCGGCCTTCAAGAATCTGAGTATCGCAACCTTCAAGGAAAGAAGGATCGTGAAGGATAATCTCAGTTGCAGGAACATGAACTGTAAAAGAAGCGGTAGTAGCACTCTGGAGGTCGAGAACGAAGAAGGTCCCTTCGTTGGACTCCTCAGTTACCTTATTGAAGCAATCGTCAATAATACAATCAGCATAAAGAGTGGTAGGATAATCGGCGGGAAGAGGCATTACAGTATGGTGAACGCGAACAGAACCATTAGGTTCGGACTGGATAGCATCGCGCTGGCTCAAAATTTGCTCTATCTGGGCAATACGCTCGGTCTGGGCTTCAAGAACCTTCTCTACATTCTTCATGGCTTCTGTACCCATTGAGGCCATAGGAGCACCATTAGATTCAATACGGGCAATCTTCTTCTCCAAAGCATCATATTTCAGAAGAATCTCATGGATATAAGACTCAAGCTTGCGAACACGATCGCCGTCTATATTACCGGTAGTTGAAGCAATGGGAGTTGTCTTAGGTGCAACAGGTTCTGCCTTAGTAGGAGCTGCAGCAGGAGTAACAGGTTTAGTCTCAACAGGCTTAACAGGTTGTGCGGGTTGACTAGGCTGAGCCGGTTGAGCGGGTTTTGCAGGCTGCTCAACAGGAACTGTAGTAGTCTTAATCTGACCATCGGGGAGAACAGTCTTGATAGTCTTAACAGGAGAAACCATGGGTTCGTCATTCTTGGGAGAAACGGTACTCATAGTCTCAATAGGTTTCACATTGATAGAAGCCTTGGGCATACTAGGCTGCAAGGAATCTTCGCGGTTATTGCGGCTACGACGATAAAGAAGAGCTGCAATAGCAACTACAGCTATAACGATGAGAACAATAGTCCAGATAGACATACCTTCTTCCTCTTCGTCTTCAAGGATTCCTTCTTCGTTTTCAGTTTCGGCACCTTCAGCCTGAGCCTCTACTTCTTCATCAGCTTTAGGAGCTGCAACTGCGGCAGCCTTGCCATTGCAGAAATGATTGGTAAGCTCTTTCTTCAGTTCTGGTTTCAGATTCTTCAGAGTTTCATGATCGGTAGGGAAATTCATGATTACATCGATCAGCTGCTCATCGCTATCGCCAGCCTGAACATGCTGTAAAACGGTACCCTTATATTGTTCAAGACTCTTGAGAATGTTCATCTGAGGATCAATGGAGCAGGCCTTTTTGATGCCTTCATAATCAGGAACGGAAGAAAAATTGCTAAGCTGATAAGTATTGAGAACCTCTGTCTTCTTGGCCATATTGGCCTTCTTCTTGAGGTTCTTCTGAGAATAAGCGTAAATACACTTTGCGGATACATAATCTACTACTTTTGCATAGTTTTCGGAGGTAATCCTATTCTGAGCGAAAGAGTATGAGCTGCAAATCAATACAGCAAGAACTACTAAAAATAACTTCTTTATCATAATATTTGTATTTTTTCTTTATTAATTTTCAATTTACTAACGGGAGCCTTCGCTTATCTTTTCCATAATCTCTTTACGGAAACGAGGTTTAAGATTCTTGATGGTTTCATGATTGGTTTTGAAAGAGAGTATAGCATCTACAATCTGCTCATCCGTCTCTCCTCTCTTGACATGTTTCAACACAACAGCCTTATGATCTTCAAAAGCTTTTGCTATCTCCAGCTGAGCGTCGGTAGAACAAGCCTCTTTGATAGCCTTATAACTGGGTATGGAGGAGAGTTTTCCGATACGACATTGATTCAACACATTGGTCTTCTTCATCATATCGGGATTCTTCTTGTAATTTTTCTGGGTAAAGATATATATGCTCTTAGCGCTAATATAGTCAACAATCTTACCGTAATTTTCTGCAGTAATCTTGTTGACGTGAGAAAGGACAGGGGGTTCTTCTACGGGCATAGGTTCCACCTGATAAGTTGCCTGAGGTTTGGATGTTCCTTTTATCTTGTCCATAATCTCCTTGCGGAGGATAGGCTTTAGTTTTTTGATTGTCTCATGGTCGGTTGGGAACGCCAAAATGGCATCAACTATCTTCTCATCAGACTCTCCCTTCTTGACATGTTTCAAGACAACAACCTTATGTTCTTCAATTCCCTGAGCAATATTAAGCTGATCCTCAGAGGAGCAAGCATCTACGATAGTCTCATAATCGGGTATACTTGCCAATCTGCCAATACGACAATTGTTGAGAATTTCTGTCTTCTGAGCCATTTCTTTGTTGGTACGGAAATTCTTTTGAGTGAATGCATACACACTTTTAGCATTCACGTAATCAACAATCTTTGCATAGTTTCCGACAGTAATTCGGTTTTGTGCAATAGCACTCAAAGTGCAAGCACCAACGAATAGCATCCAAAACAATATCTTTTTCATAGTGTTATTTCGTTTCAAACAAGCCACTTATCTGGCCTATTACATCATCTATTTCTTCCCCCAGGTCTTCCAACTCCTGGTCCAAGTTATGTTTCTGGCATCGTCAACCACTTCGCCAAGAAAACTGCTGGCTGCAGAACCGATATTTCTAAACAGGTCTAATCCGTCCCCCATAGCGTGGCGAACTCTAATTCCATAATATTCAGATATCAGCTCATTAACTTCTTTTTTCTGGTCAGGAGTAAGGTCTTTCTTTACCTTCGGATAGTCTACCTTGACAATCTTCTCAAACTCTGCATCGTTGGCTTCCCATTCATTTTCGGTAAACTGATCTTGGTTTGCTCTGGTATCCTCAACCATTTTATGAAGTCTTTTGAGAAACGACTCTACGGGATTCAAACAAGAGGTCAAACTGACTGCAGCAAACAGTACGAAGAAGAGTGGTATGGAGAGTTTCTTTATCATTGTTTCTAACTATTTCAGTTCACATTAAAGCAAATGCAAAAATACTACATTTTATTGGATTGACCAATTTTTTTTCTTGTATCTTATATAAACTATTATTATATAATACAATATAATTAAAGTAATATACACAAACGCCTAGTGGTTAACCATCTTATTGGGAATGAGAACGAGAAAATAGACTCGCTCATTCCCTGTCAGAGTAACTCTTTAGGAAGCCCTCCTACCCTCTTGCTGCAGCCATAATGCTGTCCACATCCAGACCGCATTCTTTTTGCAATTGAGGTATGGTCCCATGAGGAATAAATCTGTCAGGAACGCCCATCATTACTACGGGAATTCTATCTCCCACTTGTTCCAATACAGCGCTACCGAATCCTCCTTCAATAACGCCATCCTCAATAGTAACAATTCGCTTGTAGCGACTTGCAATTCTGACAAGTAACTCCGTATCTATAGGCTTGACAAATCGCATATCATAGAGGCCGACCTCTATATTTTCTTCACTCTTCAAACGCTCGACAGCTTGAAGGGCCAGATTTCCAATATGTCCGATAGTGAGGACGGCCGTAGTGGCAGACTCGGGTTCACGAATAGTCCGACCTTTTCCTATGGCAATTTCCTGCATAGGACATTGCCAATCGGCATTCACACTCAATCCGCGAGGATAACGTATCACCCACGAACCACTATTACCCTTGCTTGCTGTATACATCATGTGTCGCAACTCATGGTCGTTCATCGGAGCGCAGATGGTCAGATTAGGCACAGGACGCAGACAGGCGAGGTCAAAGACGCCATGATGGGTAGGACCGTCATCGCCCACAAGACCTGCTCTATCGAGGCAGATAACTACAGGAAGTCTCTGAAGGGCAACATCATGAACCACCTGATCAAAAGCTCTCTGCATGAACGAGGAATAGATATTGCAGAATGGAACCATCCCCTGTGCAGCAAGGCCTGCGGAGAAAGTTACGGCATGCTGTTCAGCAATACCCACATCAAATGCACGATGGGGCATCTTCTCCATCATCATATTGAGAGAGCAGCCGGTAGGCATGGCTGGAGTTATTCCGACGATACGCTGGTTCTGTTCGGCCAGTTCTATAATAGTATGCCCAAAAACATCCTGATACTTAAGAGGCTGCGCTTCGGGAGAAACGCCGGCAATACGCTTACCAGTCTCGGCGTCAAATTTACCCGGAGCATGATAAGCAATAGGGTTACGCTCGGCCAGAGGCATACCCTTGCCTTTCTTAGTCACAATATGCAACAAACGTGGGCCGTTGATTTTTTTCAGATGCTGCAACACATCCACCAACTCTTCGGTATTATGTCCGTCGATAGGTCCAAAATAACGAAATCCCAAGGCCTCAAACAGATTGGCCGACTTGGGCATAAAGAGCTTCTTTACGGAGGAAAGCAGACGGCTGAAGAACGATTTCATCTTGGTGTCGCGCTCATCGCCACCGGCTTGCATCCACATTCTCTCTTTCAGGTTATTATACCTTGAGGAAGAGCTGATTTTAGTAAGATACCGGCTCAAGCCGCCAACGCTCTTGTCGATAGAGATTCCGTTGTCGTTGAGAATAACCAGCACGTTAGCCTTGGAGTCTCCGGCATTATTGAGTGCTTCAAAAGCCTCTCCGCCAGTCATGGAGCCGTCGCCTATTACGGCAATATGCTGACGCGAGTTCTGTCCTTGCAGCTTGGAGGCTGTAGCCATGCCCAACACGGCCGAGATTGAAGTAGAAGAGTGTCCCGTTCCGAAGGCATCATATTCGCTTTCATCCATCTTTGGGAATCCCGAAAGTCCGCCGTAAGTACGAATGGTCGGAAACTGGTCACGACGCCCTGTGATAATCTTATGACTATAAGCCTGATGTCCCACGTCGAAGACTATCTTGTCGTCGGGTGTATTGAATACATAATGAAGGGCTACTGTGAGCTCTACCGTACCCAGACTCGATGCGAGATGCCCGGGATGAGTAGCCAGAGTATCAACTATATAGTGTCTCACTTCTGCCACCAGTTCGTCAAGATCGCTCACAGGCAGCTTGCGCAGGTCGGATGGTGAATTTATGGTTTCCAGGATTACTCCAGTCATTGTGTTCGTGTTGGTAAGGGTAGTATTGTCAGATGTTGGGGGAGATTATAAGAACAAACTGCTATTCTTCGTCGTTGCTTCGTTGGTAGTCAACCTTGTATGCAGGTGTATTCTTGGGCAACGGAGCAAACTCTTTGTTAAGCTTCTCGTTGGCCACACGTCCCTGTGCGCCTTCATGCAACTCCCATTTTCCGCTCACAAAGATATACGCCTTCTCGGTTCCGGTAGGCACATAGTATTGATAGAGGCCTTCCATGCCGGGAATGGTTGGAGCAATCTCGTCGAAGATAATCAGCTTGAACTTCTCATTTTTCACATCCTGCACATTTACCGTACGGCCGTTCTTTTTCGATTTCTTATTCTCAACCACCTGGCAATACTGCTCGTCATAGTGGAGGTTAACCATAGCGTTGCGGGAATACTCAAGTACCATACGGCGCTGGTTCTTAAACTTGCGGAAAAGATTCTGTCCAAACTGAGGCTTGGAGGTTCCGGGTCTGAAGAAGATAGGCTCCATCACCTTGCGCTGGGTAAGGTTGTCTACGCCGCTCCAGCCAAGAAGGGTATAGAACGTACGGCCCTCATGCTTGGTCTCTATCAGCTCTTGATACACACAGCCATACCAGCTTTCGGGAAAAAGAACCGACTCTTCGGGAGTAGGAACTTCATCACTCTTGTCGTTGAGCACATACACGTCGAATCGCGATGTCTTCTCATTCCACGACTGAACAAATCCGAAGCATTCATACTCGCCGTTATCGCGAACCACGGGCCAGGTGAAGATACGGAACTGGCGGTCGCTGGCTGTGAGAATACTCACCTTGGTGCCGAAATTCCATTTCCAATAAAAGGAGTTATCCTGCTCGAGCGCTTCACGGAGCGACTGAACGGCCATTTCGTTGGCCAGATAACGTTCGTTGTCGGTAGGCGCATAATAAACCATGTCGAACAGCGCCTGAAGTTCGTTCTGGTAGGCCGACATAACATCCTTATCCTGAGCGAATGAAACCATCCCGACCAGGGCAAAAAGAAGATATAGTAGTGTTTTTCTCATAGTGCTATTAATAGATGTATATTTATAATTACGCAAAAAAGTCTATTTTGTTGCATGGAAGATAAAATTTTATTCGATTTTTTACGTTAAAGAACTATCTTAATCGTAAACTTGAACCAATGGTATCATTCGACATCAACATCATAGAGGAGGCATTTGCCAATCGCGAACTCCTCAAACAAGATTCTGTAAAAGAAGAAATCCGCAAAATCATTTCCCTTCTGGACCAGGGACTTATCCGTGTTGCCGACAAATGTAGCGGACAATGGCACGTAAACGAATGGGTAAAAAAAGCCGTTCTGCTTTATTTCCCCATATGCAACATGGAGACTATAGAATGCGGCCCTATGGAGTTTCACGACAAGATTCCCCTCAAGCATGGCTATGCCGAGCAGGGAGTACGCGTGGTTCCTCATGGCGTAGCACGCTATGGAGCATTCCTCGATAAGGGCGTGGTCGTAATGCCTTCCTATGTCAATATCGGAGCCCATGTTGGCGAAAACACCATGGTAGACTCTTGGGTAACTGTAGGCAGTTGTGCCCAGATCGGCAAGAACGTCCATCTCAGCAGTAGCGTGGTAATTGGAGGCGTTTTAGAGCCCGTACAGGCTGCGCCTGTCATTATTGAGGACAATTGTTTCATCGGCGCCAGCAGCATCGTTGTAGAGGGCGCTCTTATCGAAGAGGAAGCAATTCTCGGAGCCAATACCGTTGTAACCGGAAGTACCAAAATTATCGATGTAACAGGGCCTGAGCCTGTCACTTACAAGGGACGTGTTCCCGCCCGTAGCGTAGTCATTCCCGGAAGCTACACTCGCCACTATCCTGCAGGAGATTATCAGGTCAGCTGCGCCCTCATCATCGGCCGCCGTCAGGAAAGCCAGGACAAGAAGACATCCCTCAACGCCGCCCTTCGCGAATTCAACATCTCCTAACACAAGCTGCTCTTTATGAAAAGAATACTTATGCTAACCGCAGCCTTGCTACTCCTCGTAGCCTGCAAGACCAAGCACGATGACGAGTTTGAATTCGAAGGCAAGGTCATCGACTACGAGATTTGCTCCAGCTATAACGACGTAGGCTATGCCGTTCAGCTTTCCCGACCAGACTCAGTAGGAGGAAATTACTATGCGTCCGACTCTGTCATCCATCCCAACGTGGTGGTCGTTTATCGGGCAGACAGATTGTTGCGTCATGGTCAGGAGATAAAGGGCAAGATCTACTTCAACCCCAACTATTCCGACGCAGAATGCAACTACCACTACCGACAGACCACGGGCGACGTCCCCGAAGCATGTTTCTCCAAGCTGGAAGTGGTCAAATAAGATAAACCGATACTGACTAACAACCCTGGCAAGACAAATAATAGACTCCTCCTTGAATGCATCTACTCAGCATATAGAGTCCACCTAGACAGCACACAGACAGCACGAAAATATCTCCCCATGCTGTCTGTGTGCTGTCTGTATGCTGTTTATATGCTGCCTATGTGCTGTCTATAGGCTGAGAAGAGGATATTAAAGGCCTTACAGAGTAAAAAAGTAACTGGAATAAGCCATTAAGGACTTATCCCAATTGTTTATCATTTGCAAGACAGACTACTTCTGCTCGTCGATAAAGACAAGTTTGTAGTTTCTCGAGCCAAGGCCTATCTTCTCGCCATACTCCATAATGTGAGTACCATGCTTGCGCTCTATGCGCTCTAGGAGAGGAACATTGTTATTGTGTTCGTCGTTATGAATCTGCGAAACGATATCATAGGCAGCCTGGTCTACAGCCACAGGGTCGAAACCTGCGATGATGCCATAGTCGGCAATAAGAGGCTCCTTGGGATGGGCATTACAGTCGCAATCTACACTCATACGATACATTACGCTGATATAGAGTATGCGGTCGCCTCCGAAATAGTTATGAACGGCCTGAGCTGCGGCAGCCATAGACTCAATAAACTGGTCCTGATTCTTCGCGTAGGCCCACCAGAGCAGACGGCTTTTAGTCTTGCCGGCCGAGTGAATATAGGCTTTACCATGAGACGAAGCGACTCCGATAGAAGCATTCTTTAACACACCTCCGAGCCCCCCCATCTGATGGCCTTTGAAATGAGCAAGATTAATCATAAAATCGTAATTGGCAAGATGATTTCCCACAAGGTCATACTGGATATGGGTTGAGTCGCTGACAGGAATCTTCATATCGCCTTCTGCATCCATGATGTCAACGCGAGCAATCTTGGTAAATCCATGTTCCTGAATAGTCTTCCAATGTTTCTTGGTCGTGTTGCGCTTACCCGGATAGGCGGTATTGCATTCTACGATTGTGCCATTAACCTCGTCAACAAGGAGTTTGATAAAATCGGGGCGAAGATAGCCCGTCGCTTGCGATTCTCCCGTGCTGATTTTCACGGCTACGCGTCCCTCGGCTTTGCGACCCAGGGCTTTATAGATGCGAAGCAATCCTTCTGGAGAGATGTCTCGGGTAACATAAACTGTACTTTGTGCCATAGTTACGTTTGAAATAAGCATTACGAATAATGCGATTGACAAATATTTTTTCATATAATTCTTTACTTTAACCCGAAATCAAGTTCCATCTGTTACCGAACAATTACACCACAGACTAATTATCAACAAGATACATAGAACTCAGAGCACGGGTATCGGATACAAAAATACGAATATTTAGATATCTTGCAAGCAAAATGTAAATAATTTTGCAACGGAGAGAAGAATTGGCCGCAAATAAATGGAGAATGAGGGCAACAGGGAAAGGGCCTTTGAGAGATTGCAAAAGCCAAGAATATTCAATAGTTATCAACAAAATCAATAAGAACGTCGCTATGACGTATACATTTCGTTATTAAGAATTTATATCATCCATGAACGAATCCTTTGTTAAACAAAAACACAAGGTTTACGACGAAAGTTTTATCTTTTTTAATATTATTCCAAATATTATATGTAACTTTGCATTTTCAAACGAAAATAATAATAAAAACCTAATAACATGATTGCAAAAGAATTACTTGACCCTAAAAGTATCGTAATATGCGGTGCATCGAGTGATATTCACAAACCTGGCGGGAAAGCCCTCAAGAACCTCCTTGAGAGCAACTTCAAAGGCGAGGTTTACGCTGTTAACCCCAAAGAGACCGAAGTTCAGGGTGTGAAATGCTACGCTAAGGTTGAAGATCTGCCTCAGGTAGATTGCGCAATTCTCTGCATAGCTGCCAAGTTCTGTTCCGCAACTGTTGACGTACTGACTCAGCAGAAAGGCACCAAGGGCTTCATCATCATTAGCGCTGGTTTTAGCGAGGAAAATGAGGCAGGTGCTGCTATCGAGAAACATATCGTAGACGCTATCAACGCTGTAGGCGGTAGCCTTATCGGCCCCAACTGCACAGGCTTCCTCAACACCAACTATAGCGGCTGCTTCGACACTCCTATTCCCAGCCTCGATCCTCATGGTGTAGATTTCATCACCGGTTCTGGCGCTACCGCTGTATTCATCAAAGAGTACGGTATGAGCAATGGTCTTACCTTCAACAGCGTATGGGCTGTGGGTAACTCTGCTCAGCTGGGTATCGAAGAGGTTCTCGAACATCTTGACAACACCTTCGACCCCGAGAAGAGTTCTCGCGTCATCATGATGTACATGGAGAAGATCAGCAATCCTGCTAAGCTTCTCAAACACAGCCGTTCTCTCATTAACAAGGGCTGCAAGATTGCTGCTATCAAGAGTGGCGGTTCTGCTGCAGGTAGCCGTGCCGCTTCCAGCCATACTGGCGCTCTCGCCACCAACGACGCAGCTGTTGACGCTCTCTTCCGCAAAGCAGGTATCGTACGTTGCAACAACCGTCAGGAGCTGACTACCGTCTGCGCCATCTTCATGCACCCCGAGGTAAAGGGTAAGAACATCGCCGTTATCACCCACGCTGGTGGTCCTGCTGTTATGCTTACCGACGTTCTTTCCAACAATGGTATGGACGTTCCTCATATCGAAGGCCCCAAGGCTCAGGAACTTCTCGGCAAGCTCTTTGGCGGTTCTTCTGTAGGCAATCCTATCGACTTCCTCGCTACCGGTACTGCTGAGCAGCTGGGTTACATCATCGATGCTTGCGAAAATGACTTCGACAACATCGATGCAATGTGCGTTATCTTCGGTAGTCCCGGACTTTTCTCCAACAAGGAGGTTTACGATCTGCTCGACGCTAAGATGCGTACCTGCAAGAAACCTATCTTCCCCATCCTTCCCTCCATCATCAACGTAAAGGAAGAGATTGAGGACTTCATCAATACTCACCATCGTATCAACTTCCCCGAGGAGTGCGTATTCGGTAACGCCCTCTGCAAGGTTTACCACACTCCCAAGCCTCAGCCTGAGGTTGTTGAGACTCCCGCTATCGACGTAGCTCGCATCCGCGCTACCGTTGACCGTTGCAAGAACGGCTACATGGAGATTGCCGACTACAACGAGCTTCTCGACGCAGCAGGCATCAGCCGCAAGAAGAGCGTAGAGGTTAGCAAGAAGGAAGATGCTCTCGCTTTCGCCAAGGAAGTGGGCTGCAGCAAGGATGTTCCTCTCGTAATGAAGGTTGTAGGTCCTCTCCATAAGAGCGACGTGGGTGGTGTTACCCTCGGCGTTAAGGACCTCGACACCGTTGCTAAGGAGTTTGACCGTCTCATCGTCATTCCCGAGACCTATGCTGTTGAGATGTATCCTATGCTCGATGGTACTGACGTTTACATCGGAGCTATCAAGGACGAGAAGTTCGGTCATCAGATCTTCTTCGGTCTTGGTGGTATCTTCATCGAGGTGCTTAAGGATGTTCAGAGTGCCCTCGCTCCTATCACAGCTACTGAAGCTAAGGAGATGCTGAAGAATCTCAAGGGTTATAAGATTCTCGAAGGTGTTCGCGGTCAGGAAGGAGTCAACATCGACCTCTATGCTGAACAGGTGGCTCGCGTAAGCGCCCTCGTACAGGCTGCTCCCGAGATTGCTGAGATGGACCTCAATCCTCTGCTCGGTAATCCTCGCTACGTTACCGCTGTCGACGCACGTATCCGCCTCGAGAAATAATAT
>JAKSMQ010000043.1 GCA_024400565.1 Bacteroidales bacterium
TCGCTGGCCATAGCACTATGCCATCTTTAGGTCAAAAAATGAATTTATAGAACCCGCCTTAATTTTTTTTCATCATGGGAAAAATTATCGGAACCGCTCCCGGTTCAATCTTAGGCTCGGTAGGCAACTCTTCTCAACGGCAACGTTATCAAGACCTATGCACCTACCAATGGAACTGGTGGTAACTACGACGGAGATTAAACGAAGCCCCCCCCCTTCTTATCCTCCCTTTCTGCTTGATTCTTTTTATTTCTCTCTTAAAGCTATGATATGAAAAGTAGATGTCAGGAGAAAGGGTTGACTATCGTACGAGGACACCCAGGAGAAATGGTGTATGGTGTATTTCGAATGAAAATGCATTTTTAGAGCCGGCCTGTGTGGTCGGCTTTCTTATTTGCCCTCCTATAGCTGCCCTTCGGAGCGGGCATCTGCGGCCATAGAAAACGCTCCACAGGAGAGGGTTTTCTTCTCCGCAACAGGGTCTGGGTCGCCATATATTTGTATCTCCCGTTTGGCCAGTCTAAAAATAGTTCGTATTTTTGCATCCGGATTTCAACTAAAAAAAAGTAGGGATGAACAAGAAAAAGCTCCTCATACTGTTTTTCATCTTGCCTTGCATGGCATTGGCTCAGAAGCCTGACAGGGGTCTCTGGAAGTCGGTGGTAAGCGACTACTCGCCCGACAGCTCCATCTTCGCTTCGGCCTATCTTACCCACAGGAAGACCCTGGCCCTCGACATCTATGTTGACGGCAAACACTTCTTGAATATCGACAGCATAGGCCTTGTGACCGACGCAGGGAACTACCACTCATTCCGCAAGGTGAGCAAGAAAAGGGCGAGCGCTATTCTCGAGGCGCAGACACCTCTCTTGTGGGGCGAGCGCAAAGGTGCCATACAGACCTGCAATCTCCAGTCGCGAAGTCTCTCCCTCAAACGGGGCTCGCTCTGTTTCAATCTGTATGTGGCCAATAACGGGGTGGCCTACTCCTTTTCTACCTACAGACTCCCCATGGAGCGAATCTGCAGGGAGACGACCCGATACAATATGCCTTGCGACGGCAGTTCGTGGAGCATTCCGGCCAACTTCGAGAGCTACGAGTTCCTCTACCGCGAGCAACCCATCTCGCGGATTCAGGACGCCAACACTCCGTTTACGTTCCGTCTGGACAACGGCCTGTGGGGAAGCATACACGAGGGTGAGATTGACAACTTCCCCGAGATGACGCTGGTAAGGGACGGAGACCTCTCGTTTCGCACCTGGCTCAGCCCTTCGGCCGACAAGGAACACGATTTCGCCATTCCCATCGCCAACAGCACCTGGCACCATAGCCCCATCCGTACCATTACCATAGGCCGCAAGGCTACCGACCTGACGAACAGTACCTTTGTTCCCAGTCTGTTCAGAAGCCGTGTCCACGATTCTATTCCCCTCGACCACATCCGTCCGCTCAAATACATAGGCATCTGGTGGGGCATGCACCTGGGCATCAACGACTGGACACCAGGCCCCCGGCATGGTGCCACCACCGAGAATGCCATACGCTATATAGACTTTGCGGCAGCCAACAACATTGACGCCGTGCTACTTGAGGGATGGAACAAGGGCTGGGAGACATGGGGCAAGGGTCAGCATTTCTCCTATACCGAGGCGGCAGAGGATATGGACATAGACAGCGTGTGCCGTTATGCCAGGAGCAAGGGGGTGGAGATTATTATCCACCATGAGACAGGCGGCAACTGGAAGGAATATGAGAGCCAGCTCGACAGCATATTCAGTTGGTGCATAGCCCACGACATCCACGCCATCAAGACAGGCTACGCAGGAGGGTTCCCCGACCAGGAGCTGCACCACTCCATAGTAGGCGTAAATCACTACAACACAGTGATGCGCAAGGCGGCGGAATATGGCATTATGATTGACGTGCACGAGCCCATCAAACCTTCGGGATGGAACCTCTCCTACCCTAACCTGATGACCGGAGAAGGGGTTCGCGGACAGGAATGGAACGCCTGGAGCGAGGGTAACACCCCCTCTCACATCTGCACGCTTCCCTTCACACGCGGATTGGCCGGCCCGACCGACTACACCCCGGGCATATTCGACATCAACTACGAGCGCATAAAGGGCGACACCAATGTGAGGAAATGGAACATGAAGGACGCCCGCGAATGCAGGGTGCATACTACTCTCTGCCACCAGATGGCGCTATGGGTGGTGCTCTATTCGCCCTGGCAGATGGCGGCAGACCTGATAGAGAACTATGAGGGACACCCCTGTTTCCGGTTCTTCCGCGACTTTGACCCCGACTGCGACTGGAGCGAGATGATTGACGGATATCCGGGACAATATGCTGTCGTTGTGAGAAAAGCCAAACAGCAATATTTCGTTGGAGCCATCACCAATGAGAAAGAACGTGATATCGAGATTCCATTAGAGTTTCTTGAGCCCGGAAGAAGCTACCGATGCACAATCTATCAGGACGGAGAGGATGCTCATAGCGAAACCAACCCGACCTCATTCCAAATCAAGGAGAAAGAAATAACACGGGAGACCACTCTCAAGGTTCGTCTGGCTCCCGGCGGAGGCTGCGCCATTCACATCAGATAAAGGGCATTCAGAAAAGAAACATAAGGTATCGGGACACCCTCTTCTCTCCATACAGGCAGCACCTAGACAGCATACAGGCAGCACTATGAATCCACAAATGGGATGTCTGGGTGCTGCCTGTGTGGTATCTGGGTGCTATCCTAGTGGTAGGAAGATGCTCTCTTTATGCCCCATCGGCAAACGACAGTCTGAATATTTCGCCAGGCCTGAATGAGGGCAACGGGGCGGGAACAGAAAAGAGGTCCTACTGTTTATCGCATACGAGATGCATATCCCAGGAGTATACTCCGTCGGAATAGGTGGTGGTCTGATGCTCGTCAAGTATCATTCTTGAGCCTTCGATACTGGTAACGACCATTGTTTCAGAACCATCAAGAACGATTGTGTTGTCGACGATATCATAATTCAGTTCATCGGCATACCGTTGAATCTGACCGTTTTCATCGTAGACTGTAATCATCGTCATCTTTCCGCCTTCACGGAAGATGAACTGACACTCAACCATTCCCTCTTCGAGAAGGGTATAGTCCTCAATGACGGTCTCACCATTAAAGGACTCTTCTTCGTGCATAGTGCTTACGTTAACATCAATATCCCAGGTGCCAAGAATGAGCTGAGCCAGATCGTGCTGCTCGTCAGAGGTGTCGGTGCCGTCGGGAATAACGGGGTCGTCTTTCTTGCATGAGGTCATAAGCATGGTGAATGCCAATACCATAGCAATTCCTAAATAATAAAGTTTTCTCATCTTATGATTGTTTTTTTTATTGAATAATCGAACAGACCGATTGAACGGAAAGGGGGGTGTGAAACAATATTCGGGCCCACTCTTTGATTTCTTTAACGGCTTTTCGTGCTTTTTATTATCCCAACATCCGGATAATTCTATTCTAGTCTCAGGCGGACTCTTCTAACGGAACGAGAATCGGACATCGTGCAATCGTGTGTAAACCACTCATTCGGAACGCAAAGAAGAAATATTTTGGCAATTGGCTTTTTTTGTGTATTTTTGCAGATTAGGACAGGAAAACCCGTCTCCTTTTAACCTAATGTCTTATAACATATTAAGCATTTAATATAAATAATAGATTCATATAAAATTCATCATACAACCCGATCATGTCCAATTCTATCAAACTTGCCATCACTCACGGCGATATCAATGGCGTAGGCTACGAGGTAATACTGAAGACCTTCAGCGATGCCCGTATGTTTGAACATTGCACCCCTATACTTTACGGCTCCACAAAAGTTGCATCCTATCATAAGAAACTCCTTGCTCCCCAGCATCAGGAGCTCAATTTCTCGGCCATCAACGACCCCAAGATGGCCAAGGAGAAGCGCTTTAACGTAATCAATCTTACCAACGACGAGGTTAAACTCGAGATCGGAAAATCGACCGAACTGGCCGGACAGCTCTCGCGAGAAGCCCTCGACCGCGCCTGCAAGGACCTGAAGGAAGGGTCGGTAGACGTTCTGGTTACCGCTCCCATCAACAAGAAGAACATCCAGAGCAAGGACTTTGACTTCCCCGGTCATACGGAATACCTCTCCAGTCAGTTTGAGGGCAACTCCCTTATGATGATGGTCTGCGACCGCATCCGCATCGGTATCATGACCAACCATCTCTCTATCGCCGAGGTTCCCTCTGCCATTACACACGACCTCTTGATGGAAAAGATTGAGCTGATGCATCTTTCGCTCAAGCGCGACTTCGGTATCCCTATGCCTAAGATTGCTGTTCTGGCTCTCGACCCCCACGCAGGAGATGATGGTGTTATCGGAACTCACGACAAGAATATCGTTAAACCCGCCATCGACGAGGCTGCAGGCAAGGGTATACTCTGCTATGGTCCCTACCCCAGCGACGGATTCTTCGGATCGAGCGAGTTCAACAAGTTTGACGGAGTGCTGGCTCTCTACCACGACCAGGGACTTATTCCCTTCAAGCTGATGTCTTTTACCGATGGCGTCAACTATACCGCCGGTCTGGATATTATCCGCACATCGCCTGCTCATGGTACCGGTTACGATATTGCCGGAAAGGACAAAGCCTCCGAGCAGTCGTTCAGGGCAGCTGTATATCTGGCCTGCAACATTCTGCGCAACCGCAAGGAATATGACGAACTGACCAAAGATCCTCTAAAATAGTCACTTTATAACCATAAGATAATAGTGGGTTTTGAGAAAGCAAAGATTCAAAGCCCACTAATTTTTCCACCTTCCCCAAAAACGGATTTCCATATGAAAAAGCTGATGCTGCTCGATGGTATGGCCATCATATACAGAGCCTATTATGCCCTCAACCGCAACCCTCGCCTGAACTCAAAAGGGGTTAACACCTCGGCTGTTCTGGGTTTTACCAATACGCTCTACGACCTTATGCGCCAGCAGCATCCTACTCACATAGCCGTTGCTTTCGACCTCCACGAGCCCACCTTCCGTCACGAGATGTATGAGCCCTATAAAGGCAACCGCGATGCTACGCCCGAGGATATTCTTATAGCCATCCCTTTGGTGAGACAACTGCTTGATTGTTTCCGCATAACAGTATTGACCTGCAAGGGATATGAGGCCGACGATGTAATTGGAACGGCTTCGGCCTGGGCTGAAAGAGAGGGCTTCGATGAAATTCTGATGGTCACTCCCGACAAGGATTTTGCCCAACTGGTGACAGACAAGGTGCATCTCTACCGTTTCGGCCGCATGGGCAAACCCGACGAAGAGTATGGCCCCCAGCAGGTTTGCGAGCGCTTCGGTGTCTGCAAAAGCACCCAGGTAATTGATATCCTCGGTCTCTGGGGCGACAGCATCGACAATATTCCGGGCATTCCTGGCGTAGGCGAGAAGAAAGCCAAGCAGCTGATTGAACAGTTTGGCTCTATAGAGAATATGATAGCCCATGCTGACGAGATCAAAAACGCCAAGCTTTGCGAGCTGGTCAAGCAGTATGCCGACCAGGCTCTTCTGTCAAAACAGCTGGCAACCATCGCGCTGGACGCTCCCGTAGAGCTTTCTGAGGAGATTCTATCCGTTAAGACTCCCGACTACCAGGCCCTTCACGACCTGTTTGAAGAACTTGAATTCCGCACGTTCGCAAAAAAATATTTTACCGACCTGTCGGTTTCCGAACCCGAAGTAGCCATGAAGTATATGTCTGCGAACAAAGTGGTTACCATCGGCAATGCGCCCAAAGAGAAGGCAAAGAAAGAGTCGGCCGACGAGTCTCAATTCTCGCTTTTCGACATTCCCGTCGCTACTGCAGAAAGTGTGCAATCGGATGTAACGGTTCTTGAGAGTATACCTTCTGTTTGCGATGTTGCTATCATTATTGATGGTCCTAATATCGCTATTGCTACCGACAGCACGAATGTATATAGCTCATTGGTCGGCGATATCGACAAAGCGGCCTTCAAGACGCTTCTTGAGAATAAGGAAACGACTAAGATATGCTTCGACCTGAAGGCCCTGAAATACATTCTTGCCGAACTGGATATCCAGATTAACGGACGTATCTTCGACATTCAGCTGGCTCATTATCTGATTGATGCCGAGATGCGACATCGAATCGACTTTATATGTAGCGCACTCTTGGGATACGAACCGGGCGATGCAGCCACCCAGGCTGTGGCTCTGTGGAAGCTTTATACCCTTCTGGAATCCCGACTTAAAGAAGACGGCCTTGAGAAACTATACTACGACATCGAGCTTCCCCTGGTAGATGTGCTCATCAGTATGGAGAGCGAGGGTGTCAAGATAGACGTGGATGCGCTCAGGCAGTATTCTTCTTCTCTCTCCGAAGAACGCAACACATTGGAGCATGAGATATGGGAATTAGCAGGTACGCAATTTAATATAAGTTCCCCAAAACAATTGGGTGAGATACTCTATGAGAAACTGAAGATTGTCGAAAAGGCTCCCAAGACTGCAACAAAACAATACTCTACGGCCGAAGATGTTCTGATTAAGATGAAGGACAAACATCCCATCGTGGAGAAGATATTGGAGTTTCGCTCGCTCAACAAGCTTATCGGAACCTATCTCGACAGTTTTCCAAAGCTCATTAACCCTGTTACGGGAAGACTTCATACCATATACAATCAGACGGTTACAGCTACAGGACGGCTCTCGAGCAGCAATCCCAACCTGCAGAACATTCCTATCAGAACAGAACGGGGACGCGAGATACGCAAGGCTTTTGTGCCACGCGACGAAGAGCATATTATTCTTGCCGCAGATTATTCTCAGATTGAGCTTCGTATCATCGCCTCGCTTGCAAAGGATGAGCATATGATTGAGGCATTCTCAAACCATTATGACATCCATGCCGCTACAGCAGCCAAGATTTATAACCTGCCTATGGAGGAAGTGAGTAAAGACCTACGACGCAACGCAAAATCCGTCAACTTTGGTATCGTATATGGTATCAGCGCCTTCGGTCTTTCCGAGCAGTTGGGTATTGCCCGCAAGGAGGCCTCGGCTCTTATTGAAGAATACTTCAACCAATATCCTTCTATCAAGCAGTTTATCGATAGCAGTATAGCCAAAGCACACGAATGCGGATATGCTCAAACACTATTGGGACGCCGACGCTATCTGGCAGATATCCATTCAAGAAATAACAATCTGCGTTCCTTTGCCGAACGTAATGCCGTCAATATGCCCATTCAAGGAACAAGTGCAGATATGATAAAGATAGCGATGATACGCATATTCAATCGTTTCAAGGAGCAGAACTTGCGTTCTAAGATGACCCTTCAGGTGCACGACGAACTGGTATTTGATGTCTTCAAACCCGAACTTGAAAAGGTTAAAGAGATTGTTGAGCAGGAGATGCTCGACGCGCTTCCACTCGAAATCCCCATTGAGGTAGGCATTGAGGTAGGAAAGAACTGGCTCGAAGCCCATTAATTCACCTACCAGTTTTATCAAATACTACTGACGTTGCTACCACGAACTCCCAAGTGAATAGCAACGTTCTCTTTATATGTAATAAGTATAAATATTACAAACGCATTCCTCTCCTATCATAAGTATGCTACTTAGACAACATAAACAGCATACATATGCTGTCTAACCATGCTGTTTTGACAGTCCTAATAACATAGTTATACCACAACCACTTCATTATATCAACTCTACAGAAGAAATGCACCTATTACACAACTGAATTATAATACTGAAATCAATAGAAGACTGATCAAAAAATAGTTGTTTTCGATTTATTTATTCTTCAAATTTAATAATCTGCATTCTTAAATAACAAAGGCGGCAACCCGAGGGTTACCGCCTTAATATAGAAAATATTCGAACCAAATTTATTTGGTACGATTGTACTCGTCAACAGCTTCCTTGATAAGCTGGAAGGTTGCTTCGATGTCGTTGTCGAGACCCATGGAGAAGCGAATGAGACCTTCGCTCATACCCATTTCCTTCTGGATGTCCTCGGGAACCTCGCTGGAGGTAGACTTACCGGAGTTGGAGAAGATGGTCTTGAAGTAACCGAGAGAAACGGCAAGGTAACCTACGCCCTTTTCCTGCATAATTTCCATGATGCGGCTAGCTGCTTCAGCAGTACCCATATCGATAGAAATCATACCGCCATAGCCGAATTCCTCGTTCATCATGCTGGTCATGAGTTCGTGGTCAGGATGCTCGGGAAGACCGGGGTAGTTGTATTTGAAACCAACCTCTTTGAAACGTTCTGCGAGATACATAGCGTTCTTGCTGTGCTGACGCATACGGAGGTGGAGGGTGTGCATGTTCTTAAGAATGGAAGTGCTGCGATGAGGATCGAGTACGGGACCGAGGAGCATAGCAGTACCGTTGTTAACGTCGATAAGGCTGTTGATGTATTCCATAGAACCACAGATAGCACCGGCAACACAGTCGTTGGTACCATTGATGTATTTGGTCATGGAGTATACGGTAATATCAGCACCGAGTTTGCAGGGGCTGAAGATCATGGGGGTGAAAGTATTGTCAACAATCAGCTTAGCGCCGTTAGCGTGAGCAATCTTAGCCAATTCGGGAACATTGGCAATGCGGAGCAGAGGATTGTTCATAGTCTCGGTGTAGAGAACTTTGGTATTGGGGCGAACAGCTTTCTTTACTTCCTCAAGGTTCTGGAAGTTAACAAAGGTAACTTCAACACCAAATTTGGTGAGCCAGTTGTTGAGGAAAGCGAAAGTACCACCATAGGTAGTCATAGAGCTGAGGATATGATCGCCAGCCTTAACTTCGTGCATAAGAGCATTGGTGATAGCAGCCAAACCAGAGCCGGTGCACCAAGCAGCCTCTGTACCCTCCATAGCAGCGAGTGCCTGGCAGAGTGCAAAGTTTGAAGGATTCCAATGACGGCTATACAGATAGTAACCTTCGGTCTCACCGTGGAAGGTGTCAGTCATAGTCTGAGCCTTGGGGAAAGTAAAGGTTGCTGAGTCGGAAATTGAAGGGTTCACGCCACGGGTAGCGTCGCGTCCATCAAGACGCTGAATAGCTGTTGCGGGATCAAATTTTGCCATTGTAATATTTATTAATGATTTATATACTTTATTTTAATATCAAACGTTATTATTACGAACTGCAAAGATACAAACTTTTCAGCAAACTGCCAAATTTTATTTCTTTGCACATTCTAACTATCTAATGATAAAACAATAACACTCACCACATAAGATTGCTATGCTCATATTATTCCCTGTTCCTATAGGCGCCGAAGACATTCATTTTTCATTGCCTGCAGCTAATCTTGACCTCCTTAATACCTGTCATACATTTATCGTTGAGGAGTTGCGAACCGCACGCAGATTCCTCAAGAAAGCGGGCTACCAGCATGCCATTGACGACACAACTTTCTATGTTCTTAATGAACATACTACCGAAGAGGAGACTGCACACTATCTGGATGCATGCGCCAGAGGGGAGAATGTAGGTCTGCTATCCGAAGCAGGGCTTCCCTGTGTTGCTGACCCGGGGAAAATGATTACCCGACAGGCTCAGCGTAAAGGGATAGATATCATGCCTCTGGTCGGTCCCTCATCCCTCATGCTAGCACTAATGGCATCTGGTCTTAATGGTCAGAGTTTTGCTTTTGTAGGATATCTTCCCGTCGATAAGCACGAACGGAATCAGGCTATCCGCAATCTCGAAACAAGAGCGATTAAGGAGAACCAGACTCAGATCTTCATAGAAGCTCCTTATCGCAACAATCAGATGCTGGAAGCTCTAAGCGAAAGTCTTAGGGGAGAGACCATGATTTGTGTAGCCTGCGATATCACCCTTCCTACTCAGACAATCAGAACCCTACCTGCCAAACAATGGAAGAAGGAACGCGAGAAGCTGAATCTCCACAAGCGCAACACCGTTTTCCTTATCGGAATGTAACAAAAGCAAATACCTAAATAAAAAGCAAGCGGGCAGCCCATTGGTTGCCCGCTTGCTTTTCATCAGGTATTTTCCTACTATAGACCCATTGTTGTACGAATGCGACCTAGGTCCTTTTCGCCCTTAAGAGCATTGTTGTAGACCTCGCGGTTGTAGCTCTTGAGCACATTAATGAAGGTTTCCTGCATGTGGAGACAGTCATTCTGAGAAACCAGATAGCGGTCTACATCAGCATCCGTAACAATCAGAACACTAAGATCTGTATTCTTAAAGATAAGATTATAAGCCTTACCGATATTGGAAGCACTCTTTGATAGGTTCTTTATCTCCTGACCATTGGTTGCAATCTGTGCAAAGTTGGTCTGAACCTGAAGGAATTTGTTCTGCAGCTCAATATTTGCATTGAGTCTGTCTATGAAGTCTAAGGCCTGGCTATGTGATGGGAAAGAGGGAGAAAGAACAACTCTCGACTGAAGTTCCTTGTAAGCTTTAGCGAGTCCCTTAGGCGAATTCTTGGATGCAAGAATACTGTCGTTCTTGGATGCAATGGTACGGCGACGGTCAACTACTATGATATAATCGCGCTGCATCTGCTCGAAATCATCAAGACTCTTGTAGAAGAATTCGGCACCAGCTACGGTCTTGAAGTTAGGCACATGCGATACAGAACCCAGCATCTCCTTGTATGCAGAAGAGATATCGGACTGTTTCTTATCGCAGATAGCGATAATGGAGTCTCCTCTGCGTGCAATTACCTCTAGACGGTTGACACTATTGATGTATTCATCCTGTACCTTGCTAAACTCTTTCAACTGAGAGATGAAAGGATCTGCTTCGTTAAGGGTAACAAAAGTGGGAATCTGGTCGATGCTTTCGAGAATCTCGCTATAGGAATTGTAGACATCTTTATGCTGCTTTCCGCATTGAGCTTTCACGTCAATAGACTTCACTGCAATAGTTTCACGAAGAGAAATCACCTCCAGATACAGTTGCTGTACCTTATAGGTTTCACGATAACGTGTCAGGAAAGTGTTGAAATCTGCAAGAGAGCTGAAAGTTGAAGGATTGGCAACCTTCTTGAAAGCCTTCTGATAGGACTTGAATACATCAGAATGGCTCTTGCCTGCAGCATTTTTCAAAGTATTTGCAAAGGCATCAATCTGCATTGGATAGCCATTGGAGCCCAATATACTATCGAGGAGAAGACGTTGAAAATCGCGCAACTCTCCGAGGTTTGCATTAACTTCTTCCGAGCCCTTTGTGGGGGAGGTATCGTATTTATTGAAAATTGGGAGATAGGAGTAGCGGATGTCTTTAAGAATCTTTTGGCGGTTCTTTTCTGCTGCGGGGTTGAGACAGATAGCCTCTATCTGACTATGGAAATCGGTAATCTGGTCGCGCAGCAGCCACAACTCGTTATCCAAACGTTCCTGCTTTTCCCTGGCCTCTTTGGCAGCCTTATCTCTAGCTGCTTTGCGTTCACGTTCTATACGCTGGCGTTCTTCAACCTTATACTGGGTAGCGAGTTCCTTACAGGTAGCAATAGCCAGAACAACCTTTTTGTTGTAGAAATCGTAATCTATATAATGCACAACCTCATCGATCCATAGAATACCATCTACAAGTGTACCATTGGATGCCAGGGTCTGCTGCACTTTCTCAAGCTGTTTGGCATATACTTCGCAAACTTCAGCTTTCTCGGGAAGAGTTGCGGCCGACGAGGCAAGAAAAGTCTTCAGCGCATCGCTATGGGCAATATGTAGGGTATCTACTCCCTGCTGTGCATAGTAATCACGGGTGAGCAATGGAACTCGTTCTGCAGCCGGTTTGCTCTCTGCTGAAGCAGTATCTGCCACCTGTGCGTTAAGGCACAATGGTAATGACAGCACGAAGAGCGAAAGAACGATGATGCGACGAAATGAGTTTGACTTGTGCATTATTTTTGATTGTTTGTTTGAATAACAGGAGGTCCTCTCTACAAGGATTGGACCTCCTTACGGATTATTTCTTTTTTGTTTTATTCGCCATAGCTGCTGCCGTCGAAGCAGTGTACACATACCTGATCCTTAGGCAGACCGATGGAGTTTACTACTGTTTCAAGGCTGTTGAACTTGAGTGTGTCTACGCCGACTTTCTTGCGGATAAGCTCAACCATATTGGCATATTCCTTGGAGGTGCTGTCCTTGTAGGCTTCCACATTCTTGAGTGATCCGTCAAGTTCTTCAATGCAACGAAGTGCAATAAGTTCCTTTTCGGTCTTCGAAGCCGAGAAGTTAAGCCACTGGCAACCGCATACGAGAGGAGGACAGGAAATACGGACATGAACATGCTTAACACCACAGTCGTAGAGCATCTTCACCTGGTCACGCAGCTGGGTACCACGCACGATGGAATCGTCGCAGAACACAACGTCCTTGCCTTCCAGAACCTTCTTGCAGGGAATAAGTTTCATCTTAGCCACAAGCTGACGGCTCTCCTGGTTTACGGGCATAAAACTGCGAGACCAGGTAGGAGTATATTTGAGGAAACCGCTCTTGTAAGGAATACCCTTACCTTCGCTATAACCCTGTGCCATGCCGACACCCGAGTCAGGAATAGCGCTTACGAAGTCGGCTTCAACGTCATCGTTCTTACCCATTGCATAGCCAAGACGCTGACGTACAATCTCGTTGTTGATATCCTCGTATTCTACGCAGGGATAACCATAATAAATCCAGAGGAAGGAGCAGATCTGCATCTTGTCGTTGGGCTGTTTCATCTGGGTGTAGCCGTCGCTGGTGATACGTACAATCTCACCGGGGCCGACATAATAGCTGGTCTCATAACCCAGGTTGATAAAGCTGTGATTTTCCGAAGCAGCCACGTAACCGTGATCTCCCTTTCCGATAACGATAGGAGTACGGCCATACAGGTCGCGGGCAGCATAGATACCTTCTTCGGTGAGAACAAGCATAGAGCAGCTTCCCTTAACCTTGTTGAATACATTCTGAATGCCGTCTACCAGGCTCTTTCCCTGGGTAATGAGCAGCGCTACAAGCTCAGTAGCATTGGTACCTCCCATCGAGAGTTCGGCAAACTGCTGATGCATGGAGAGGCATTCATGGGTAAGTTCCTGTATGTTATTGATGCGGGCAACAGTAACCACGGCAAAGCGGCCGAGGTGGGAGTTCACTACTACTGGCTGAGGTTCGGTATCGCTGATAACGCCGATACCCAGTTTTCCTTTCATTTCCTCCAGGTCGTTCATAAACTTGGTACGGAAGTAGGAATTGGAGATGTTGTGGATGTTCAGATGGACTTTGCCATTTTCAACATCAAAAGTGCTCATACCAGCACGGTTGGTTCCGAGGTGTGAATGGTAGTCGGTACCATAAAAGAGTTCGGTTATGCATTCTTTCTTGGAAGCTACGCCAAAAAATCCGCTCATAATACTTTTAGTTTAAGAAGATTAAAGTTATATATTGTATTTAATTAAAAAGGCAAAGATACAAAAAAAATTTGTTATAGATAAAATAATCTACAAAAATCAACGCCTATTATCATTTTTCGGACAAAAATTCCGGCAGCCAGCATGCATATCCTACCAGCGCCCCGAGGCGCCGCCACCACCCGAGAATCCGCCACCGAACCCTCCGAATCCGCCAAATCCGCCCGAGCCGCCACTGAAGCTGTTCCAGCTACCCGAGCTACGTCCTAGCGAACTGCCTATAATGAATCCGGCAGCATCTGAGGCATGAACGGCATAACGTTCCGGATGTTTCTTCTGATCGACAGCCACAAGCACCGCAACCACCATAACTATAGCAAAGATAACCAGGAAAATAATGGCACCTATCCGCTCCTCCATAGCCTCCTCCTGTTTGCGTACCTCGTAGCTATACTCTCCCACACAAACTTTCTCTATCACATCCAGAGCCGCCACTATTCCGCCGTAATAATCTTCTCCGTCACGGAAATGGGGTATCATGTCATTCTCAATGATATTACTACAGAACCCATCAGGCAGAGCCCCCTCCAGTCCGTAACCCGTATGTATACGTACCTCTCCGTCCGCAAAGGCGGTCTTGGGTTTCAGCACTATCAGCACGCCGTTGTTCTCTTTGTGGCCTATCCTCCATTTGGCGAACACCTGCTGCGCAAAATGGGCTATTTCGTCTCCGCCCAGCGAAGGGGTAATCAGTACGGCTATCTGGTTCGAAGTGGTGTCGTCAAAGGCCACCAGTCTGTGTTCCAGTTTCTGCTGCTGGTCTGGTGTCAGTATGTCGGCCAGGTCGACAACAATCGTCTTGGGGACATCGGGCAACCAGCCTGCAGGATACTTGTCTGCATAGGCTGAGAATGAGAGAAATGTAAGGAATAGGATTATGAAGCGTTTCACGATACTTTTTCTTTATGGATTTATAATTGTTGATAACATCTGGCCTTATGACTGACGGGGAGTGATTACCAGCGGCCCGAGGCTCCTCCGCCTCCTGAATGGCCGCCACCACCCGACCTGCCCGCAGAGCCTGACGACGAGGACGACGAGCTCTGGTAGCTGCCACCCGAAGAGCCTGCGCCCGACGTGCTGCCTAAGCTTACCGAACGGTTCTTGCCTCCCTTGAATGCCAGCCTGTACAGCACATACAGTCCGCCGAGAACCAGCAGGGCATTCCACCCTCCGGCCGACTTGCCGGCTTTTCTGTCCTCGTAGGAATATTCTCCCATACAGACCTGTTCTATCACATTGATAGCCTCCAGCACGCCTCCTGCATAGTCGTCTTCCTTGAAGTGGGGAACCATATTTTCCTCAATAATACTCTTACAGAAAGCATCGGGCAGAACTCCTTCCAATCCGTAGCCCACCCCTATTCTCACCTGTCCGTCAGTACTGTCCTTGGGCTTGAGCACAATCAGCACTCCGTTGTCTTTCTCCTTATGTCCCACGCCCCATTCCTCGAACACCTTCTGCGTGAAATGGCTTATCTCGTCGCCTCCCAGCGAGGGTGTAACGAGCACCATTATCTGTACCGTCGTTGAATCCTCAAACTGCATCAGATGGCTGTCGAGAGCCATGCGCAGCGAGTCGGGAAACAGTCCGCAGAGGTCTGTAACCATAGCCGCATCCTTGGCAGGAATCCAGCCATATTCCTGCGCAGCCATCGGCAACGGCAGCATCGACAGTAGCAGCAGAACGGCAATTCGGAATCTTTTCAGCAACATCAGGAAGTAATACTGTTTCATCTTTTTATACCGAACAACATTGAGTGTACGCCTGCCGGAACACCCAATGTTGTCTTACTCATTTTATCAGAATCAGCCCAGGGCTTTATTTCCCATAGCTGATTGCGTCGGGCAACTCGTTGACATCGTCGTCCTGATAGGGAAATTTCTCTTTCAGCAACACCCCTACCCTGTTGATACCCGAGGCGATACCCTGGGCGATATGTCCCTGAGCAAACTCCTTCAGCATAAGATCCTTGGCAGAATCCCAGAAATCAGCCGGCACCACGCTGTTGATGCCCGCGTCGCCTATGATGCAGAATTGTCTCGATTTCAGGGCGACATAGACCAGCACCCCGTTTCGGAGCGCCGTCTTCTCCATGCCCAGCTCCTGAAATATCCAGGCTGCGCGATCGAGGGGATTATCCTCTTCGCAACGGCTCTCTATATGCACGCGAACCTCACCCGAGGTAGCCAGTTCTGCGCTGCGGATAGCCTCCACGATGAGGTTTTCGTCTTTCTTTCTGAGTAATCTCATCTTTAGACCAGACTGTTAGAACTCGATGACAGGAGCAACATCAGCACCCTCGCTGGCGTGGAAATAGCCCTTCTGGGAGAATCCGAACATACCAGCCACAATGTTGCCGGGGAAACGGAGCACCTTGTTGTTGTATTTCTCAACTTCCTGGTTGAATTTCTCGCGTTCTACGCTGATGCGGTTCTCGGTGCCTTCAATCTGAACCTGAAGGGTCTTGAAACCTTCGGTAGCAGTAAGCTGGGGATAAGCCTCAACACACACGCTGATAGTGCGCTGAATCTCGTTCTTCAGATTATCCTGCAGTTTCTGGAACTTAGCCACATTCTCTTCAGTAAGATCGTTGGGGTCGACCTTGAATCCGGCAGCCTGATTGCGTGCCTCGGTAACTTTAGTAAAGGTCTCTTGCTCAAATTTGGCTGCCCCCTTTACCGTACTGACGAGCTGAGGGATAACATCTGCACGACGCTGGTAAACGGTCTCCACGTTACCCCATTGCTTGTTGACAGCCTGTTCAGCCTTCACGAAACCGTTGCGGGCAGAGATAAACCAGAGTACGATAACAGCAGCAACTGCAATCAGAATAATAGTTGTGTTCTTTTTCATGTTATTAGTGTGTTTTCTTTTTTGTTGTACATAATAACGATATACAAAAAAGAATATTGTATTATCGGGTAAATATTTATTAAACATATATTATCTCGCCCCCTAATGGGTTCTTGTTTTTACTTTTTAACCTCTTCCCTTTCATTTTTTCTCTTAAAGTTTTTCTCTTCATTTCTCTCTTAAACTTCTTCCTTTCATTTCTTTCTCTTAAAGCTTTCCTCTTCATTTCTCTCTTGAAAGAATGAAGCTGAGTCCAGTGGACTCTGCGATAGCGAAGCGGAGAATAAACAAAGAAAGTTCAAGGCTGAGCGTCCGAAGGCTAAAAATAAGCACGAAGTCCTAAAGTTCAAAAACTCACACCTTCGTCCTGTGTCGTTGCGTTTCCCTTTCTTCCAGCCTTAGTCGTTGGTTCTTATCTCTCCCAAGTCTCTGTTCAGACAGTTTGAACTTCTTAACGGCCTTCGCACTCATTTTCTTAACGCCTTCTCCCGCAAGGCCGGGATTTGTGGGATTCATAGTGGGGCTTTTGTTTCTTATCGATAACTCTTGATCCTACAGGATTGGCCTTGAGGAAATGGCGTTAAGAAAACGGGGACCGTGAGCGTAAAGAATTTTAAATTGTCTGAGCAGGCATCAGGAGGCTGTTTGGATTACCTGTGAGGCATTGGAGAATGGAAGTCGTAAGGTTAATCGGGAGAAGATGCGAGTTTGGAAAATTTAGTTCACGATTCACGTTTCTAGCTATTTCCTCACAGCCGAGCCTCTTTCTTTGGTTCGTTTCTTTCGAGGCCACGAAAGAAATGAACAGAGGAATTTGCTTTAGCCAACCCCCAATGTGGTGTCCACAGTCTCTTCAGGCAGTTTGCGACGGATTTTCTGACCTTGCTGGAGAGCTTGACTTGTGGAACGAGAGCCGATTATGAAGGAACTGATTTGTGCCATGATTTAGTTGTTGGTTTTAGGGTTAAACAAAAAGGAAAATTGTGTCTTCGAAAACGAATGCAAAAATACGAAGAAAATCTGAACTGGCAAAATGTTTTTCGAAAAATAACGTTCTACGAACGTTATCCGCGACGCATCTCGCCAATATTTAACACAACTTAACAGATTCCCG
>JAKSMQ010000044.1 GCA_024400565.1 Bacteroidales bacterium
CTGTAAAAGATTCCTTCCCATCCGTTCCCCAAACGTCCCACGTCGTGAGAAAAAGAGTGTACTTTTGCAAACGATTTCGAAGTCAAACCTCACCAACCATCAATCCCCAAAAACCTATGAAAAACTCCTGCTGCTCCTGGTCGCTCTTTAAGACAAAAACATAGATAAACCTCCTTTGAAGGGGCTTCTTTTCTGAAGCTGCTCCGCATCTTCGGCAACCATGAGCTCACCTTTGCCGAAGAGCAAGCTCTCCACCAAAGCTGACCCCACAGCCGCCCAGCCCCTTCAAAGGCGATAAACCAAGATAAACACGGGTCGCAATAGCTGACGATGCGGGAGAGCACTTGGACAACGAAAACAATGTCAAACATCGACACGTGTTTATCTATGTATTTGTTAAAAAGGGGCCACAAATCAAACGCCAGGTCAGTCAAAGATTAGTCTCAGTTGTTAACTAATAATTGTTAAAAAAGCCGGGGAGGGAAAAAATATTTGGTCAGTTCGAAAAAAGTGTGTAATTTTGCAAACTGTTTTGAGACCTAGAAAATAGTAATAAAACTAATATAAATAATTAAAAATGTACGCAATAGTAGAAATCGCAGGCAAGCAATTCAAGGTAGCCCAAGATCAAAAGATCTTCGTAAACCGCCTCCAGAACGAGGAAGGTAGCGAGGTTTCTTTCGACACCGTGATGCTCAAAGACAATGATGGCAATGTAACCGTTGGCAAACCCTATATCGAGGGTGCTGCTGTTAAGGCTACCGTGCTGAAACACCTCAAAGGCAAGAAAGTTCTTGTTTTCAAGAAAATCCGCCGCAAAGGTTATCAGAAAATGAACGGCCATCGCGACTATCTGACCCAAATCCAGATTAACAGCATCAACTAATCAAGTAAATAGTCAATTCAGTAAGTAACCCTTTTAAAACATTATATTATGGCTCATAAAAAAGGTGTAGGTAGTTCCAGCAACGGCCGCGAATCCGAAAGCAAGCGCCTTGGCGTTAAGATTTACGGTGGTCAGAAATGCATTGCAGGTAACATTATCGTTCGTCAGCGTGGTACCGTCCACAATCCTGGCGAGAACGTAGGTATGGGTAAGGATCATACTCTCTTCGCTCTTTGCGATGGTACTGTACAGTTCCGCAAAGGCCGCGAGGACCGCAGCTATGTTTCCGTTCTTCCCGTAGAGGAATAATATTCCAGCTACCATAAGAATTTTGTAAGGGCTCCCTCTTGTGGAGTCCTTTCTTTGTCATTAAGAACGCATGAGCGAAAGAATTTCGAGAAAAAATGTGAGCGGTATGTTCGACAGCATCGCCCCCACCTACGACCTGCTCAACCATGTACTGTCGCTGGGCATAGACCAGAGCTGGCGACGCCGTACTGTGAAGATGGTAAATGAGGTAAGACATACCTGTATTGCTGATTTCGCAACCGGAACGGGCGATCTTGCCATTGCCCTGGCCCGGCGCACGGACGCGACCCGTGTGGTCGGACTGGATTTCTCCCCCGAGATGCTCCGTGTGGCCGAAAAGAAGGTGGCCGGCAAGGGGTTGCAGGACCGTGTTACGCTAAGGCAGGAGAATTGCGAGCATACTTCGCTCGAGGATGCTTCGGTCGATGTGGTGACCTGCGCTTTCGGCATCCGCAATTTCAACGATCCTCAGCAGGGACTGGTCGAGATGCATCGTGTGTTGAATGAGGGCGGCAATGTGTTTGTGCTTGAATTTGCTACTCCAAGAAAAGGGCTGATCAGCATCCTGACTCAATGGTACTATCTTCATGTAATGCCTTTCTTTGGCAAGCTGGTTGCAAGAAACAAGGCGGCTTATACCTATCTTCCGAAGACGATCTTTGAGTTCGCTCATGGAGCGCAATTCTGCGAGATGATGCAGAAGGCCGGATTCTCTAAGGTGGGGTTCAAGTCGTTTACCTTCAATATGGTAAATCTCTATTATGGCACAAAAGAATAGTCACGAGTCGTTCGGAGGGCGTCTGCGCAAATGGTTCTTTATCATTCGCCCCTTTACCCTTTCGGCAAGTGTGGCGCCCGTTCTGACAGGATGGGCGGTTGCGCTTTCCGTTACCCGCCGGCTGAACTGGCCGGTGGCCGTTGTCACGCTCCTGTGTGCGATGTGTCTGCAGGTGTTGAGCAATCTCATCAACGACTACTGCGACTTCAGGAAGGGGAATGACGACGAGGACCGGCTTGGGCCTGCACGCGCTATCTCTAAGGGCGAAGTGACTTCGAAGGAGATGTTCCGGGCTATTGCTATAGTGGCCCTCCTGGCGGTTGGTATGGGGTGTTTCCTCGTGTGGAAAGGCGGATGGCCTATTGTGGCTATCGGCATTACGGCGCTGTTGTTTGCATGGCTCTATTCAGCAACCTCTCATTCGTTGAGCCATCTGGGTGTTGCTGACCTCTTCTCGCTCTCCTATTACGGCTTTATTGCCTCGGCCGGGACCTGTTTCCTGCTTACCGGGAGCTGGATGGACGAAGCTCTGTGGCTGGGTCTCGGTTGCGGGTCTATCGCTACGGGAATTCTTAATGTCAACAATATCCGCGATGTGGAGCAGGATGCCAAGCATGGCAAGAAGACGCTTATTGTCCGCCTGGGAGTGGGCTTCGGCCGTGTCTATTATGCCTGCTGTCTTCTGTTGCCGGTGGTAATGCTGTGGCTGACCCGATGGCGTAGCTGGTGGGCGACAGCCGGGCTGGGAATGGTGGCAGTTGGGCTTTATCTGCTGTTTCTCCGGTCGTCAGGTCGCCAGTACAACCGGATACTCATGCTTACCGGATTCTTCGATCTGCTGTATGCTCTTATTGTTCTCTGAAAGGTAATCCAGGATGATTGAAACGAAACAGCTTATTAATGACCTGCGGCAGGCTTTTGGCGATGGGCTTAAACTGCCGGTAGCCGTATGGTATTCGGATTCTCCAGCAGGAGAGGTAGCCATGTTGCCTCATTGTATGTTTGAAGGTCTCCCCCTTGTGGAGGCCGGCAAGACCCTCACCTTTACCCAGGAGACCCTCCATTGCGGCGGCGGAAGAATCTATTGCGGATATGCCCAGCCCACGGAGGCCGTAATGAATTTCGTCTCAGGGAAGGAGCATTATAAAAAGACTCCTCAAGGTGTCCGTAACTGTATTGAGAAGATGAACCTCCGGCTGTCGGACAAGCCTTGCCTCAATTTCTCCCGGATTGACAATATGGACTCTCTCGAGGAGGTAGAGGGAGTGGTGTTCTTTGCGGGGGCCGATGTCCTTTCGGGTCTGGCTGCCTGGGCTTTCTTCGATAATGACTCCCCGGATGCCGTATCGACCCTTTTCTCTTCGGGTTGCGGCGCTATGGTGGCCAATGTTGTTGCGGAGAACCGTATCGGCGGACGCAGAACATTTATCGGAATGATGGACCTTTCGGTACGCAAGTTTATTAATCCTGATGAACTCTCTTTCTCCATTCCGAGCTGTCGCCTGGAAGAGATGGCCGGTACTCTGAAGGAGTCGGCTTTGTGGCTTTCTCCCGCTTGGGAAACAGTAAAAAACAGAATCAATAATAGTAATCAGTTATGAAAATAATATTGACCGGAGCCACAGGCTACGTAGGGGAGGGGGTGTTGAGAACTCTTCTCAAGCGTGACGAAATAGAAAAAGTGCTCAGTATCAGTCGCCGGCCGTGTGGCATTAATGATCCTAAACTCGAAGAGTATGTCCTTCCGGATATGATGCAGATCAGCAACGAGAATCATAGGCTGGAGGGCTATGACGGAGTTTTGTTCTGTGCAGGTATGACGGGAGGTTTCCCCAAGGAGAAGTTTCGTATCATCTGCCACGATATTCCCCTTCATCTGGCCCAGCAATTGCCCGACAGGAGCAAGATGACCTATATCTTTGTAAGCGGAAGCGGAGCAGGAAAGGTGAAACAGGATACGGAGAAACAGCTGTTCTCGATGGGATTCAAGTCTGCATATAGCTATCGTATGGGAATAATGAAACCGCTCCCCGAGCAGAAATGCAATCCTCAGACTATCCGAATGTCAAGCAGATGGTATGGCGTTTCGAGATTTCTGAGATTCGGCAATACGATGGAGAATATTGGTCTCAGCATGCTGGCATGTCTTAAAAAGGGGTATGCCAAACCTCTGATCGGGATTAAAGATATTGATATTCTGGCTAACGGATTGTAATATTCACGAGACGCAATCGGCCGACAAGATTTCGGCAGACTAATAAATAAACCAAAAGGCTCCTATTCAAACCGCTGAGGTGTCGAATAGGGGCCTTCTTTATTCTTCAAGATGCAAATGCGAAATGTGCTTTGCAATCTAACACGGGTATGACGCCGATGGAAGGAACTAGTCGGGGAGCGCGAGTCCTCCCAAAGATGTCTCCTTGTAGAGACTGGGGAGGTCTTTGCCGGTAAGATTCATGGTTCTTACTACCTTGTCAAAGCTGATCAGATGTTTGCCGTCGCTCATCATAGCGTATATGTTGATGTCGAGTGCGCGTAGGGCGGCAATGGCATTACGCTCGATACAGGGAATCTGGACCAATCCGCAGAGAGGGTCGCAAGTCAGTCCGAGGTTGTGTTCCATGGCCATCTCGGCCGCATATTCAATCTGTTGGGGGCTTCCTCCGAAGAGCTGGCATGCGGCAACAGCAGCCATCACGCATGCGCTTCCCACTTCGCCCTGGCATCCTACTTCAGCACCCGAGATAGAGGCATTGGTCTTGATTACGTTGGCGAAGAGGCCGGCAGTTGCCATTGCCCGAAGACAATTTGTTTCGGTAAAATCATGCTTTGTCAGAAGGTGGTAGAGCACGGCAGGAAGGACTCCCGAAGACCCGCAGGTGGGGGCTGTAACGATAGTTCCGCCAACGGCATTACGCTCGGAGGTGGCAAGGGCATAGGCCGTGACGAGCGCACGATTCTGGAGCGACTCTTTATAGCTGGATGCTCTCACATAATACTGGCGTGCCTTGCGTCGCAGGTGGAGTCCTCCAGGAAGAACGCCTTCTTCGCGAATACCTTCTACTATGGTCTGGCGCATGGATTCCCACATCTCGCGCAGATAATCCCAGATGGATTCGTCTTCGTAGAGAGCTACGTATTCCCAGAAAGTGAGCCCTTCTTTCTCTATGAACTCCAGAATTTCGGTAATAGTGCTATGAGGATAGATATGAATCTCGTCGGTATGAGTGGTTTCGTTGGCCAGTTCGCCTCCGCCCACACTATATATGGTCCATGAGTCGGTTACGGCTCCTGTCTCGTCCAAGGCTTCAAAGAGCATTCCGTTGGTATGGAAAGGAAGTACAACATCTGGTTTCCAGATAATATCAACCTCGACAGGATCCAAACCGCGTATGATGGCCTTGTCGGTTCCGTGGCCTTTGCCTGTTGCAGCAAGACTTCCATGAAGTGTTACGCGGAAGCGTGACGCCTGAGGATTGCGCGATTTGAACTCGATTGCGGCATAGTTGGGCCCCATAGTATGGCTGCTGGAAGGACCGTAACCCTTTTTATATATTTTCTTTATTGTTTCCATTAAGTAGTTGTTTGATTTTGCAAAGATACGACTATTACCTGAAATGGCCAAAAGTTTTTGAATCTATCTTGACAAATAGTTCCCTTCCTTTGTTGATAGAGAAAAAAGAAACGGACAGTCCTGAAGGGCCATCCGTTGTTTATCTTTATCCTGGCAATACGCTTATTGCTTGATAAGGAATGAGAATTTATTGAAATTCTTGAGGGCAATACCAGTACCGCGAGCAACAGCGCGGAGAGGATCGTCGGCAACATGAACTTTCAATTTGGTCTTGGAGGAGATACGCTGGTCAAGACCACGTAGCAAGGCTCCACCACCAGCAAGGTAAATACCAGTACGGTAAATATCTGCTGCCAACTCGGGAGGAGTATCGGCTAGGGTGTCGAGTACGGCCTGCTCGATGGCTGTAATAGATTTGTCGAGAGCGTGGGCAATCTCCTTGTAGTTTACGGAAATCTGTTTGGGAAGACCGGTAAGCACGTCGCGTCCGAGAGTGTCGTAGTCGGCGGGAGGATTGTCGAGTTCGGAAATAGCCGAACCGCATTCCCATTTTACGGTCTCAGCTGTACGAACACCAATCACGATGTTGTGCTGACGGCGCATATAGTCCATAATGTCGGTATTGAAGTTATCGCCGGCAACTTTGATGGATCGGTTGCAGACAATACCGCCGAGGGAGATAACGGCGATTTCGGCCGTACCGCCTCCGATGTCAACAACCATATGACCATAAGGCTCAAGAACGTCAATACCTATACCAATTGCGGCAGCCATAGGTTCGTGAATCATTTTGATTTCCTTTGCACCTGCCTGTTCTGCGGCCTCGCGTACGGCACGCTGTTCTACGTTGGTAATACCAGAAGGAATACCGATAACCATACGCAATGAGGGAGGCATGAAAGAGCGGGAAATATTGGTCATTCGGATAAGCTCGCGAATCATGTGCTGAGCCATCTCGTAGTCAGCAATAACACCACCTTGTAGAGGACGGATGGTCTCGATGCACTTGTCGTGCTTGCCGTCCATCAGCTGAGCCTGCTTTCCTACAGCCATAATCTTCTGATTCTGGCGGTTGAAAGCAACGATTGAAGGCTCGTCGATGACTACCTGGTCGTTGTAGATGACGATGGAGTTGGCGGTGCCAAGGTCCATAGCCAGTTCTTTGTTAAAGAGTGATAGCAAACCCATAGTTTCTATTCTTCTTGTTTTAGTTTTTATTGATGCTTGGGTCGTTAAACTCCATAGCAATTCACACTTAATAACGTAACGGGGCTAAAAAAGTTTCGTTTTAGTGCAAAAAGTTGTTTTAGAGAGCCTGGAGTTGTTTAGCGACGAGGGTTGATTAATGTTTGAAATGGCGTTTGCCGGTAATGGCCATTCCCATGTGGTTGGCCTCACAATAGTCGATGCTCTTCTGGTCGTTGATACTACCGCCGGGATGTGCAACAGCTACGATACCTGCATCGTGAGCAATCTCAACACAGTCAGGGAAGGGGAAGAATGCGTCGCTTGCCATTACAGCTCCATTGAGATCGAAATTGAAACTCTGTGCCTTGGCAATAGCCTGACGGAGAGCGTCTACACGGCTGGTCTGACCGGTACCGCTGGCAAGAAGCTGACGGCCTTTTGCAAGAACGATAGCGTTGCTCTTGGTATGTTTTACGAGGATAGTTGCAAAAGCGAGGTCTGCAGCCTGTTCGTCGGTAATGGGGGTCGAGGTTACACTATTCTTCATCTCCTCAGCGGTAGGAACTACGGTGTCGCGGTCCTGAACCAGTACTCCGTTGAGTACGGAACGGAACATCTTGTCGTGCATCTTAAACTCGTTGCGTTTAAGGATGATGCGGTTCTTCTTGCCACGAAGTACTTCGAGGGCATCTTCGTCATAGTCGGGAGCAATACATACCTCAAAGAAAATCTTATGCATTTCGTCAGCAACATCTTTGGTTACCTTGCGGTTGCAGATGAGGATGCCGCCGAATGCAGAAACAGGGTCTCCAGCAAGAGCGTCGGTCCATGCCTCAAGAAGGGTAGGACGGGTAGCAATACCGCAAGCGTTGTTGTGTTTGAGAATAGCAAATGTGGTGTCGGTAAAATCGTCCATCAGCGAGCATGCAGCATCAATGTCGCCCAGGTTGTTGTAGGATATTTCCTTACCGTTGAGTTTGGTAAAGGCACCCTCTAAGTCGCCATAGTAGTAACCCTTCTGGTGGGGGTTCTCTCCGTAGCGGAGTACCTGTGCATTGTTGTCGCTATATTTGAAAGTATCGATGCCTTCTTCCTGGTTGAAATAGTTGAAGATAGCGCTATCGTAGTGGGAACTTACGTTGAATGCGTAAGCGGCAAAGCGACGGCGGTCAGCCAAAGAGAGAGCTCCGTCCTGTTCGGTATAGAGTTTGAGGAACTCAGCATACTGGTTTACGCTGGGAACGATAACAACATCCTTGAAGTTCTTGGCTGCTGCACGAATAAGAGAAATACCTCCGATATCGATTTTCTCGATGATATCCTGCTCGGGAGCGCCAGAAGCTACGGTCTGCTCGAAAGGATAGAGGTCTACGATTACGAGGTCAATCTCGGGGATTTCGTATTCCTTAAGCTGTTCTCCATCGCTGAACATATCGCGACGGCTGAGTATACCGCCGAATACCTTAGGATGAAGGGTCTTGACGCGACCACCCAGGATGGAAGGATAGCCGGTTAGGCTCTCTACGGTAACAGCGTTGATACCAAGATCGGTAATGAATTTGTAAGTGCCACCGGTAGAATAGATGGTAACACCCTGTTTGTCTAATGCTTTAACGATGTCTTCAAGTCCGTCCTTGTAAAAAACAGAGATAAGCGCACTCTTAATTTTCTTGTTTTCCATTGTCTTATATTTTATTATTTATTTTTTTTCGTTTTTTTCTGTACTCCTTGGATAAATGTAGAACTGAGTACAGGGCATATTATTTGTTCCTCCTGCTCTTCTTAGCTTTCTTTGGGGGATTTTCGCCATTGAGCTGGAATCTCACAGGCAAGATATATTCTGTCCTTACCGTTTTGCCGCCTTGCTTGCCAGGTTCAAAACGTTTCAAGTTCTTTACTACTCTCACCACCTCGTCAGCTGCTCCATATCCTACCTCATCCTTAATTATCTCTACGTTGGAAATCGAACCATCCTTCTCTACAACGAACTTCACCATTACCATACCTTCAGCGCCTTTGGCTTTGGCTATATCGGGATAATTCATTCCTCCCTCAACCAAATCTCCATACATAGCATTTATGCCACCAGGATATTCAGGAGGTACCTCTACAGATTTCATTACCGAAGTATCAGCATCCGCGGCCTCGGTTATAGTCTGGGCCTTGAAGCACATGGGTAATAGAACAGTTACTATCAGGAAAAAGATTCTTTTCATTATTATTTTTAAACTTTCATTATACAACTTCCAAACTCAAAATATTCATCTTTAGTCTCCCAGGGCAATTCCAAGACCCTTGGCTGTATGTACCAGGCGGCTCTCGGCACTAAGAAGGTTCTGCTCGCGGACAGCCTCTTCAAGGGGTACACCTACGATATCAGGATGATGGTAAGCCACCATCTGACCGAATCTGCCCTCGATCACAAACTCCATGGCACGTACGCCAAACTCGCTTGCCAGCACACGGTCGAAAGCAATAGGAGTACCACCACGTTGCAGATGACCCAGAATGGTACAGCGGATGTCCTGCTCTACACCGGCTTCCTTAAGTTCGGCTGCAAGTGTTTCTGCAATACCACCCAGTTTGATGTGCTGATAGCCCACCTCGTTGGTTTTGGTGCCAACCACCTGTCCGTCCTTGCCTTTGGCTCCTTCTGCTACTACGATGATACAATAGCCACGACGCTTGTTATAGCAGCTCTCAATCTTGGCTTTTATCTTCTCAATGTCGTAAGGGATCTCGGGAATGACGCATACATCTGCGCCACCAGCAATAGCACTATGCAAGGCAATCCATCCGGCATCACGCCCCATAACCTCCATGATGAACACACGGTTGTGGCTGGCTGCTGTGGTCTTCAGTTTGTCAATAGACTCTGTACAGATCTGTACGGCAGTCTGAAAACCGAAAGTATAGTCAGTCATCGAGAGGTCGTTGTCGATGGTTTTAGGTACACCTACAATGTTAAGCCCCTTCTTAGAGAGTCCTAAAGAGATTCGTTGACTACCGTCTCCCCCAATATTGATGACAGCATCAACTCCCATATATTGCAGCTTGCGCAACATCTCGTCGCTACGGTCTACAGTAGTCCAGGAACCATCCTGCTGCTTGATAGGCCAGGCAAAGGGGCCACCCTTATTGGTTGTGCCCAGAATAGTGCCACCCTGAGAGAGAATTCCCTCTACGGATTTGTCGTTAAGTTCCACTATCTCGGTAGGCTCACGCAAAACGCCATTGAATGACTCGATGCATCCGATTACCTCCCAATCTTTCTCGAGGGAGGCGCGCTTCACGATACCTCTTATTACAGCGTTCAAACCGGGACAGTCGCCTCCTCCGGTCAACACCATTACTCTTTTTAGTGCCATATATATGTTGGTTTTATAGGTTATCTCTTTATATAACAATATTTTTTAGGGCGTACCCTAAAAGATAATCCGACTACAAATATACAAAAAAAATCATGCATAGCAAGCTTTTTTTTATAAATTTGATGACTATTTTATTTAAGGAGAAATCAGACTCCTTTTTGTCTGTCCTCTTAAATCGCCCTTTGGAGCAAAGCGCTTATTTAGTCTTTTGTGTTTCGGGAGTCCTGACTTTTGGCCTAAACAAAGGTCAGATAGCTTATGTTTTCGGGCGCAAAAAGCTCTTGGGCAATATCCTGTATCTGCTTAGCTTCAACCTGTTCGATGTCACGGGCCATCTCTTCCAGAGTGTCTACCTTGTCGTACATCATACGTGCCTTCCCTATCGACTGCATCTCATTAAGTGCCTGCTCGTTGCTTATCGCCATCTGGGCTATCAGCTGTTGTTTGGCTGCGTGGAGTTGTGTCGTTGAGAGAGGCTTTTCTCTCAAGATGTTCAGTTCGCGCAATACCAGCTCTCTATAGCGTTCTCTTGCCTCGGATTCTATTCCTGCGTAGATATAGAAAAGCCCCGTGTCTGAGAGGGGAGTGTATTGAGATTCGATCGTGTAGCAGAAACCATACTTCTCGCGAACGGCTACATTCAGTCTAGAGTTCATGGCCGGACCACCCAGTATGTTGTTAAGTAGCGTAAACCCCACTTTCTTGTCGTCGAAAGCGTTATAAGCAGGACACCCTATCAGGGCGTGAACCTGGTGAGTATGTCGATTGATGGTGGTATCAAAGTGCCGGGTAACAGGTGCTATCCGTTTCAAGGCTGCGCTAGAGGTGGCGGGATATTTTCCGAAGTGTTTCTCGCAGAGGCGTATTACCTTCTTGAAATCTGCGCTTCCGACAACAGAGATGACCATTCTGTCGGTTGTATAGTTGTCGTGAAAGAACCGGTGGATGCTTTCTGTAGTAAAATGCTTTACGTTCTTCTTCGTTCCTAAGATATTGTGGCCGAGAGGGTGGTCTCCATAAATCATCTCCTCAAAGTCATCGTAGATTAATTCGGCAGGATAATCCTTATAGGAATTAATCTCTTCCAGAACTACATCTTTCTCTTTCTCAATCTCATGCTTGGGAAATGTGGAATGGAAAAGAATGTCGCTGAACAATTCTAGACAGCGTTCCAGATGTATGGCAAGAGAGGAAGCATAGATGCAGGTCTCTTCCTTGGTTGTGAAGGCATTCAGTTCTCCTCCCACTCCGTCGATACGGTTGAGAATGTGATAGGAACGACGATGTTCCGTACCCTTGAAGATAGAATGTTCGATGAAATGAGCCATGCCCTCATCTGCTCCGCGTTCGTCGCGAGAGCCTATGTTGACATAGACTCCCGAATGAACTACAGGCGATTGGTTCTGGCTGAATATGATGCGTATTCCGTTGGCTAATGTATGATACTGGTACATAGTTAATATAATGGGTTGATTTAGTTGTGTGGTTCAAAATGATAGCGTTGTGAGAACAGACTGCAGAAGAACACAAAGAATACAATCCCGGCCAGGGTCTCAAGGGTGTCTTCTGTCAGACATGAAATAAGAAAGATTGTCATCAGGGCAAGGAAGGGGAGATGCTGGAACAGTCTCTTCTTCCTAAAGGCCCGGGTAAAGAAAAACAGGATTAAGGCAAAGCCGAATAATCCGAATGTTATCAGGTATGTAAGATATTGATTATGGCAATGTTTTGTGGTTCCTTTAAGAGGAGAGTCATCTGTCTCGAGTTGCTGGTGGCAGAGGTCAACAACATCTCCTGTTCCTACTCCAAAAAGTGGATGCTGGGTGAATACCTTAAATCCGTTTTTCCACAATTCGAAACGTTGGAGCATGGTAAATCCCTTGACGGCGTGATAGCATCTGTAGGATTCATATTCATAGAGCATTACGCTATACATTCTCTTCAGACTCAGGGGTCTCAGATAGACGGGGTTGGCAATTCCCTTTTCGATTGCCTCTACGTCCTGGGACGTGAGATAGGCCATACCCAGGCTGTCCTTGGTTTTACCCATGGCGTTGAGGTATCTGATTAGAGTGGGGCGGAGAGTGTATCCGTTAGGAGTTGTGTCGTGGATAGAAAGGGCGCTTCGCTTGGCCCATTCTCGCTCCATCTCTAGGTCGCAAAGGTAGTTGTTGACATAGTTGCCATTCTCAATCAGCCCGTCGTTCAGATGTTGATAGGGGTTCCCGTTGGCTGTGGCCAGGCGTAAAGGTTGCGAGGAGGGATCCTTCAACTGATAGTAGTCGTTGACATAATAGATGCTTGTGCCCGCTATGGAGACAATACCGGCAATCAGCAAGGTTAGAATACTCCTTTTCAGTCTCTTTGACTGGATGGCATTCCAACGGGCAAAGAAGGAAACAATACCCACCATCGTAAGGATGATGAGGCCGGTATAACTCTGGAGGAGGAACAGATAGAACAGGAAATAGAGAGCAAGGATTATGGCTACAACTGAGGCCCATCTGAAACCCGATTTCCTCCATCCGAGGACTACTTGCCAAACGAGGAGCGTAATGCCCATGCAGAGGTTGAGCGAGAACCGGATGTGGGAGAGGAAGGGGATAATGTCGCGGTAGGGAAGATTGTCGATGGTAAAGTATCTGACCAGTCCGACAATAGAGGCGGCAAGAATGCCCATGATGTAGCAGAACAGAATGTTCCCCACAAGACGGTGAGAACGCTCTTTCCTGAATGGACCAAAGAATACAAAATCGGGAAGTCTCTCGTCGTTCAGCGGATCGGCTGTCAGCAATACCATGGGAATGGCTATGAGGGGAAAGCATTTCCTTATGCTGTCCAGGCCATAACTCCAGTTGGAACTCCACAGAAGTCCAACAACATACATCAGGAACAAGGCTACGAAGGCTTGTAGCAGACGATTGGTTTTAAATCCCGACAGAATCTTCCGTCTCGATTCCCGGTCGTTCCATATCCATTCCACCAGCCAGTTGGCCAACAGCACAACCCAAGCCAGATTACAGGCCCAAACCGACATCGTCATGCATACAGCAATCGTGCCGATAGAGAGAAAGTAAATTAGCGTATGGATGTGGCGTCGGGTCATACGGGGATTATTTCTATTTGGTCAGCAGTTTCTTATAGGCGGCCTTGTCGCAAAGGAGTTCTACGGCTTTCAATACGTCGGGGTCGCTCTTGAGCGAGCCTTCGATACGGCCTTTCTCATAATAGTAGCGCCCCAGAATTTCGGCCTTCAGCATTTCGGCTATCTCGGCACGATGTTTGTCAAGGTCGCCTTGCTTGTCGGCCTTGAACTTGGCTTCAAGCTCGTCAAGTTCCTTCTGGATGCTCTCCAGGTATTCCTCTTCCTTGGCGCTCTCGCGAAGGTCCTTCAGGATGTTCTCCGTAATGGTGTTGTACGAATAGTCTTTGGTCGACAGAAATTGCTTGAAGTCGTTGTATATATCGTCGGTTATCTCAAATTCGGCGGCAGGCAGAATGGAGGGATGGGTCTGTACAAATTCGGTAGCAAAGTCGAAGATAAGGAACTTGTTGATCAGAGCTAGAGAAAGACTCGACATGTATTCGGGCGTTACCTCCACGTCGGGCTCGATTCCAAATCCGTCGTATACGGTACGTCCGTTGCGTGTCTTGAAGGCAGTCTTGAGCGAGTCGGGAACCTTGACGGCTTTTCCGTTGGCATCGCGTTTGGCATAGTCGATGGCCTGGATACAACGGCCGGAAGGAATAAAGTATTTCGATACGGTTACCTTCATCTGGGTATTGTAGTTCATGGGGAGAACGTTCTGTACCAGTCCTTTACCGAAACTGCGAGTTCCGACTATGATGGCTCGGTCGAGGTCCTGGAGACTTCCGGAGGTAATCTCGCTTGCAGAAGCGCTATAGCCGTCAATCAGCACGGCCATAGGCATCTCGGTATCTTCGGGAGCCATTCGGGTAAAACTCTTCAGGTTCTTGGAGGCTACCTTGCCCTTGGTTTCAACAATCAGTTCTCCTTTCTGAACAAAGATGTTGACGATGTCGACAGCCTCGTTGAGCAGACCGCCGCCATTGCCTCTGAGGTCGAGAATGATGCCCTTCATCTGGGGACGCTCCTCCTTGAGGGCGTGGAAGGCGTCGCGTACCTGCTTGGCCGAGCCCTGGGTGTATTCATTCAGCTTGATGTATCCGACATCATTCTGCACAAATCCGTAGTAGGGGACAGTCTTCAGCTTGATCTCCCTACGGGTAAGTTTCTTTTCAAAAATCTTGCCCTGGCGTTCCAGTTTAAGGGTTACGGTCGTTCCGGCCTGTCCGCGCATGGCCGCGCTTACATCTCCGTTGTTCTTACCCTCTGTACTCACGCCGTTTACCTCAACAATACGGTCTCCTGCCTTGAGTCCGGCTTCGTCTGCGGGCATCCCCTCATAGGGCTCGGCTATATAGATGTTCTTGTCCTTCTGATGGATAAGGGCTCCTATTCCGCCATATTCGCCAAGCAGCTGCAGTTTTACGTCCTCAATGTCGCTTTCGGGATAATAGTTCGTGTAGGGGTCGAGCGAAGCAAGCATAGCATCGATAGCCGTCTTCATGGTCTTGCCTGGGTCGAGGTCGTCGACATAGTTGAGATGAATGTTTCTGTACACGTTGGCAAAGATTTCGAGATTTTTGGCAATTTCAAAACCTTTGTCATAGGTGCTCTGAGCAAATGCCAGCGAGGGCAGAAGCAGAAGAAGGATTAAAGACTTGCGTATAGTATGCATTGATAATATAATATTATTCATTAAATATGTTTCATAACGAAGAGAGCGTATTTTTATTGTGTCGCCCGAGACAATAGAATTGCATCGGGGATTCTAACCCTTTTGTAATGTGGAAGAAAAAAGGCAACCGAAATTTTTTTTCAGTTGCCATCGAATCAGGAATAGATAGTCTATTATCTTGTACCCAGCTCTCGTGCGAAGTATTCCTCATACTCTTGGGTAGGAATTAATATATGGTAGGCTCTAAAAATTGATTATTTTTGTCATCTGGCTTTGACGGAGAGCCTACTTTTCCCGCTTCGCCAGAGTTGTTATTATCTGCAAAGGTTATAAGAGGTACGATTTTGGGTCACAAACCTCTTTCGGCATTAATATTTCAGACTAATCTACATGGCTTTACCTCACTTTCTCTTGTTTGGTTAGTTATTCCGTTATCTTATTCCGTTTCTTACGAACTGCTCGTATCGAAACATGTTGTAGGTCAAGCATTTTAGGAAGATGCTTGTGGCCGCTCTCGCTATACCTATCGTCCGCACGGTCAGCCCGTGCATCGCTCCCTCCATAAAGCCGAAGACATGTTCCACTCTTGACCGTATGGACGACTTCTTCCTGTTCTCTTCTCTCTGCTCGTCGGTCAGAGGTTTGCCGCGGTAACCCTTCTCGCATATCTCATCTTTCAGCCCGTACTTCCGTTGCATCGGATTTGCAATCCGATGCTTCTTACTATTAGGATTTGCAATCCGCAATTCACTAATTCCTAAAATTTCCACAATATAAACATTTATCATATCATTATTCCAAGCAGTAACTCGCCAC
>JAKSMQ010000045.1 GCA_024400565.1 Bacteroidales bacterium
GTTATTCCCCTACGACGAGTTCCCCTAGCTTTTGAATGCCTCGGAGAGAAGTAAGACATTTTTGTTTCAGCGTTTCAATGTTTCAGTGTTTCAATTAAAAAATGCTATGTCAATATCCCCTTATAGAATACTTAACTAATTAATAATTAAATAGATATATAGGAATAGATGATATTGATACCCCTCAAAAAACAACTGAAACAACTGAAACTGAAACGCTAACCACATATAATATTTCCCTAAAAAGCACAACAACAATGAAATACGACATTACCAAACCCCAACCTCCTAAGATGCCAGAGCTCGGCAGAGGCACAGATTGTATCAAATTAGTGCTCTCACAGACCTCAAAAGACATGCACGAACCCCTAGTTCCGATGATTTTCCCCATACTTGGCGCCCATATGAGCGGAGTAGAATTTCATCATTCCTACCCGAATCGGAAGGGAGTATGCGTCAGAATGGCCCTCCCGTTGGCAAATCTGGGGGTAACAGGGGTTAATTGTACGTTATTGTAATGGCCATCTGCAGACAGCAATTTTTTGCCTTTATAGGGGTGAAGATACCCGACAGACGAATAGCCCGTGGTCAATCCAACTATCAGTCCCAATGCCCGCCAAAGCCTCAGAAACGGTCCATAGAGCCCCGTTCTTATCAAGCGTGGAATACGTGTCGGGTAACGATGAGAGAGTTCGTCAGAGAGGTCCTTCTGGGATTGTTGTCTACCGGATGGAGGGTAACAGGTCCTTTCTTTTGGGGGACGGACAAAAGAGAAGCCCCAGCGGGCTAGGCTGGGGCTTGGGATAGAAGTGCTGTCGCAGGGAGACGGCTTATTTCTCGAAATAGCGTTTGTAGAGGCCTGCAAAAGCTTTGCCGTGACGAGCCTCGTCGCGTGCCATCTCGTGAACGGTGTCGTGGATAGCGTCGAGACCGAGTTCTTTGGCACGTTTAGCGAGGTCGAATTTGCCAGCGGTAGCGCCGTTTTCGGCTTCTATACGCATTTTGAGATTCTTTGCGGTAGAATCGGTGAGTACTTCGCCGAGGAGTTCTGCAAATTTTGCAGCATGTTCTGCCTCTTCGAAAGCGGCTTTTTCCCAGTAGAGACCAATCTCAGGATAGCCTTCGCGATGAGCTACGCGGGCCATTGCCAGGTACATACCTACTTCGGTACATTCGCCGTTGAAATTGGCGCGGAGATCTTCGGTAATATCTTCGCGTGAGCCTTTGGCAACGCCAAGAATGTGTTCAGCAGCCCAGTTGAGCTGGTCTTCTTTCATTTCTTGCATGGGTTTGCCGCAAACGGGGCATTTCTCGGGCATAGTGTCACCTTCGTGAACATAACCACAGACGGGGCAGATGTATTTTGCCATAGTAGTATAGGATTTTTTAGTTAATAAATGGTATTTTTACTCTGCAGGAGCCCACTTGCAACGTACGGGGCTGACAATCTTACCTTCTTTCTTGAGTTCGGCAAATGCTTTGTCGACTTCTTTACGGTCGGCAGCAAGGGCGGTGGCTACTTCGCCTGCGCTCATGGGCTTGCCGGCGGCTTTCATGGCTTCAATTACCTTTGTTTTCATAGTCAAAATAGATTTCAGTATGGGGTTGATGATAAATTAGTCAAGAACGAGGCTAGGAGCATTGTATACGCGTGCCTTGAGTTCCTGATTGAGCATGTAGAGGCCTTTGGGGTCGTTGCCGAAGAGTTCCATCTTTGTGATGAGGTCGCGTGCATTGGTCTCCTCCTCGCCCTGCTCTTTGATGAACCAGTCGAGGAACTGCATGGTGCGGAAATCCTTTGCCTTGTATGCCTCGGCATAGATGTCGTTGATGGAGGCTGTTACATACTCCTCATGTGCAAGACCGGCTTTAAGCACGTCCATGTCAACCTTGAATACCTTGTCGGGTTTTGCAATAGCTTCGAGGGTAACCTTGAGGTCGTTGTTCTGCATGTACTGGTAGAAGAGCATGGCGTGATCGCGCTCTTCCATAGCCTGGATACGATACCAGTTGGCAAAACCGTCAAGGCCGCGGCCCTCGAAATAATTGTTCATATCAAGGTAGAGGTAGGAGGAATAGAACTCCTTGTTGATTTGCTCGTTAAGCAGAGCTGCTACTTTCTTGTTAAACATAATTATTGATATTTGGTTAAATGATGTTTATAATTTTCTTTTATAATAATATATTTATTTCTTAATTATTTCTTTCGACAAAGCAGGTCTATCTGTTCGGGTTGTGATTGCAGTTGGGGCAGAGGCCGTGGAAGTAGACCTGGGTGTCGGTTATGACGCATTGGCTGTTGCCGTCGGGCATTACGGGCTCCTTGAGGGGTATGTCGCAGATGGTGCCGCATTGGGTGCACCTGAGATGTCCGTGGGGCTCTACATTGGAGTCGAAATGGGCATTCCGGGAGTCGATGGTGATGATGGAGATGGCTCCCTTTTCGGCAAAAAGCTTCAGGGTATTGTATATGGTGGTCTTAGAAAGCGTGGGCATCTCGGGCGAGAGGGCTGCATAAATGTCGTCGACCGTGGGATGGGTGTGATGGTCGAGCAGGTATTTCATAAGAGCCACTCTCTGGGCGGAGGGTCTTATGTCGCGTTCTATGAGATAATCTTGGGTTTGTTTCATTACAATATTGTAATAATTACAATCTGAAATTGATTGCAAAAATACCAAAACTATTTGAAACGGCCAAATAATAGTAAAAAAAAGTGCCGGCATGGCGTCGGCACTCTTTCTCAGTTATTAATCCTATAAACTAAAAGTCATCTACTTACATGGCAAAATAAATTAGATGTTTTTGACTTTTTCTGATTGCAAAAGTACATCTTTTTATCTCCTGCCGGTATCACTAGTAGTGGTGATTTTCGGTTTTTTTAGGTATTTTTGGGGTCTTTTTCTATGTTTTTCTGTTGCTTTTAGGCAGATTTAGCAGGTCTGTCAGAAGCGGATGGTTACGCCCAGGTCGACAACGGGTTTCTTGAGCAGGGGGTTGGGGCTTATGTGGTCGAGGAGATGGTAGCGGGCCGAGATTCCGATAAAGTCGAATACCAGTCGGGTGGAGATTCCGCAATTGAATCTACGCAATCCGTCAAGGCTGACATTACGGTAGTCGATATTCATCTCCTTGCAGTTGGCCTGGTTGTTATAGCTGAGGTTGTAGCGGAAGGCGGAATAGTTGGCAAAGAGTCCCAGATCCCAGTTAAATCCTTTACCCAGAGGGCCTCCGGGGATGATGCGGATGCGCTGGAAGAACTCTGCGTTGACCTGGGTCTGCTCGAGTGCTTTCTTCTTGGCTACAGGATTGGCTACTCCGAGCGAGGCGTCGAGGCTGTTGAGGCTGTCCGTGCAGTTGTATTCCAGTAATTCTATGCCCAGACCGAAACCGAGCGAGTACCATTTGTTGATGGGTTTGGCTCCTCTGATATCGATGGCGAAGGTGGAGTTCCATTTCTTCAGATGGTCGGAATAGGGCAGGTTGAGGATGCTTCCGTAGGTGAGGTCCACTCCGAACTTCCATGCCTTCTCGTTCACCTTGTTGTCTTCGGGTCTGCGCTCCATGGTTACATCGTAGTTGCCCTGGAAGAGGCCTGCAGTATCGACTACGTAATATTCAAATTCTCTGATGTTTCCGGTCTCGAGCAGATTCTTGTTCTCTTGGTCGCTGAGCGTGAAGCTCTCGGTATAGCCGGCATAGTGTACGGTAACGGTACGCTTGTAGAGACTTGCCTTGGGGAAGGCGATGGCCTCGTCGGGGTTGAAATTGTTGAACTCGAGCGAATAGAATTTTTCTATTTCGCCCTTTTTGTTCTGGACCTTGAAGAAGACTGTGGGCTGCATGCTGACCGATTTCTCCTCGCCGATTTTCTGATCTGAGGTGAAAAATTCGCGGCTGGGGGCTGTGGGTTCTACCTCAATATACCAGTCCTTGTCGACAAATCTGAAGGTTGCCTGCTTGTTTTCGGTTTTGTTTTCGGTAAAATAGCTGGCCTGGGGCACTCCATAGCCGAGGGCATAATCGTAGTAAGGATAGAGATCGGCGCTCTTCTCTATCTCGGCCTTCATCTGCATGGCGGTAAGACCGGGACGGCATTGCCATGCGCAGGCTGCAAATCCGGTAGTAAGAGGGCATGAGAAGGAGGTTCCGTAGGCTTCGGTCGACTCGTTGTCGCTGGTGTGCTTGGCTACGATGGCATGGCCGAAGGCGCATACGTTGGGTTTGAGACGTCCATCGGCAGAGGGGCCGTAGGAGGAGAAGCTGATGTGGCGATAGCTGCCGAGGTTGTCCTCGATACCGCCTACGCAGATTACGCTGTCAGCATCGGCGGGGGTAATGATGGTCTTCCATCTCTTGTCGTCGCCCTCGTTACCTGCCGAGTTGCATACCAGGATACCCTTGCGGGCGGCCATATTGGCGGCCTTGGCTACATAGCTGCGGCCGTCCATCTCGTAGGTATAGTGGCGCTCTTTTCCATAGCCCAGCGACGAGCTGATGAGGTTGGCGCCATTCTTGTCGGCCCATTCCATGGCCTGCATCCACCACACCTCTTCCTTGAAGGGCTCGGTATCGATCTCGGTACGGGCAAGGAGGAATTCGGAAGCGGTTGCAAATCCGATCTGCTTGTTGCCGATGATGCCGGTTATACAGCTGAGGGTCATCGTTCCGTGGCTACCCCATCCGTAGACGTCTTCCTTCTTGAGGGGGAAATTCCAGGTCTTGAGGATAAGATGGTTGTCGCGCAGATGCTTGAAGGCTGAATGGGTGTTGACATGGGGAAATCCTGAGTCGAGAACGGCAATACGCATTCCCTTTCCGTTGATTCCTTTCTTGCGGAAATAGTTGCCGCCCATGCGTACCAACTGGTCTGCAAGAACGATCTCGCCGTCGGAACCGAGGGCGCTATTGCCGACGCTCTCCTGCTGACGGGGCTGCTGCTGGGCCACATGCCATTCTCCGCCTATGAGTCGGGTGTGGCTCACAAAGGGGAGCTCTTCGATGGCCAATATCTGGTCGGGGGTAGCCATAACGGCAACGGCATTCAGCCAGCGGCTTTCTCCCAGCGACTCTGTTGCCAGAGATTCCACTTTGTGGGAATAGGCTGGAGTGACCGGATAGTTGGAGATGTCATAGAGGTCTGCGCCACATTGGTTGTAGCGCTCGATGGCCTTGGCATCGAAATAGGAATAGGGGTCGAATGTTGAACCCTGCTTGTCGGTAAGCAACACCCAATAACAGCTGGTCTGAGCCATCAGATTAAGCGTCATTGCAGTCAGAAAGAGTAACGAGAGTATTTTCTTCATGGTTGGAAATTGAAGGGAATATTATGTTTTCGATACAGATTTGTGTAAAAATACAACAATTTCTGCCTTGAATAACGCAGATTTCTGATTCTTATTGTAAATAAAATACAATACTTACGTTTTTTTCTGCTCCCATTGGCCTGTTATCCGGTTGGGGATGGACAGGGTCAGGTTTCAGGATTTCTACAGATACCTGCGTACATTACGCCTGTAGGCGAGATATTCTTCGCCGAATGCGGATTCAAGAAATCTTTCTTCTCCGAGTATCTGCCTGTGGAAGAGTAATATGGTCAGTATCACGGCCGCCAAATGCCATAGGTTGGGGAACATGGCAAGGATGCCGACATACATGAGGTCGAAGCCTACGAATGCGGGATTGCGGCTGATGCGGTAGATCCCCTCCTTGACGAGGGCGGTCTCCCTCTTCTCGGGTATTCCGGCACGCCAGCTGCCTTTCATGGTGAGCATTCCGGCTATGAAGAATGCCACTCCTGTAGCGGCTACGGCCATGCCGGCGACTCGGAGCCATAGGGGGACTGGCATCCGGTTGAGCCAGATGCTTACTATCTCGACGGCGGGCATTCCGAAGGTGGCGGCTTTGAGCAGGCTTTCGACACGCTTTTGGCCGCTAGGCTTGTCGCCTTTGCCGAGAATCATGGTGCTTACTCCCTGTCTGCGCTGGCTGATCTGCTTGGCGAAATAGGCTACATAGAAAACGGCCATCAGGACGAGTGTAGCAAGCTGGAATAATGCGTTATGACTCATAGCACAAGTGTTGGGGCTTAGACTGATTTGATGAATCTGGCAGGGATGCCGCCTACAACGGTTCTGGGTTCAACGTCTCGGGTTACCACGGCTCCGGCGGCAACGATGGCTCCCTCGCCGATGGTTACCCCCTGAAGAATGGTTGCATTTGCTCCTATCCATACCTTGTTTCCGATACGGATCGGCTTGAAGATCATATCGCCACGATGCTCGGGGTCGGGATTGTGGTTGATGGTACATAACGTGGCGTTGTGGCCGATGAGGCAGTCGTCGCCGATAAATATGCCACCCTGATCCTGAAACTTGCATCCCATGTTGATAAAAGTACGTTCTCCGACCCAGGTGTTCTTGCCGCAGTCTGTTCCGAAAGGCGGAAACATACTCACGCTCTCGGGTATTTCGTGTCCCCAGAGTTCGGCCAGAAGTTGCCTGAGGACTGCCGGTTCATGGTATTTGCCGTTTATCTCGGCCGTTATGCGAAGGGCTTCCTGCGCCATTTCGTGCATCAGCAGATGTGCCTCCGATCCGTTCTCGACAGGAAGACCGTCTGCCATGTGTTTGCGGAACTGTTCTATTGTCATAGCTTTTTCCCCATTTCGTAAGCTTTAAGTAACGAAGGGTGACCCTCTATGTCGCCCGCAGAAGTCACGCCACCTGCAAAGACGGTACCCTTGAGTTCGGTTTTTGCAAAACAGTCTATCCAGCCTGAGAGACCGGCTTCGGCCCGTTTGGGAGTAGACTCTTCGCTCTCGGCGGCCGAACTGAGCATATAGATGTCGCGGAAACGATAGTCGGATGTAAAGAGCGGGTTGCCGCGGTCGATCATTACCTTCATCTGGCCGCTCATCTCATAATAGTAGATGGGGGTTGCCCAGCAGACGACATCGGCCTCGTGCATTTTCTGAACGACAGATGCCGCATCGTCCTGTATGGGACATGCCGCAGAACAGTCGCCCTGGTTAAACATGGCCTTAACCCCGTCACGCTGACAGACAAGACAGCCCTTGCAGAACTGGATGTTCTTGTCCCGCAGACAGATTTTCTCTACCTCGTGGCCTGCCTCTCGGGCGCCACGTACAAACTCGTCGGCCAAAGCATCCGAGTTGCTCTTGGTCCGAGGACTTGTCGATATTACTAATACGCGTTTCATATTCTTGTTTTTATTAAGGTCGCCACGCCTATACATCTTCGTGCATTCCACACATCCGGCACATGATTCTCCGATTCAGTTTTCCCGATTTTATTCAAGAAATACAATAGGTTTAATTATGTCGGACAGCTTCTTTGGGTAGGCGTTTTGTCGTTGCAAAGATACGAATAAAATTGCAATCGGCAATTAATTTTTGAGACAAATCCCTGTTTCGTTATGGAGAAAGGCGACAGAAAGGAATTCTTTGTTCTAGAAATCAGAACAATCATGAAGACTCATAGGGAGAAATATAAGAAAAAACCATCATTTTGAAAGCCGGATTGCCAAAAAAGTAGTAATTTTGCAAATCAAAACAGCTCTTGTCAATGAACGATATATTACATATTATCAACCAGATGTCGCCTTACCTTCTGCTTGGATTCTTGTTGGCAGGAGTGGTCCACGCCTTTATTCCCTCCAGTTTCTACAAGCGACATTTCTCCTCTCCTACCTTCGGTTCGGTAGTCAAGTCTGCCTTATTCGGCATTCCTTTGCCTTTGTGCTCCTGTGGGGTAATACCTACCGCCATGTCGCTCCGCAAGGAAGGGGCATCGAAAGGGGCCACGACGTCCTTTCTGATTGCAACCCCGCAGACGGGTGTCGACTCTATCATAGCCACCTACGGACTCCTGGGTCTTCCATTTGCCGTCGTACGCCCTCTGGCAGCCTTGTGTACGGCCCTCCTGGGAGGAAGTCTGTCCAATCTCTTCGACAAATCGGCCGAAAGCGAAACCTCTTCGCGGAACCAGGTTTCTGCCGACGCTCCTTCTCCGATAGGAATGAAGATTGTGACCGTCCTGAAATACGCCTTCTACGAGATGATTCAGAACATCGGGAAATGGCTTGTTGTCGGATTGCTGATAGCCGGATTGATTACGATATTTGTGCCCGACGAATGGTTTACGCTTCTCAAGGGTAACACGCTGGCCTCGATGGCACTCGTTCTCGCTATTTCCGTGCCGATGTATCTTTGTGCAACGGGCTCTATTCCTATTGCTGTGGCTCTGATGATGAAGGGACTTACTCCAGGAGCGGCCCTGGTTCTCCTCATGGCCGGCCCAGCCTGCAATATGGCCAGCATATTGGTCGTCAAGTCAGTCATGGGAACAAAGTCGGTATGCATCTATCTTGTTTCGCTCATTATCGGGGCTGTGGCCTTCGGATGCCTTATCGATTATCTGCAATATCATCAGATTGTCGATTTCCTGGCCCAGATCGGAGGCGGATATAGCGGCCCATGCTGTCACCATCACGACAGCTGGTTCTCCTGGACCTGTTCGGGGGCCTTGCTCCTTCTGCTTGCCAATGCATTCATTCTCCCTAAAATAAAAAATAAACAGCATAATACCAGCACTATGAATAGTTCTAAATACCACATTGAGGGCATAGATTGTACCCATTGCCGTGCAGCTGCCGAGAAGGCGCTTCAGAATGTTGAGGGCGTAACCTCCGCTCATGTCGAACTCGAAACCAAGGAGGCCATCGTAGAAGGTTCGGCCTCTGAGGAGTCTCTCCGCAAGGCCATAGAAGAGGTAGGGTTCAAACTGGTAAGATAATGACCGAACTCTATATCAAGAATATGGTCTGTCCGCGATGTGTGATGGCCGTCAGAGAGCTTTTAGCTAACCATGGGCTTACGGCAATCGACGTCGTATTGGGTATGGCTCAGGTGGCCGAAAATTTGACAGCAGAACAGACAGACAAGCTACGCATAGGGTTGCATGACTTGGGTTTCGACCTTCTCGACGATCCTCAGCAGCAGCTGGTTGAGCAGATACGTACAACGGTAATAGAGTGGGTGAGACAAGAATCTGAGAGAGAAAAACTCTCGGTCTATGTCCAGGGACGGATTGCAAAGGACTATAGTCTGTTGAGCAAACTCTTCAGCGAGACCTCGGGCATGACTATCGAACGTTATTGTATCCTCCAGCGTGTGGAATATGCCAAGGAGCTGCTCTGCTATAGCGAATTGACCAATGCCGAGATAGCCTTCCAATCGGGTTATGCGAGTCCTGCTCATTTCAGCTCTCAGTTTCGTCAGGAGACAGGAATGACGCCTACACAATTTCGCCGTCAGAGTGGTCTGCGGTCGTTGGCTCTTCGTCGTTCGCTCGATGAGATTTAATATCCTATGGCGTTAGGATAATATTCGACTTGGATGGGGACTCTACTGTCTTTTTACGACTAGATAAAAAGCGATCTCTGACAGGAAAATGTCGGGGCGGAAGGGATAATACTTCGTCAGGGAAGATCTTTTTGAGGGTAATTCGGGTATATAATGCCCGTGTTTTCTGTTGTCTTTCTTTTTCTGAAATTTTATTAACTTGCGGATAATCAGACGTAGATTCGATTAAAGAGACAGAAATGATTCAAAAAAAGTCGAGGAATGAAGAAAAAATTGTATTTTTGCAAATCTGATTTAGCGTTTTGGAGTTGTTTCCATTGGCTAATCTAATTTTTATATCAAGAGTTTTCTCTTGACCGATTGTATTACTTGAATAACAAAACAGATTTTAATATTATGAAAAGAACATTACTTTTAGCCGCATCGGTACTATTTTGCAGTTTGTTTGCATCTTGCGATATCGTAATTAATAATTATTCTGATAAAGACTCCACTTCTTCAACTACTTCTAAGGTAGAGAATGCTCTTTTAGACGAAGATTCGCGTTTTGAGAAGGTCGAAACTCCTCAGCCCGCAAAGGTTCAGGAACCCGTAAAAGTACAGTCCAATCCTAATGCAACCAGAAGCGACAATCCCTATGCTTATCTCATGACTACCCAGATTGACGAAGCAACCATACTCAATCTGTCCCGCGCCGAACGTCGCATCTACCGTAACGCTATCTATGCTATGCACGGATACATCTTCAACTCAGCTGACCTGAGATCCTATTTCGGCCAGTTTACTTGGTATCAGCCTATCACAAAGAATGTCAAACTCTCGAATATTGAGAGCTATAATGTCAATCTCATTAAATCTTACGAATAAGAATCAGGTATCTGTATAAAGTATTAAGGACAGCCCTTCCGGTTGTCCTTTTCTTTTTGTGTAGCCCTATCTAAAAGGCATAGGACAATCGGGTTGTAGAAAGACGTAGGACAATCGAATTGAAGGAGGGTTAGAGAGCATTCATCCTCTCTACGGAAGAAAGGTCTTAAGGACCTGCGCTCTCCCGCCTAATAAGGCCGTAAGAAAGCAATCTGCTAGGCGAATTGGGGTGCTCTGTTAGGGTATATTATCGCCTCTCTAAGATAATCTAGTATTTCTAGACTGTCTAAAGATGACTAGAAGATTCCCCTTTCATTCCGCAGTCTGTAAAGCCCGACGATACAAAAGCAGCCTCCCTTAAAGAGAGACTGCTTCTATCATTTTGCGACAGAATGACTACTGTCGGCAGAGAGGATTAATAGTTGAAAAGCTTGCTGGCGTCAACCTTGATAACTTTACCGAACTTACCAAGAGCGTTGAAGTCCATTTCGCTCTCCTTACCGAGGCACATATAGAGTTTTTTCTGACCCTTGATGTACTTCTGGTTGAAGTTGATTACATCCTGCATGGTAAGGGTAGGATAAACCTGGAAGTCTTTCTTGCTGGGGCTTTCCTTCCAACCCATCTTCTCATAGCTGAGGTAAGCGAAGATAAGGCTACGCTTGGTAGTACGGGCAGTACGCATCTGAGCGATGGAGCTCTCCTTGGCGAGGTTGAAGTTACCCTCGCTGGCGGGCATCTGCTCGAAGAGCTCGTTGAAAGCGTTGAGAGCGTCGATAAGCTTGTCGTTCTGGGTAGCAATCATAGCGGTATTGTAGTAGAAACCGTCTTTCTTGCTGGGGCTGCGATAGTAGGACTGAGCGGTATAGGCGAGACTGCGTTTTTCGCGCATTTCCTGGAATACGATAGCATTCATGCTGCCGCCAAAGTAGTCGTTATATACATTGAGAACGGGACGGAGCTTGAGGTCGTACTTGCCGCCACGGAAGTATTCCTGGAGGTAAGTCTGGTTTGCGGGATAGTCGCAGAAGAGAACGGTATTGGTGTTGACAGCCTGAGGGGTAAACTCTTTGTTCTTGGGACCCTTCTGGAGTTTCTTGGGGGTGTTGTGGTTTGCTGCTACGATGGACTTGACGGCATCAAGACTTTCGGGACCATAGTAGAGTACGCGATGGTTGTAGGAGAAGAGGCCTTTGAGTTTTGCGATAAGCTGCTCGCTGGTATAAGCGCGAAGCTCAGCATCGGTAAGAGATTCCTTAACCAGTTCCTCGCCATACATACCATAGTTGCAAAGAGCGCGGAACATAGTCTGCTGGTTGCCTTTGCCGTCAGCACGGCTCTTGATGATACGCTCCACGAGGAGCTTGAGCATCTGGTCGTTGGGCTGAAGGTCGGAGAAGATCTCTTCAACCAGGGCCATAGCCTTAGTCATATTCTCGGCAAGACCGCTGATAGAAACAGTCATATTCTCGCCACCAACAGAGAAGCTGTAGTTACAAGCCAGTTTGTAGAATTCCTGCTGAAGCTGTTCGGGAGTGTGCTTGGAGGTAGCCAGATATTCCATCAGGTTAGAAGCCATATCGTAAGCCTTGTCGGCGTTCTCGCCAAACTCAAAGTAGTAGTCGAGGTTGAAGGTCTTGTTCTCTTCGTTCTTAACATAGAGAATCTCGCTTCCGTTAGCAAGCTTGCCTTTGGTAACGTCGTTCTTGGGATCGAAGAACTTGGGCTCGATCTCTTTTACCTTGCGGGCTTTGATCTCCTTGAGGAAAGCACTCTCGTTGTCGCGGCCTACCTCGATGGGAGTAATAGCGGGTTTGGCAACCTTTACGATGCTCTCGGGCTGACCCTGAAGCTTGTTGATCTGAACGTAGTTGTTGGTCTTGAGGATTTCGTTGGCAAAGTCTACAAGGTCTTTCTTGGTAATCTTGGCCAGTTCGTTAATCTCGTTGCAGACGTCCTGCCAGTTCTGATACTGAACGAAAGCATAAGCCATAGCGCTGGCACGGCTGTTGTTGCTCTCGGCCTGTTTCATGATGGAGAGTTTGGTGTTGTTGATAGCAGCTTCGAGCATCCACTCGTCGAATTTGCCCTGTTTTACGAGTTCAACCTGTTCGAAGAGGAGGTCGCGGAGCTGGTCGAGAGACTGTCCGGGAGCGGGACGGCCGCCAAGGATGAAGCAGCCATAGTCGTTGAGGTTATATACACCAGCATAAGCGCCCATACACTTCTGCTGCTGATTGAGGTTGAGGTCGATGAGACCGCACTTGCCGTTGTTGAGAACTTCGCCGAGGAGCTCAGCAAGCATAATCTGACGGCTGCCGGTACCTTCGTTGATACGGTAAGCAACGGTAAGGTTTTCGGGATCAAGACCAGTAATGTTCTTTACGATAGGAGTAGTAATAGGAGCTTCGGGAGTCTTAACGAATGCGGGAACATTGCCGGGTTTCATGTTGCCCCAGTATTTGTCGATGATCTTGATAGCCTCGTCGGGATCAAAGTCGCCGGCCATAGAGATACAGATGTTGTTGGGAACATAGTACTGAGCTACGAAGTTGCGGATGTTGCGCATGGAGGGGTTCTTGAGGTGGTCGCCCTCGCCGAGGGTGGTCTGGGTACCATAGGGATGGTGGGGGAAGAGAGCGGAGAGCATAGCCTCGTTGGCACGACGGTTGTCCTTGGTAAGGCTCATGTTCTTCTCTTCGTAGATGGTCTCAAGCTCGGTGTGGAACAGACGGAGAACGAGGTTCTGGAAACGGTCAGCCTGTACTTCGCACCAGGTCTCGATCTGGTTGTTGGGAATATTCTCAACATACATGGTGTAGTCGTTGCTGGTAAAAGCGTTGGTACCGGTAGATCCGATAGCGCTCATAGCCTTGTCGTACTCGTTAGCCACAGCAATCTTCGAAGCCTCATAGCTGAGAGAGTCAATCTTGTGGTAGATGGCAGCACGGGTAGCCTGGTCGTCAAACATACGGTAAGCCTCGAAGAGGTCTTCGATAGCCTGGATGAGGACCTTCTCCTTTTCCCAGTCGGTAGTACCGAGTTTCTGGGTGCCCTTGAACATCATGTGCTCCAGATAGTGGGCAAGACCGGTGGTGGTAGCAGGGTCGTTCTTAGAACCTGCACGTACGGCGATGTAAGTTTGAACCTTGGGAGCGTCCTTATAAACACTCATGAAGACCTTCAGACCATTGTCGAGGGTGTATTCGCGAACACCCATAGGGTCGTTGGAGAAAGTCTTGTACTTGTAGCTCTTCTGGGCCATGGATGTGCCTGCAAGAAGAAGGATTGCTACTAATGCAAAGAATAGTTTCTTCATGTTTTTATACTATTAATAATTATTGTTTACACGTTTTATATTAGAGGTTTAGGCACATAGCGTCCCAATCTCTTCGGGATGCAAAGTTACTAAACATTTTGAATATGCAAATAGAAATATTAAAAATTAACTATATTTATCGTTTTTCGATAAATGATAAACCTCCTTCATGCATTCTTTTTCAGCTGAAAGCATGAAAAAAATTGGGGTCAACCATGCGTCAACCCCATTTTTGTAAAAATACATATGTAATGCAAATTCTCAATATCCTCACAGGATTCCCTAAATGGTAATATAGAGTCCCAGATTAGAGATAATCCAGATTCTACAGTATATTTCAAGCATTATTAATCACAGCCCTTTACAATAGTTCCAATAAGCATTCAATACTGCAACAGTAGTACATAAAACGATAACTAAATAATAAATAAAACGATGCTCTTTTAGAATCAAAAATGGTCTTTCAAAAAGTATCTTTCTTGAATTAGATCCAAGTGACCAATCGATAATTATGCATAATGCATATGCACATATTGTAAGGAAAAGTATAATACCGAGAGGATTTGTCCAAAGGGCAGAATAGATATTGCCATGAAGCAATTCCCATACTGCCCTTGTTGTCCCACAACCTGGACATGGAACACCTGTAATTGTCTTTATAGGACAATGCCAATGCATTATAATACAGCAATGGCCTCAATAAATTTTTTATAGTTATAATTGTGGGTCATTTTTTTGTGGTTTATCAAATCAATAAGCCACAATATACCGCAACAACCGCCAGTCAGCAGTTTTAATATTCCAATTCCTACATCGCCTACAAGGAATCTATCTACACCCCATCCACCAAAGAAAAGAGATAGTAATAAGATGGTGGTAGTATCACGAAAATCCAATGACATTATTACCATACTTTTTTCTTCAGGCAGAGCCGACAACTTAGTCTTAATATCAGAAATTTGACTTGGACTGAAGTTTTTCATGTTCTGGGACATGAAAAGGTTCACTTGAGATTCATTCATAGATTCAACCCTTTTTTGTGTCGGGTACAACTTTTGTTTGCTACTTTGGCTCGAAGTTGCGGTTAAATTTCATAAAATACAAGAAAGTGGAGCCATTCACCCGAGCCGTTATTTCTAACTGAAGGGTCTGGACTCCCTGAATAAACAAAATAAGGTTAGCGAATTGCTCCACCGAACCGTATATGTTGCAAAATGCATATATACAATACAATGGAGACTTACATTCAATCCATATTCCTGTTTATTCAATAGAGAATTGTCCAGATTCTCAGTTACGGAACAAGGCACAAATGCGTCTTTCTCGATCGATTCCTTCTCTCGGAAACGATTTTGCAAAAGTACACATTATAATTAAACTGAACAAATTTTTCTTTCTTTAGGTTGATTTGTATGGTTTTATGTTTGCTTAATGGATTTCCTGTTTTGCCCTCACACATCTTGCTGCCCTGGCTGTAAAAGTTATTGCCGTACAAATAGGGACATAAGTTGGAGAGATAAAACGGAGTAGGGTCTCAGTTGCATCCTATTTGCATCGGAGTTGGGACGCGAAAATGGTCTGTTTTGCGAGGCTGACGGGATGCTACTAGGATGCTAATGGGACGCAACTCCCTTTCTGGTCGGGTGGAAAATAGGATTCTTGCATGAGTCAGGCTTCATTCAGGAGTTTATTGTTGTCCCGTAAAAATTGTTTTTTCATTTTCAACACGAATTTCCGCGAATTGTCCACGAATTGATTCATAAATTACCAATTAATTTATGATTCATGGGTAGTACAGGATGATGTGTCTTTTCCTGAAATCGCTTGTCACTTTTTCCGATGTTAAACTAAAAAACTTGT
>JAKSMQ010000046.1 GCA_024400565.1 Bacteroidales bacterium
AGACATAGGTCCGCCACAACGAAATCAGTACTGATCTAAATATTTTTTTGTTTCATTTTTATTTCTTTATCATCATGGGCAAAATTATCGGAACCGCTCCCGGTTCAATCTCAGGCTCGGCAGGCAACTACACCTACCGCCACACCAAAGACGGATACATCGCGTCCGAAAGGTCTGCTTTCTGAAGGTTAAAGATTAATTTACGGCCCTTATCGTTTAAAAATAATCATTTGAGGTTGCCTTTAGTCAGTAATTGGTACATCTTGAGGAGTTCGGCCACGATGTCGCTCTCGGCCATATCCTTCCCGAAGCCATAGGCCTCCATCACGGCGCGGTCGTTCTGCTGATGAGCCTCACGCAACTCAGGGGGCATAGTCCTCTCGTCGTAGAGGTCGGCCAGAGAAGAGTCGGGATAGAGAGCACGAGCATCAAGGATAGCCTGAGCGGTTTTCTCAATCTTCTTTTTTTGCGCATCGGTCGAAGTTGGCCAGGGGAAGTTGTTGTAGACAATGTCCTTGCTGTAACGATAGTCACTCTTTAATCTTCCACAGACAGCACGAATCCAGGCCATGTGAACTACACTTTCGAGTACTCCGAAATGATAGATGGTGGCATCGGGAATAAGGAACACCAAATCACTACAAAATGCATTTGGGGACATTAGTCCCATAGGAACGTAATTTCGACGTTCTGATGATACCTTGGGAACTAATACCGAGTTACTTTGTGGCATATTCTCAACATGAAACCTTGTTGGTTTATCTGCCAATTTTTGAGTGGGAACACTTTTGCTAGCCAAACGAAAGTCTCTTACATTCTCTACTCGCTTCAAGCAATTAGGCATACTCCTTAACTGGGCTGGTGAGCAATCGCCTAACCATAGGCAGTAACGAGGTCTTTGATGGATAAATTCTTCAGAACCATACCAAAGATGAAAGAAAGGTTTTGCTGAAGGCTCTTTCTTTGTGAATTCCTCCATCTCATCTTTCGTGAAGAGATAATTTCCTCCATCAATGGGTTTGTTTCCTATGCCAATACTTGGCACATTACATAATTGCCGACTCCTACTCTCCACAAACACATTCTCGGCATCAATTAAATATCCATTTATGTTCTTGCACTCTTTTTTGTATGTTCCCTCAAATAGCCTAGGTGGTTTGAGGGCAGGGGTTACGGAGAATCCAATAATTACACAATGAACATGTGCTTTGAGAGAGGACTCGCTGTCCCATCGGAAGGTTCGCCAAGCAAAGTCGATATGTACTCCTGATTCTTCCATCAGAGGTTTCCAAAGGTTTGCAACTTGTTCGCCTTGAGAAATGCTGTTGGTGGACACCAGGGCTGTTCGAATCTTTGTGCCTTGCATAAAGTCGGCAGTCTTCTTGTACCAGCATGCCACATAGTCAAGGTTGCCCACATTCTGCCATTTTTTGCCGAATATTTCTATCGCATCCTCTTTTTGTGATGAATCCATCATTCTTGCCCCCACAAACGGCGGGTTACCTATGATGTAGTTCAAAACCTTGGGGTCGACCACGTCTGCCCAGTCGATACGGAGGGCATTGCCTTGATGGATGTTGGCATAGCTCTTGAGGGGCAGGAAATCGTTCTTGAACTGGATGATGCTCTCGGTCTCGGCCATCATCTGGCTCTCGGCTATCCACAGGGCCGTGGTGGCCACGGTGACGGCAAAATCGTTGATCTCGATGCCGTAGAACTGGTGGATGCTCACCTTGATGGGGTTCACTTCCTCCAGTCCCATCTGTACCTGTCCCTTGGTGTTGAGGAGGATGGCCCGGTTCTCCAGCTTGCGGAGCGAGATATAGGTCTCGGTAAGGAAGTTGCCGCTGCCGCAGGCTGGGTCGAGGAACTTGAGGTCGGCCAGCTTATCCTGGAAGCGTTCCACCTTCTGCCTACGTTGCTTTCCGTCGGGCAACTGGGCCAGCAGGGCGAACTCCTCGTTGAGGTCGTCCATAAAGAGCGGGTCTATCACCTTGTGTATGTTCTCGATGGAGGTGTAGTGCATGCCTCCCTTGCGTCGGGTTTCGGGGTTGAGCGTGCTCTCGAATACGGCACCGAAGATGGTGGGCGAGATCTCGCTCCAGTCGAAGTTGCGGCTACTCTTGTCGAGAAGGATGTCTGCAGTTTCGGACGTAAAAGGAGGAATGGATTCACCGGGATTTTGCCGAAAGAGCGATCCATTGACGTAAGGGAATGCCGCCAGGCGGGGTTCGAGGAATCGGTCGCGGTTCTCGACGGGAGTGTCGAGCACAGCAAAGAGTTCCCTCAAGGCTATACGCATCTGCTCGGGCTGGAACGACGAGAGATATTGATAGAACTGGTCTTTGCCAAACACACCTGCATCCTCGGCATAGAGACAGAACACCAGCCGCACGCACAACACGTTGAGCGAGTGCAGGTCGTCGGGCGTGGGATTGTCGCCATACTGACAGAGGAAGGCTTCGTATATCTTGCCCACCAGCTCGCCGGCCTTGATGCTCACCTCCATCTCGTGGCGTAGCGACGCCTGTCCCTCGCCGACCATGAACTGCAGATGGTGCCAGTCCTTCTCAAGATTCTCGAGCAGAATCTCAAAGGGTTCGCTTCCTATGTGGTTCATGTCGTAGATGAGCATGGACTGGAAATTGCACACCACCACCCAGCGAGGATATCTATCGTGGCCCAACTCGGCGGCATAGCGCTTGGCCTGCTGGAAAGGAGTGAGCATAGAGCCGTCGCTCTGCCTGATGGGAGCACGGAGGTCCTTGTCCATCGACTTCTGCTCTATCAGCACCTTGGTGGAGGGAATGTAGGCATCGATGAAGGAGGTGTGAGCCAGCTTGACCTGATTCTCAAAGGAGATGAACTCGGTGGCGCGTTCTATGCCCAGCACATTCTGGAGCAGTTCAATCCAGTATTTCTGACTATCGCCTTTCTCGGAGCCCTTGCCCGTCCATCGGCTGATAAATTGCTGTATGCGTTCCTTTCTGTTGGCGTTCATAGTAAGACTGATTTTAAAATGCAAAGATACGAATATTTTTAAGATAACGAAAATTATTTATATCAAACCGCAATCTATCGACCTGAAAGCTCAGCATTTGTCGCAGAACAAAGAAAAGGGTTTCAAGCCACCTGGGAACATGTTTCAAACATATTGGCAGTTATTCGGCAGTCGAATCAGCCTAGGCTGACAGAGAAAATTAAGTAAAATCAGAAGCAAAACCCTAAGGTGTGAATACCACCTTTCTCCTTTCATGCTTGTGCTTTTATTAATTCCCATTCAACCTGAACGTTGTCATTCACCGACAGGTCTTCCGGTGTAATATCCAAGCTATCAGAGGTACATGCACTCGCTTCGGCATTTGAATGAATATTACGTGCTTCGGCATAAACATGCACTTCGTGAAACCCATAATCTATGTTTATCACATTACCAAGTTCGCACCCTAATGCCTTCGCCATTATATAAGCCTTTTCTCGAGCATCTTTTACGGCTTTTTCAAGCATCCTTAGTTGAGCAGGACGAGGGTCTAAGACCGTATATCCAATATTGATGTCCGCTCCCTCAATGAATTTTCCTATGCCACGTACAATTTTATTGAGAAGCACATTGTCTATCCCTAAATCTATTCTTATAAAAAAAACTCCGAATCGTTAATCAATTGTATCTTTGCAGCTCATTTTACAGGTCTCTCAGACCGTAGGCAAGGCATCGGCTCCAAGCCAATGCCCTCCGCCATGCGCTCCCTCCTCGAGCAGAACATCTTCATCTTCTCTGGCTTCAAGACCCACGCCGAGCTCTCTGCCGTCTCCGCCCTCCTTCTGGATGAGAACGGCAAGAAGAAACCTTTTGAAAAATTCGCCCAGGACGTACGCGCCATCGATGAGAACTACAACCGCAACTACCTCCGCGCTGAGTACAACTTCGCCACCCAGTCAGCTCGCTCTGCCGCCCAGTGGGCGCAGTACCAGGCCGACGGCGACCAGTTCTACCTGCAGTACCGCACAGCTGCCGACGAACGCGTCCGCGAGTCGCATGCCATTCTCCATGGCACCACACTCCCTGTCGACGATCCCTTCTGGAAGAATTTCTTCCCGCCCAACGGCTGGAACTGCCGTTGCACCGTCGTCCAGGTCCGCAAGTCCAAGTACCCCCTGTCCGACTCCCAGAAGGCCATCGAGAAAGGCGAGAAAGCAACCACAGCCCTCAACAAGAAAGGTCAGAACAAGCTCGCCATCTTCCGCTTCAACCCCGGCCAGGAGCAGAAGATCTTCCCTCCCCGCCACGCTTACCTGCCAAAAGGCTGTGGCAACTGCAACAAAAACCAACTCGACTACAAACCCAACAACCCCATGTGCCAAGCCTGTCTCATATTAGGCCAATGTGCCATCAAGAACGTGACCGTATTCGAACGCTTCGACAACGGCGGATCCTTTGCCATCCACAACATGGTTAGAAAACGCGACTCCAAGGATTTCGACAACCTCAAGCATGCCGCTCGACTTATGGCTCAAAAGGGTAGGGAAGTTGTCATTCTCCCAGAGATCAACGTCAAAAACCCGTTGTATCTTCAAATATTCGGTGAAAACGCCAAGCTCTACCCAAACAAGTGCCCAGACATGATCGTAGACGGCAAATACTTCTACGAGCACAAAGGCTTCACCACAAGCAATCCGGACAAATCAGCCGTGAACATGATCAATAAGGCACTTAAGCAGTCTTCTAGGATTATCATTGAAGAACCTTTAGAATCAAAACATGATGTCCGTGAGATCATAGAAGGTAAGATTAGAAATGGAAAAAAAGTTAACGAAGTCTATATTGCCCACAAAAACGAATTAGAGTTGGTGTATAAAAAGAACGAGAGCAATCGGTAAAGATTGCTCTCATAGGCGACCGGCTACGCAGGCCGGTCTAAATTTTTCTGATTGCAAAAGTACAACTTTTTTCCAAACTACCAAAATAAAAAAATAGGCACTCCTCGCAAAGTGCCTATTTCTCTATATTTTTACCATCAAAAATTTTTCTAGTCCCACTTGTTTTACTAGTTTTTCCACCTCTATTTCTCCTCCTTTTTCTCAATTTTCAATCTACAGCCTAATGCTTCTGCATATCTCTCCACCATGTCCAGCGACGGCGAATGCGCCCCGATTTCTAACCTCGAAACAGCCGTCTGCGCTATTCCCATTCGCTCGGCCACGTCCTGCTGTGTGATACCTGCCTTGACTCTCGCCTTGCGTAGCCTATTGACTATGCCGTCCTCATTCGGCACCACCACAGCAACGCCATCATCATCTATTACTGCCTTCTCCATGTCAGGATGGCTATTGTCTGTTTTGCAGAATATATTTGATAGGCGATTCGGCAGTCCTTTATTCTAATTGTTATCCTGTAAATTTTACAGAAATTGTATAAGGATTGAGTTTTCGAGATGCAAATATACACTTTTTTTAATGAATAATCATGTCTTGACTACATTTTTTCTGACGAATATTGGTCGAATGACCACACTTTTTCCGACGAATAATGGGTGAGTGACCACACTTTTTCTGACGAATATTGGTTGAATGACTACACTTTTTCTGACGAATAATGGTTGAATGACCACACTTTTTCTGACGAATAATAGGGGACTTTCTATAAAAAACAAGAAGCCTCGGAGGGATAGGCTTCTTGTGGGTAGGTTATCTTTTGTTAGGAAGAGGGGCTGTCTTTCAGCTTTTATCGCAGGCCGTCACACTTATTTGAGGTCTATTACCTTGAGGGCGCCGGTCTCGCTGTCCATGATGTAGCCGCGCACGACGACGTCCTTGGCCATGAGAGGATGGTTGCGTACCAGGTCGACGGTCTCTACAACGGCAGCCTCGGTATCGTCGAAGCCGTGGAGCCACGAGTCGAGGTCGATGCCACAATGTTTCATGAGCGAAAGGTGTTCCTCGTCGACGCCACGCTGGCGCATCAGTTGCTGCATGTGGGCGCTGTCCATGCCTTGCACGCCGCAACCCGTGTGGCCGATGATCATCACTTCTTCTACTCCCAGCTCGTAGACGGCTACGAGGATGGAACGCATCGTGGAGTCGAAGGGATTGGTAATGGTGCCTCCTGCGTTCTTGATGATCTTTACGTCTCCGTTTCTGATGCCCAGGGCTGCAGGCAACAGCTCCACGAGACGGGTGTCCATACAGGTTACGATGGCAATTTTCTTGTCGGGATATTTGCTGGTAAGGTAGCGTTCATACCCCTTCTCGGCTACAAACTGCCGATTGTATTCAAGCATCTGGTCTATCATCGTATTATTTCTTGTTTAGTTTCTTGATGTCCCGCAGGTGGGATTTGAGTTTCTTGAGCGACTGGGTGTAGGGCTGGCAGGTGACGGACATGAAATAGGCCGCCATAGTGGTTGTGTAGGTGACGCGGAACACCTTCTTGCCGAAGAGCTCCTCCTCGGAGAAGGTCTCTATGAGGCGCATCATTTCGGCATGGCTCTCCTTGAGCATGACAATGGCCGACTCGAGCGAGGTGGAACGATGTTTCTCGAAGTTGACCTGGTCCATCTCCTTGTAGTTTTTGCGGTAGGGCTCGGGGATGAAGTCCTTGGGCTCGCCCTTGCGGATGTTGGCTACGAAGGCTGACTGGAGACGTTGCCATTCGAGGGCATGGACCAGGAGGTCCTTGACGTCGTTGCCTTGCTGGAAGGTGGTACACTTGGCGGGCTTGTCGCTGGGCAGGAAGGGGGTGGCCAAAGCTTCGGCATCGGCCGTCTCGATGGCTCCGATCAGAGCCTCGTAGTCGCTTTGGGCCGAGGCTATCAGGGATTGTTTGTCTTGGGGTTGCGGCATAATTGTTAGGGTCAATTATCAGTTTATAGAATAGAAACGCCATACGGGCAATTTTATTGTATGGCCCAGTAACGGCTGATGAATACTTTTGTTGATGAATAATTATGGAGGACCACATTTTTATTGGGGAATAGTAGTGGAAAAACCACACTTTTCTTGGGGAATGATGGAAGGAAAACCACACTTTTCTTGGGGAATAGTAATAATTAGTAGTATCTATATAAAAAAGACAAGAAGCGCCGGGGGGGGATGCTTCTTGTCGGTATGTTCTCTTCGCTGGGGAAGAGGGATTTTATTTTACGGCCTTCAGAAGTGCGTTGAGGTCGGGAGTAAGGATGATCTCGGTACGGCGGTTGATGGCCTTGTTGGCGGGGGTGTCGTTGGCTACCTTGGGCGCATACTCGCTATGGCCGCTGGCCTCGATGCGGGCGGGGTTGATCTTGGGTCCATGCTGAAGAATGAGCTTGACGATGGCGGTAGCACGCATCACGGAGAGGTCCCAGTTGTCCTTGACGGCTGTGGCGCTCTTGAAGGCTACGTTGTCGGTATGGCCTTCAACCATAATGTTGAGGTCGGGGTTCTCTTCCAGTACCTTTGCCAGGCCTTTGATGGCTTCCTGTCCTTCTTTTGAGACGGTCCAGCTGCCGGAGGCAAACATGAGCTTGCTCTCCATCGATACATAAACCTTGCTGTCTTTTACCTCTACCTTGAGGCCTTTGTCCTTGAAACCTACAAGAGCCTTGGTGACGCTGTTGCGAACCGATTCGAGCTCTTTCTCCTTGGCCTGGAGGGCTTTCTTGGTAGCGGCTTCCTGTTTCTCGAGGGCGTTGTATTTGCGTTGCATTTCGGCTTCTTTCTCTTTCATGGCCTTCTCTTTGGCGTCGAGGGCCTTGTCCTTGGCTGCAAGGTCTTTGTCTTTCTGGGTCAGCTCCTTGGTACGGGAGGCGAGGAGACTCTGGGCCTGGGCCAGGCTCTTGTTCTGTCCGGCTATCTTCTGCGAATAGTTCTCTATGAGGGTGTCGACGGCCAGCTGGAGGTCGCCGATCTGAGCCTGGAGCAGATGGATGGAGTCGTCCTGGTTGAGGCGTACGGCCTGCATGTCGGCCAGGTCGGTACTCTGCTGCTGGTACTGGCGCTGGAGGGTGGAATATTCCTCCTGCAGGTCGAGCAACTCCTGACGGGTGACATAGTGTTCTTTTCTGATCTGATTGTTGGTGGCCTCGAGGGCTTCGTATTTACCCAAGGTGACGCACGAGGAGAGCATCGTGGTACCGAGTCCGAGTATGAGGAGTGTCTTTTTCATTATTCTGGCTTATTTATTTCAGTTGTATAACGCGAGAGTTCGGATTTTGTTATGTGAGAGGTAATATTTATGCTGTAGGGGGGCTTATTTTCCGATGCAGAAGCGCGAGAAGATGGTTCCCAATACCTCGTCGGAGGTCACCTGTCCGGTAATCTGTCCCAGATAATAGAGTGCATCGCGGATGTCGATGACGACCAGGTCGGCGGGGAGCCCCTGTCGGAGACTCTCTTTGACCAGGGTGAGCGACTGGAGTATGTTGGTTATGGCCTCATAGTGACGTATGTTGGTGAGCATAGTCTTGTCGGAGTCGGTATCTACGCAGGCCAGCAGGCGCTCTTTGAGGAGAGGAAGATTGGTCCCTTCGCGGGCCGAGATGCAGAGGGTAGAGCTGTCGGCCGAAGAGGTAGGGGAGAGGTCTATCTTGTTGCGCAGGCGGATGAGAGTCTTGCCTTCGAGAGAGAGGTTGTCGGGTAGTATCTCGTCGTCGCTTTCGGTCAGAAAGAGTACTATCTGGGCGTTTTCTATGGCGCGGAAGCTGCGTTCTATGCCGGCCGACTCGATGGGGTCGTCGCTCTGGCGTATGCCGGCGGTATCGACAAATCTGAACTGGACTCCCTCGAGGGTAATGGTGTCTTCTACCGTGTCGCGGGTCGTTCCGGCGATGGGGCTTACGATGGCTCTCTCTTCGCCCAGAAGGGCGTTCAGGAGGGTGCTCTTGCCCACATTGGGACGGCCTACGATGGCTACGGGAACTCCGTTCCTGATGGCGTTGCCCATGCGGAAAGAGTCGGCCAGCTGACGGAGTTCTGTCTCGAGGGTGACGACGATGGCGTCGAGCTGGGAACGGTCGGCAAACTCAACATCCTCGTCGCTGAAATCGAGTTCAAGTTCCAATAGCGCAGTTAGCTCCATAAACTTGTCTCTCAGTTCTTTCAGCTTCTGTATGAATCCTCCCCTCAGCTGGTTGATGGCAAGCCTGTGGGCGGCTGCGCTCTGGGAGTCGATAAGGTCGGCCACGGCTTCGGCCTGCGAGAGGTCGTAGCGGCCGCATAGGAATGCCCTCTGTGTGAACTCGCCCGGATTGGCCAGACGTGCGCCCTGGCTGATGAGGGCTTCTATCATTCTCTGCTGTATGTAGCGCGACCCGTGGCAGGAGATTTCTACGACATCCTCTCCCGTATAGGAATGGGGGGCAAGGAATGTGGTTACGACCACCTCGTCGAGCGGCTGTCCGTCGATACGGAACAGGCCGAAACGCGCCTCGTTGGCCCTGAAAGCCATTCCTCTGACGAAATGGCCCACAATGGCTGTAGCCTTCTCGCCCGAGAGTCGTATTACGGCTATGCCACCCACACCCTGGGGGGTAGAGACGGCGCAGATGGTATCGTTATTCTTCATCGCGGTTGTCGGGGATATAGTCGTTGCCGAAAAGACCCTTCATCTGCTCGTCGTTGAGTCCCAGGTCGGCCTTTATCTTGTACATGTTGGGGAAGAGCAGGAACAGCATCAGAACCGTGAGCAGAATCAGCATAATGATACGTGTGTTGTTGGAGATGACTACGATAGTACTGACTATCAGCACGACAAAGAGCGTGCCGTAGTACATCGAGGAGATCAGGCTGGCGTATTGCGAAAGCTTCTGGTCGAGGCTGTCGGTCTGACGCAGACGCGGTATGCTCTTGCGGACTACCATCAGGATGGCCGTAATATCGAGTACCGAAAGTACTACTCCGATAATCATGAAGATGTTAAACTGCTTTTCGTCGGTCATGTAGAATCTGTATTGGCAGAAAAGGCAGAAACAGATGGCCGCAAGGGCTATTGCTACCGACCCGATAAGTCCCGTATATGCCGAACGGCGGATTTTCTTTATCATCAGGATAAGGTTTGGATTGTGAATGGATGTGTGTTTATTTCAGTTTGTCTTTGAGGAAGCGGCCTGTATAGGAGTCCTTCTGCTTGACGAGCTGTTCGGGCGTTCCGGCAAAGACTACCTTGCCGCCCGCTTTACCGCCTTCGGGACCCATGTCTATCACCCAGTCGGCTACCTTGATAATGTCGTGATGGTGTTCTATGACGACTATGCTGTGGCCTTTGTCTATCAGGGTGTTGAATGCCTTGATGAGCTTCTGGATGTCGTGGAAATGAAGACCTGTAGAGGGCTCGTCGAAGATGAACAGAACGGGCTTCTCGTTCTCGCCCTTGACGAGGAAGGAAGCCAGCTTGACACGTTGGGCCTCTCCTCCCGAGAGCGAGCTGCTGCTCTGCCCCAGCTTGAGGTAGCCTAAACCTACGTCCTGCAAGGGTTGAAGTCTGTTCAGGATAGACTTGACGACGTTGGCTTCCGAGCGTGTGCGGCCCGTGGTCTCTTCTTCGTTGAGGTTCGAAGAGAAGAAGTCGAGGGCCTGGTCTACCGTCATCTCGAGTATCTCGCTTATGTTCTTGTTGTGATAGGTAATCTCGAGTGCTTCGTCCTTGAAACGGGATCCGTGGCATTCTTCGCAGACCAGATGTACGTCGGCCAAAAACTGCATTCCTACCGTTATGTAGCCCTCGCCTTCGCAGGCTTCGCAACGGCCGCCTTCGACGTTGAAGGAGAAATAGCCGGGCTTGAGTCCGCGGGCTTTGGCAAGAGGCTGCATGCTGAAGAGCTGGCGTATCTCGTCGTAGGCCTTGATATAGGTGGCGGGATTGCTTCGCGAAGAGCGTCCTATGGGATTCTGGTCGACCAGCTCTATGCTGCTCACGCGGTTGAAGTCGCCTTCAATCTCGGCACATTTGCCTACATATTCGCGGTTGCTGTCGAAGCGTCGCTGGAGCACGTCGTAGAGCACACCCTTTACCAGGCTGGTCTTTCCGCTACCGCTCACACCCGTCACGACGGTCAGCACGCCCAAAGGAAATTCCACGTCGGTCTTCTGCAGGTTGTTGGCATAGGCTCCTTTGACCAGTATGCGGTCGCGCCATTTGCGACGATGTCTGGGCACCTCTATGATTTTGCGTCCCATCAGATAGTCGGCCGTGAGCGAGCTTCCGTCCTTGGCCTTCTGCATCTTGGCAAAGTCGCCTTCAAATACCACTTCGCCGCCCAGCCTGCCGGCCTCGGGACCGATGTCTATGATGTAGTCGGCGGCCCGTATGATGTCCTCGTCGTGTTCGACCACGATGACCGTATTGCCCAGGTCGCGCAATTGTTTCAATACATTGATAAGCCGTTCGGTATCGCGCGAATGGAGACCGATTGAGGGCTCGTCGAGAATATACATCGAGCCTACCAGCGAACTTCCCAGCGAGGTAGAGAGGTTGATTCGCTGGCTTTCGCCGCCCGAGAGGGTGTTGCTCATGCGCGAGAGGGTCAGGTAGCCCAGGCCTACATCCATCAGGTATCCTACCCGGTTGTGGAGCTCGATAAGAATACGTTTCGTCAGGTCGCGCTCGTAGTCCGACAGCTGGGCTTCCATCTCGTCGAGGAATTCTACCAGTTCGCTGACAGGCATATTGTTAAGGTCGACGATACTCTTGCCGCATATCTTCACATAGGCGGCGTCAGGACGCAATCTTGAACCCTTGCAGTTGGGGCAGGTGGTCTTGCCTCTATATCGGGCCAGCATTACGCGGTATTGAATCTTGTATTGCTGGGTCTCAACCCATTTGAAGAAATTGTCGATACAGGGAAACTGGTCGCTCCCGTTTCCGTGCCACAGAAGGTCCTTCTCGTCGTCTGTCAGTTCGTTGTAGGGCGTATGGATGGGAAACCCGTTGCGGCTGCTCTGGCGGATAAACCACGAGCGCCATTCGCCCATCTTCTCTCCCTTCCAGCATATTACGGCCTCTTCGTATACGCTCTTCGTCTTGTTGGGAACCACAAGGTCCTCATCGATGCCTATCACCTGGCCGTAACCCTGACAGGTGGGACAGGCGCCATAGGGATTGTTGAAGCTGAAGAAATTGGGGTTGGGCTTCTCAAACGTAATGCCGTCGGCCTCAAAGCGGTTGCTGAAGGCATGCCTGTGAAGATGGTCGGCATGGCTGTCCTCCTCCACGATACACGATCCGCGACCCTCGAAGAAGGCCGTCTGTACCGACTCGCTGATGCGGGCCGTCTGGTCGTCGTCGTTGTGTTTGACCGAGATGCGGTCTACCAGCAGCATGGGGTCGTTCATCGTCAGCTCGGCCACATGGCTTGCGGCATAGAGAAAATCCTCTATCCGTTCTATCTGTCCGTTGACGCTTATTCTTACAAAGCCCTCCTGCTGGAGAATCTCGAGCTGGTCGACGAGAGGCCGTTCGTCCGAGACCTCCAGGGGCGAGTAGAGCGTAACCTTGCAGCCTTCGTCGAGCGAGTAGATAAAATCCACCACGTCGCTCACGCTATGGCGTTTTACCTCCACTCCCGATACGGGAGAGAACGTGCGTCCGATGCGGGCGTAGAGCAGTTTGAGATATTCGTAGATTTCGGTCGATGTGCCCACGGTACTCCTGGGGTTCGACGTGTTCACCTTCTGTTCGATGGCTACCGCAGGCGAGATGCCCAGAATATAGTCCACCTCCGGCTTGGCCATACGGCCCATAAACTGGCGGGCATAGCTTGACAGGCTCTCCACGTAGCGGCGCTGGCCCTCGGCATAGAGCGTGTCGAATGCCAGCGACGATTTGCCGCTTCCGCTCAGACCGGTAATGACTACCAGCTTTTCGCGGGGGATGGATACGGAGATGTTTTTGAGGTTGTTGACTCGGGCTCCGCGTATGATGATTTGATTGTCGGTATCAGCTTTCAATTGAAAAAGATAATTTATTACAGAGTAATAACGTCAAAACAGTCCTATTATTGTGCAGACCGATAAACAAGCTTGCTTAAACCCGCCCCTAGCAATCCATAGGGAGAGGACAGCCAGCATATAAACAGCACCTAGGCAGCAAGGAGAATGCGAATAGTGGAGCTTATGTGCACCCTAGGTGCTGTCTGTATGCTGTCTATATGCTGCCTATGAGCCGGGAATAGCCTTTATAAAACCATTTTTTTTCAAAATCAGGGCGATTGTCGCCCTACAGGCCTGGGCATCATATCAGCTGATAGTTGCCCACCACGGCCAGCGCTTCGGTTATGGTGGTAACATTCAGTTTCTTGAATATATGCATACGGTGAGTCTTTACCGTGTTGACAGACAGGCATAGGCTGTTCGCTATCTCTTCGTTGGTCATACCCGTCCTTGCTCTCTGGAGTACAGCCTTTTCTGCCAGACTGAGAGTGGCATCGAGGTTGAATTCAACAAAACGCTTCTCGTCGAAATCAAAAACAAACCGTTTGCCCGAAGGGGCTATAATATAACTCTCTATAGATTTCTTGTTAGAATACCCTATGGTAAATACGCCCGATTTCGTAATGCTGTCGTTACGCATTCTCAATGGTGTGAATTTCTGGGTGATAAACAGCTCCCTCCCTTTCAGTATGATGGGGTAATCTATCGTGCAGATGTGTCGGATATAATCCTCGTACGAGAGATCGTTGCCGGCCAGCAAGTAATTATTCTTGATAACAAGAAGTTTCTCTAGCGTCTCTTCCGATATAATAGACCAGTAAGGGTTGGTACACTCCCGCTTGATGTCTTTGAGAGAGGCTTCGTCGATATACACAAGCTGTTCGGTCTGATAGACAATCTTGTGCAGGTCAAAGTCGATAACGAAAGCACTTTGGCTATTGATACGTGCCATGGCATCGATGGCAACAATCATAGGTTCTATAGGATAATTCTCTCCCTGGTCCTCGCAGTTAGAATGGTTAAAGAATAGATTGTTAACGTTTAGCATATAGATTACCGATTTGTTTTTGAGATTGCAAAGATACACAAAAAAAGAAATCCGTCAGCAGAAATCAATCCGAATCGTCAATATTCATACTATAGTATGATATCAAAGTCGTTTTGTTATCACAATAAAGTATGATTTTTGTCTTCTGTGTTGCAAATCATACTTTTGGATGATGTGAGTATCAAAATAATGTCCGTAATTTTGCAGCACAGACGGATTGAATAGACTTTGATGTAGTTGTTTTATAACCAGTAGATTAAGGCTTAAGACTAAGATCGTAGAAAATGAAAATATATGAAAATAAATCCTGAAGCGCGCCAGGATGAAGTTTCAAAAAATTAAATACCGTATTCTCATTAACAATGGTTCGGTAGAAAATAGTTAACAATTAGGCGGCAGGAGCCGCGATATTAA
>JAKSMQ010000047.1 GCA_024400565.1 Bacteroidales bacterium
TGTTGTGATAGCAAGGACACATGCGGAAATAAAATAATTCGTTGACTATCATTTTATTCGGACAAAAATGGAGAAAAATATCTCTATCTGAGAAAAAATGACTATCTTTGCAAAATCTTGAACAGCAAATTGTATATGAAACACCATCAAAAGCATAGCGCCCTGATAGGGGGGGTAATTCATTAAAAGTCAATCAGTTAGATAAGTCATTATCTAATCATACCTTACGGCTGCACAGACCATTATGGGGTTTGGCAGTCGTTTTTATTTGTTCAATTTTAATGCTGGCCTCCTGTACGAAGGAGGAAAACGCTTCAAAGGGCTCCAGCATAACTTCCACAATCGATAGCGTCAACATAGTGGTGAACCCCTGGCACGAGGTAACCGGAACAATCATCACGGGAAAGGATACCGACAGCAACGACTAATGGTGGAGGTATCACCACCTCTACGAGACAGACATCTCCTGCAACAACAGACAGCCTTTCACACGATAATATCTTTATCCTTATGGCAAATAAGCATAATTTCAACGAAAATACCCGAGTTCAAATACCTGCTGCACTTCACTTGGTAAGATTGGGATATACATACCTCAGTAATATCAAGCCCGAGGATTACGACCACAGTACCAACATTCTGACAAAGGTATTTCTTGAAAGCCTCAAGAGTCTCAATCCAACGCTGGAAAACCATGAGGTTGAGAACGCAATGAATGATTTGATAAGAAAGTGTAGGGATAATGAAGATTTGGGAAGGGAATTCTATCAGCATATTGTTTCCGAATCCGGGATACGTTATATAGACTTCGAACATCCTGAAAACAACCAATGGCACGTTACAACAGAATTCACTTGCGAAAACGAGAAGACCCACGATAATTTCCGCCCCGATCTTACCGTCTTTATCAATGGCCTCCCTTTAGCCTTTATTGAGGTAAAGAAGCCTTTCAATATTGATGGAATTCTAGCTGAACGCAATAGAATAGAGACTCGAATGCACAACAAGGCTTTCCGTCCATTCTTCAACGCCACCCAGCTGATGATATTCTCCAACAACGAGGAATATAACGAAGATACCCAAGTGCCTATTTCGGGAGCCTTTTATTCGGCTTATTCCACAGGTAAAGCTTTCTTTAGTGTATTCCGCGAAGAAGACCCCCATCTGCTGGATTCAGCCGGTTACAATCCCATTGTACAGGAGTCTGTAGAAAAGGAAATTCTCATACACCGAAACTGCCCACAGCTGAAATCTCTGCCTGAGTATCATACCAACCAGCAACCCACTACACCCACCAACCGCATCCTTACCTCAATGTTGAGCCGCGAGCGTTTTCTCTTTATCCTGCGATTCGGGATCGCCTATGTGGAGAATGAGAAAGAACTGGCTGGAGGCACGAAGGTAACCGAACTGCAGAAACACATTATGCGCTATCAGCAGCTCTTCGCAACTTATGCCATACGAAACAAGCTCAACGAAGGTATCAAGGGGGGCATCATCTGGCACACTCAGGGCTCAGGGAAAACGGCATTGGCCTACTACAACGTAAAATCCCTGACGAACTATTTTTCCAAGAAACAGATTCCCGTCAAGTTCTACTTTATCGTGGACCGACTCGACCTGTTGGAGCAGGCCTCCTCAGAGTTTGCCCAGCGTGGTCTAGTGGTACGAGAGGCGCAAGACAGAAAGAGCCTGATGGATGATATTACCAGCCATGCGGTGATAGAAAACGCAGGCGGCAAAGCAGAAATCATGGTGGTAAATATCCAGAAGTTTGCAGAGGATAAGAAACGTATTTCGGCACAGGAGGTTTATAACACACGATTGCAGAGAGTCTTCTTTATCGACGAGGCCCACCGTGGCTATGACTCAAAGGGAACATTTCTCGCCAATCTGCTGGAGGCTGACACCAACGCCATCAAGATTGCCCTTACTGGCACACCTCTCATCAGACAGGAGCGCGAATCGTGGCGAGTATTCGGCAACTATTTCCATACCTACTACTACGACAAATCGATTGCCGACGGCTACACCCTCAAGCTGATGCGCGAGGACATTGAGACCCGTTACAAGTCGGAAATTACTGATATACTTGACCGGCTAACCAAGGACATCGAGGTCAAGCGCAAAGATATTGACCACACCAAGATTATTGAACACGAGACCTACTTAAAAGCCGTACTGAAATACATCTTTCACGACATTAGGAAGAGCCGCATACAACTGGACTCAAAACACATGGGTGGCATGATAGTTTGCGAGACCAACCCCCAGGCGCGCAATATGCTCCAGCTGTTCAACGAGATGCAGACCCAGGAGGAACATCCGTTGAAGGCTGTACTTATATTGCATGACGAAGGAGATAAAGAGGAGCGAAAAGGGCTTATTGAGACATTCAAGCGCAAAGAGACTACCGATTTCCTGATAGTCAATGCCATGTTGCTTACAGGCTTTGATGCGCCCCGACTCAAGAAGCTTTATCTGCTTCGCAGTCTCAACGGCCACAATCTGTTGCAGGCTCTTACCCGAGTCAACCGTCCCTACCAGGATTTCAAATACGGCTATGTGGTAGATTTTGCCAACATCAAAGAGAACTTCGTAGAGACCAATAATCTCTATATGCAGGAACTAAACCGTACCAACGAACAGGTGGAGGATGATATCGACACTGGCGGAGGTGCAGGCAACGCGCTGATGGTGAGCAACGATGAAATAATCCAGCAGATGCGTAAAGCCAAAGAGATTCTTTTTGAATACGCTACAGACAACGCAGAGGAGTTCAGCCGACAGATAGCCGAAATATCCGACAAGGAACAACTGTACTCATTGCGCCACACGCTCGAAGAGGTGAAAGCCATTACCAATCAGGTGCGCTCTTTCGGCGATGATGAACTGAGAGATAGGTTTGCCAGTATGCAGATGGACTCCATACCCTCGCTCATCAGCGAAGTTAACCATCGCATTCAGCGCATCAATCTTCTGCAGTCCACCGACCACAAAGCCGACGTTTCGGGTATTATCAACGAAGCGCTCTCCATGTTGGAATTCGAGATTAGCAAGAAGTATGACGAGGAGTTGAAGATAGTATATAACGATCTAAAGGAACGGTACGACAAGGTTGAATACGAGTTTTCGCAGAACTTTGACACCGACGACGAGAAATTTATCTCGCTGAGTGAAGATTTCCGCCGCTATTTTGCCAAGAAAGGATTTACCCCCGATACGGTAGCAGAAGCCCGCGAGGACATAGACTATATGGATGCTGTGATGGAGAAGATACGCAAGATAAACCGCGCCAACCAGGTGCTGCGCACCAAATATCACGACGACGAGAAGTTCGCCCGTATACACAAGCGTATCATCGAGGAGAACAGCCAGCGTCAGCAGGGCAACCCTCCCTCCAAACCTCTCATCAGCAGCAACGAGGTCGAAATTGCATTAGGACTAAATGCTGTAAAATCGACACTCGATCAGCAGATATATCTCAATGTAGGCAAACTGAACAATACAGGCTATTTCGACCGACTAGTGATGACAGAATTATCCAATCAGCTGCTAAACCTGGGAGTCAACTCCCCCATAGACGACCGCAGATGGATGCAGAGCCACATTGCCAACGAATACCTCGAAGGCTATAGACCCCAATTATAAACACACAACATCTATAAACTATAATGACAACAGACCAAGCCACCAAACAACTGATAGATGCACTAAAACAGACGTGCGGCTCTTTCGGATTGGGCAACGACGGCAACGAATACAAGATTATCATCCAGGTATTTCTCTACAAGTATTTCAACGATAAGTTTGGATATGAGGCCAAGCGCACCAAACTTTATGGCAAACGACTGAGCGAAGCAAAGACCTGGGATGCAGAATACGATACCTTCAGCGAGGATGAGGTTGACGACCTCTTTACCTTCCTGCCCGCAGGCACACCCCGCATGAAACCCGAGCACACCATAGCCCATCTCTACAACGCGCAGGGTATGGGAGATTACTCCTCCCTCTTCGACAGTACTATGCTGGATATTGCCGACCTCAACGCCGACCTCTTCTCCATGGCTACGGTGAACGGAACCAAGCTCACTATCTTCGAGGAGATTACCCGCTACATCCCCGACAGCACCCAACGCGATGAGTTTGCACGCTCGCTGATGCGTCGCATTGCAGACCCCGACACCAATTTTGAGCCCATCTTTTCGGAGAAATACGACTTCTTCTCCACCATGTTCGAGTACCTCATCAAGGACTACAACAAGGATGGCGGCGGAAAATATGCCGAGTATTACACCCCCCGTTCCATCGCCTTGATCATGGCCCGTCTGCTGGTGGGCAACGAAACCAATCTGCGAAACATAGAGTGCTACGACCCCTCGGCAGGTTCAGGCACTCTGCTGATGGCGCTGGCACATACGGTAGGCGAGGAAAGATGCTCCATCTACAGCCAGGATATCTCGCAGAAATCCTCCAAGATGCTCCGACTGAACCTTATCCTCAACAATCTTGTGGATTCGATACAGAACATCCTACAGGGCGACACACTCGTAAATCCTGGTCATAAGAACAGCGACGGTTCACTGAAGCAGTTCGACTTCATTGTGAGCAACCCTCCTTTCAAGCTCGATTTCCCCGATACCCGAGACACTCTTGCCAAGCAGACCACCCGCTTCTGGGCAGGAGTGCCCAATGCACCTAAGGAAATCAATCCCGACAAGCCCAAGATGAAGATTTACCTCTGCTTTATCCAGCACATGATTTATTCGCTAAAGGATGGCACAGGCAAAGGTGCTATCGTGGTGCCTACGGGCTTTATCACTGCCAAGGACAGCATTGCTATGAAAATCAGACAGACGTTGGTTGACGAGCATATTGTGTATGGTTGCGTTACGATGCCAAGCAACGTGTTTGCCACCACAGGAACCAATGTGTCCGTTCTCTTCTTCGACAAGAGCAAGAAGCACGATAATGTGACGCTGATTGACGCATCGAAACTGGGCGAAACCTACAAGGATGGCACCACACAGCGTACCCGCCTGCGTGAGGATGAAATCGACAAGATTGTCAATACCTTTATCAACGCCGAGGAGGTGGAGGACTTTTCTGTCTGCGTAACCTACGAGGCAATTGCAGAGAAGGGCTACAGCCTTTCTGCTGGTCAATATTTCGACATCAAGATACCCTATGTAGATATTACTGCCGAGGAATTCGAACAGAGAATGAAGGAGTACAAGGATACATTAAAGGAGCAGTTTGAAAAGGGAAGAAGCCTGGAAGAAGAAATTATTAAGAACTTCGGTACAATATGTATAGACTAAATATTGGTAGAGATCTTTATCTAAAAGGTCGCATAGGTTGGAAAGGCCTCAGCAAGGATGAATATCTTGAAAAAAGTGATTATAAGATTATTAATGCAACGGCATTAATGGATGGGTTTGTGGATTGGGGAAAATGTGGTTATATTTCTAAAGAAAGATACGATGAATCTGAAGAAATCATGCTACAAGAAAATGATATTCTGATCTCAAAAGACGGCACGCTGGGTAAAATAGGGTATGTAAAAGGTCTGCAGTCTTACTGTACTGTTGCATCTGGTATCTTTGTTTTAAGAAATACAAAACCAACCGAAGTTAATTTTGATTATCTTTACCATCTGCTGAAAAGTAACATTTTTAAGAATTGGATAAAAGCAAACAAGGCTGAAGGTAGTACAATTAACCATTTATACCAATGCGACCTAGAGCGTTTTGAAATTGATTTACCTTGTTTGGCTCAACAAGAGGGTATTGCAAAAATCTTAAATGATATCGACGACAAAATCGCCCTTAATCGCTCTATGAATCAAACCCTAGAGGCGATGGCAAAACAATTATACGATTACTGGTTTGTACAATTCGATTTTCCCGATAAAAATGGGAAACCGTACAAATCCAGCGGTGGTAAAATGGTTTGGAATGAAAAGCTCAAAAGAGAAATACCAGAAGGCTGGAATGATGGCAAATTGTCAGAGATAGCAAATATTACAATGGGGCAATCTCCAGAAGGTTCTTCCTATAACGATAATGGCAATGGTATCTTATTCTACCAAGGTAGCACCGATTTTGGCATGCGTTTCCCTTCAGTTCGACAATACACAACATCACCAACAAGATATGCTAGGAAGGGTGATATTTTGATGAGCGTTCGCGCTCCTGTGGGTGCAATAAATATTGCAAATAATGATTGTTGTATTGGTCGAGGCCTTTCTGCACTTAATTCCAAAATAGGTTCTATGACTCATCTTTATTTCATTATCGATGGGCTGCGCGTGGCATTTGAACGTCAAAATTCCACAGGTACCACATTTGGGTCAATTACCAAAGACGATCTTTTTGAGCTTCCCGTAGTTGTTCCCAGACAAAATATTATCGATGCTTTTGAAAAGGTGTGTCGGACAATTTATGACAAACAAATGAACCTTGGAGAAGAGGTTTCGAGCCTCACCACCCTTCGTGACAACCTTCTTCCGTTATTAATGAATGGACAGGTTACAATAAAAAACTAAATACTACGTTATAATATGCAAAAATCGGATGCCACCCCGATAAAAAAGAGTTTTTGGTGGCAAGAGTGCGAGTCGTATATTGACTGTTTTCTTTATCCTCCAGATCTAGCCAATCAAAGATAAGATTCAGTAGAACCAAAACGACATCAAGAGACACTCGCGCGGTAGTTTTATCACTACGTGCGAGCATCACTTGTGTCTGGAATCTACTGAAGGTTGGCTAGAACCTGGAGGGTGTTTCGTTCATAGGTGCTCTGCTCGCTCTTTTCCCTCTTATCTTATATGACTTTAGAAGACCAATTTCAATTACGAAAATCCGTTATTTTCTTCTTGTATCAGCTTACTGAAGAGCTGGAAAAAACCTTGAAACTCTTTTATGAAAAATGGGATTTCGCAAGGTATAACGATATGGCAGATTATAGCATATTCACCCACCTACAGGATGCTATCAGAGTAGAATGCTGGAATATTTGCGAAAGAGCACAAAAGGCCCAAACAATGGCTAAAGAGGGATTACTGCCCATCTCAGAGGTAGAGCCGACAGTAAAGCTACAATCAATAATGGTAAAAGTGTTCAATATTCGATTTGAGGACACCAAGCTACAAGAACGCCACCTTGCACTCTGTAAGGTAGCTGGGGAAACGCTAAAACAACTGGCCCGACTGCAGTCTGCCTATATTGAATCGGAAGAGGAGACTATTACTGTTTTTACACTATTGAAGAAGCAATATAGAATAGAGCACGAACCCCGTCTGAGATGCTATATTGAAGATATTGCATCAGTCCAGGAGGCTAAGGCAACACTCAGGAGAGAAGAAGAAAAGCATTGGTGCGTGAAATGCTGGAATGATAACGGCAGAGATTTACTCAAAACAATGGAGCACTTAAGAGATATGAGAATAGAAGAAAAGGAACTTCTTATCTTGCTGGACTATGTTTCAAAGTATGATATGCTACAAGAATTACCTAAAGAATCTGCAGTAAGCTACCACTTTCATGAAGGTTCCCAAAACGTAGAGAAAATCGATAATCAGATAATTAAACAATAACTATGGGCGATAAGATATATAACTTCTACGACGGTGCTCAAAATGTAGAGCATATCGACACTCAAATCATCAACATCAATCTGCCAGGAAACAAGTCAGTCAACAAGGAGCAGTCGACAAATGAAATACGCCCTTTCGAGGATGCTATCCCTGAGAGTCTACGCATAGGGAAACTCTACAATGTATGGGTAAACTTGAAAAAGGAGGGCATTCTGGACGAGAACTACCGCCTGGCACCTGGTATTCCTCATACTGCAGCAAACTATCTGGTGACCTGTTTCTGTACCGAAGGCAATTGCAAATGGAAACCATTCGAGCAATTTTGGGGAATTGATAAACTGAAAGACAAGAAAGGAGAATTCAGAATAGATCTGAAAGATAAAATTAATTCAATTTTTGCAAAGCACTAAATAGTTATACTCCAATATTTTATTTCTAGTCCCCTCTAGTCCCACCGTGGTCCCTCGGTGGGATTTTTTTTGTTTTTTTCTCTATATCTTTGCAATCGATTTCGAAGGCGAAACAGGCCGGAGATCTTGATTGTTTAACCCTAAAAAATATTCGACAATGAAAATTGAAGCTAAAATCAACGCTGTGTCGCCCGTGATTGAGGGGACTTCCAGCAGAACAGGCAAAGAGTACCGTCTGTGCGAAGTGGTGCTCGAAGTGGCGCAAGACGGCCGCTACGACTACATCCTCGCCAAGGCCTTCGACGAGAAGTGCGACTTCTGCCAGCAGTACGACATGAACAGCCAGCCCCTGGTGGCCGTGAACGTTGAAATGTTTGTGGACAACGGAAGGGGTTTCAGCGCCCGCAAGTATATGAGCTGCTCCATCGGCTCGATTGAGATGGCTTAGATGGATTCCGCATCTCATGAAGAATAGCTCTGAAGAAACAATTTGAACCTGAACGAAAACATTAAAACCTTATGGCTATGATTAAGAACAACAAAGAATACAAGAAAAGAACGAGGCTCGAAAAAACTATTGAACTGCTGACCGATACCCCCTTTGAAAAGGGTAAGCGCAAGGGAGTGCTGTCGTTTGAGGATGAGATTATCATCTTCCGCGAGATGATTACCGCCCAGCGCGCCAGGAGCAAGCAGATAGCCCGTACGAAACATTTCTCGGTGAGGGAACGCCCCGACGGCGACATTACGGGTACTTTCCATTTTAAGAAAGAAGGTAAGAAACTGCGCGGCCAGCTGAGCGCTGAATTCTGGCAGGCTATCTCGCTGGCTCTCGAACTAAAAGACAAGGAGCAATGAACAGAAATATTGAAGTAGAACGGGCTATCAGCGAGCGTCCTTTCAGTCAGATAGAGTCGGACGCATTCCGCCTTGGAGTTCTGTGGGCTGATACGCATCCCATTTATCCAGAAGGCATCCCTATAGCAGGAGATAAGACACCTGGGGAAGTCCTTGTGTTGATAACGACACTCAAACGCTATGCGGGTGACAGATACCTGATAAACCGTATCTATAACAAAATTAAAGAAAATGTCGACAACGGCCGTCAGCCTTTTGAAGGTATAGGCTAAAAAATAACCATTATGTTAGAAAAAACCTATAAAGCAAAAGAACTTGCAGAGCACGTTTCTGTAGCAATTTTGGATTGTTTACAAGAACATTTTGAAGGCATAAGTAACATTGATTGTATAACGGGTATTCTGATGGGTGCAACGGCAATGGTTTCGACTGTCCACCGGAGTATGGATGAAGATCATTACGATGAGATGACAGCGGCGATACTGGCCGAATGGGCTGCTTGTGCAAAGGTAATGTTGGAAAACCCGAATCATTAAAAAGTCAGTCATGGAAGATAAAAAAGAAGATGACACTTTAGATATGAAAATAGCAGAGGCTATTCATCTATGTCTAAAAAGTCAAACGGAGACTGAGACATATGTAAGGACTATAGCAGCAATACTGAATGGTGCAACTGCGGTTATAAAAGGTATAAATCGAAAAATAAATTTTAACAATCTGGAATTTTTGACATATAAAGTAACACAAGCTTGGCTTGAAAGTTTTTATGTTAAAAATAATTCTTCAACAAACAGTAACAATGGCTGAATTAGAACACAAAAAACAAGAGAAAATCCATGAGTTGACTGATAGAATCGGTGAAGCTATCATTGATCTCACAGCAGAATATGAAGGCGATTTGGAGTATCATCAAATGTACGCTGCTATCACTTTCGCAGCTTTCTGCACGATTGCAAGTATGATGCAGTATAAAGAACCAGGCAATCCCGAAGAGTGGTATGAAGAACGCTCTTATGAACGTATTACCAAAATGCTGACGGACTATCGCAGTTCAATTGTCGACAACCCACAAGAAACTGATTCTAACAAGTAAACACTATGAAATTTGAAATATTCACAAACGTAAGGAATAACCGTGGTCGGATTTGCACCGGGGAACTGTTTCACCAGATGACGGACAGCGCCCAGGTACGCGAATGTGCCTCGAAGCTGCAGAACAAGGAGCTGACCCAGGCCGAGAAGCAGGAGATCAAGTCGGGGATGCTTCCCGTGATTACCTGGCAGGCGAGCTATGCCGGTGACAGACGGAGCAACCGCAACGCCATTCCCTCGGGGCTCTATATGCTCGACATAGACCATTGCGACGAGCAGGTAGGAGAGATTATCAAGAAGGCAAAAAAGATGCAGCAGGAACTGGATATCGTTTACATCGGCCGTAGCATCAGCGGTAAGGGAGTGAGAATAGTGGCTGAATGCAGACCCGAGTTCGGCTCGATAAGAGAATGCCAGGAGTGGCTGTCGTCGATGCTGGGCGTGGAATACGACGCTGCCTGCAAGGACTGGGCCAGAGCGAGCTATATGGTGCCCGACGAATATATCCACTACCTCGACGGGGGCATCTTTACCCGAGAGCCGAAGTGCGTTTATGTGAACGCTGAAGCTAAGGCTGATGGCGTTGGCGTTGGCGTTGGCGATGGCAATGGCGATGGCGATGGCGATGGTTCCAATAGCCATAGCCCTCAGGAGGAGCTCTGCTACAAGGGCATACCCTACAGCGACATCATTGCCCAGTATTTCGAGATTACGGGCGAGAGCACCGCCGAGGGCGCAAGAAACACTACGCTCTACAAGCTGGCTTTCTATCTGCGCTATATCTGCGACTTCAACGAAGGGAAGATTAAGCAGGTGCTGCCTACGCTGGGATTGCCCGAGAGGGAGATAGACCAGCTGGTGCACTCGGCCTGTGTGGGTCCGCGAAGCACGGAGATGCCCCGTGTGCTGAAAGAGTGCGTAGAGACCTGCCGGCAGCTGAAACTCTTTGACGAGGAGAGCGAGAATGCCGACGCGCTGCCCGATGTGGCCAGTTTTGCAGATGTGTTCACTACGGCCGAGGTGCCCGACCTTCCGCCCGTATTCAAAGAGTGGTACGAGATAGCTCCCGACGACTTCAAGCTGGCTGTTGTGCTGACGATGCTCCCCTTTCTGGGCACGCTGGGCAGCAAGCTGAGAGCAGAATACTTCAACGGCGAGGTGCACAGCCCGAGCTTTATCTGCTGCGTGGAAGCACCCCAGGCCAACGGCAAGAGCTTTGCCCGCCGGCTGGACAACGGCATACTGGGCGAACTGAAAGCCCACGATGCGGAAGAACGCGAGAAGGTGAAGTCGTGGACCGAAGCCCGCAAAGCAGAGAGAGACGCCCGCGTGAAGCTGACGAAACAGGAGCTGAAGGAGATGATGGCCGAGAAGCCCGAAGCGCTGATACGCTACATTGCGCCTACGGCCTCCATCACCGAGATGCTGAAGAAGATGGTTGCCGCCAAGGGGCTGCACCTGATGGCCTTCAGCGAGGAGATAGACACGGTGCACAAGGCGCTGAAGAGAGGATTCTCTGACTTCTCGGACATTCTGCGCAAGGCATTCGACAACGCGGAACACGGTCAGGACTACGCCTCGGAGCAGAGCTGGAGCGGCATTGTGAAGCTGTTCTACAACGCTGTGTACTGCGGAACACCCAAGGCGGTGAGGAGGTTCTTTCCCGACGTGGAAGACGGTATGATAAGCCGCGTAATCTTCGTTACCTTTCCCGACCAGGCCTATAAGCCCGTACCGGTATGGGGCACATTCACCAAGACGCAGGAGGATCAGATAAACATGCACCTGAACAGACTGAATATGGTGTCGCTGGTAGACGGCGAGGTGCAGGGCGACTACTACCTGAAGATGAATTTCATGGTGAAGGAGATGGAGCGATGGTGCAAGGCTCAGCAGACGTTTGCGCAAGAGACACAGGATCTGACAAGAGACACTTTCTGCCGACGGAGTGCCGTGATAGGATTCAGAGCTGCTATGCTGGCATTCTTTCTGTGGGAGGAGAAGGATTCGGCCGTGGTGAGGGGTAAGGTGAAGAGATTCGGTGTGTGGGTGGCCAACTGCTGTCTGCGTCAGTTCATCATGCGATTCAGCCTCGAGAACGAGAAGCAGAATACGGTAGTATGGAGAGAGATCTTCGATATGCTACCAAACGAATTCTCTATCCATAAGATGAATGGTGTGGTGAGGGCTGCAGGCAGAAAAACCCCAGCCAGGAATATTGCATATAAATGGAAACTGGCGGGGATTATAGAGGAGATGGGTAAAGGTAATTATAAGAAAGTGAAGTATGAAGGCTGACAACGAAACGAGAGTCAGGATTGGGGACAGAGACAGGAAGATAGCGGTCCAGCTCAGCAACGCTCTGTCTGATGCCTATGTGGCGGGGAAGACCAACTACGAAATCTATCTGCCCAAGACGGAGGCCTGGAGCAGGAAACTGTTTGAGAAAGGATGGATGCTGAAACCGAACCTGTATGCCTACGATATTGTGGTAACCAACAGCAGCAGAAAGGTAGCGGCTAAGGCAAGACTGACAGGCGCAACGGTAAGATACGCTCCCATAAGAGCATTTGAGAGAGCCGACAAGCACATTGTTTTATACACAAAAATCAACAAGAATGAATAACATCAGATTTACGGAACATTTTTCGCTCATAGAATTCGAGCGTTCGGAGACAGCTAAAAAATATAAACTGGACAATACTGCCTCCCCTTTGGCTAAAGACAACCTGAAGGATCTCTGCGACAATATCCTTGAACCGGCAAGAAGGAGGTTGGGGATGCCCATAATAGTGACCAGCGGATTCCGTTCGGCCGAGGTGAACAGGAGGGTGGGCGGTGCCCTGAATTCGATGCACCTCACGGGCAGGGCGGCCGACATATACTGCTCGGACAACGATCGGCTGCTGGAGATTCTGAAACAGATGCCCTGCTACGAGCTGATAGTGTACAGATACAAGCAGTCGGGAAGGATAAACCGTTTTCACGTGAGCTACAACGGCGGCAGGAAGGGAAGCTGGTTCAGCAAATATATCTGAAAAAAGTGAATTGTGAATTGTGAATTGTGAATTGTGATTTGTGAATTGTGAATTGTGAAT
>JAKSMQ010000048.1 GCA_024400565.1 Bacteroidales bacterium
TGACTAAAACAAATTCCAAAATCATTTGAAAGCAATTTTTAGATGTTACCTATATATTTTTTTGTTTCACTTTTAAGGGGAGTTCTATAAATTAAAAAAACTGTTAATCATTTGTTTATATCAATATTTTTTCATATCTTTGCAAAATAACTGAAGAATTTTGATATGGCATACAAAAAATCATCTGAAACAGGCATGTTCGACCAGGAATTTACCATTGAAGCACTTTCTGGAATTGGGAAACCCACTATCAGCCCTCAAGGAGGTACTGGATTTTGAGCAGTTCCGCCCAATACTTGAGCCTGTGTTCGCCAAAGAGAATCGTAAAAGCAATGCCGGCCGACGTGGGTTGGATCCTGTATTCATGATGAAAGTAATGTTCCTACAAAGGCTGTATGGTCTTGAAGACAAACAGATTGTAAATGTGACAACTAACGATCAGGCCATACAATTCAACAGATGTTATAACCTCTCCCATATTGCCGAAAACTGAAAAAATGGACAACCTCATCCGTATTGTATTAAGGTAACCTCTAAAAATTAGAAAAATGAGTAACATTAGCTTGAGCGTCTTGCTGCTTCTTTTTGGCGCTTCCAAGCGTAACCGCTTGGCACATAGCACCGCTATGCACCTGCGCGTTTCCTCTCAGAATCGCTCAAAAAAAAGCAGCAATCCATCTCAATCTAATTATTAGAGGTTACCTTAAGAAAAGAGTATTATCCTAACAGATTATAATCGTTATTCTTCGTTTGTCACAAATACGATACTATTTTTTTGACAACAAATGGGATTGGTATGTAATAATTATACTTTTGTTCCGTTATCTATTGAAACGAGTTTATAATAAACTTTTCTAACTTTACTCCTTCATTCTATGAAACAGTTTCTTTCTATCATCGCACTTCTCGCCCTCTCTCTCTGCAGCTGGGCTCAAGGATCTGACTGGGATGCACAATGGAAAAAAATTGACAACCGGCTGAAAGAACGCCAGTACAAGTCGGCCTCGACCGAAGCCCATACTCTTTTCGACAAGGCCTGCAAAGAGAACAATCAGAAGCAGATGCTGCTGGGTGCAAAGTATATTGACAAGGCTGATTTCGTATTCAAGGAGGATGCGCCCGACAGTTCGCTTGTACGCTATCGGATGATTCTGCCCCGAATGCAGGGAGTATACAAGGCCTTGTGTCTCTCCTATATAGCCGACTTCTACGGCAGATACTACGAAAATAACTCATGGAAGATTTATCTCAATACTAAGGTCAACGACTCGCTGGCCGACTTTAAGCTTTGGGACAAGGAGCGTTTTCTTTCCACAATAAAGGATCTGGCTATGGCCTCGATAAGCGACGAGGCTTTGCTCAAGAGTACCCCTTCGGAGGACTATAAGGATTTTCTGATATGGGCAGCGCCAAACGACACTTCTCTGTTGCTGACACCCACTATGTATGACGTTCTGGTGCGTCATGCAATCAACGAAATAGAAGGTAATAAAATCAAGATAGAACTGTTCGACAGACTGAGGGAATTCCACAACCTGGATGATGACTGCATCCGTCTGCAACTCGATTACGAGTTTGTAAATAACTATAGCGTGAAGGATACGCGCTCCGAGATGAGACGGCTGCGCATGCAATATGCACAGAGTGGCTGCGAAATTCTGCCCCTACTCTATTATAACGAGGCAGCTGAATTGGACGAGTGGTCTGAGATATCCGACGACATAAGAGAAGAATACATCGATGAAGGTGACACCCAAACGCCAGAGTCCAATAATTACAGAGCCAAAGCCATAGAACTGATTGACAGCGCCCTGATGTTATTTCCCAACGCTCGCAATACCAAGGATCTGAAAGCCTTGCGCGAACAGATTAACAGGCCTTCGATCAACTTATTGATGGTGAACACAAATCTTCCCAACAGGAATATGCTGGCGGTTATTGAAAGCCGTAATGTCGACACACTCTATTTCCGCATCATAGGCAGTTTCGACAAGAATCGGACTAAGGCCAACCTGTTAAAAGCAAGAAGACTTAAGGAATGGAGCATGAAGGCAGGACGCAAAAGCGACTATTCGCTGATGCAGAACTATGCCTATTTGCCCCCTATGCCCGACGGAGAATACATCCTGCTATGTTCTCCAGACAAAGACTTCGGCAAAGAGTTACTTGTGTACAGCACATTTACCATCACAGACATCTACCTTCTACGGCTGGATCCTAACGAACACAATGGTTATCTGATCAGTCGCACAACAGGAAATCCGCTGGCTGATATTCCAATAAAGGTTGTGGACATCAACTCGGGACGTGTCATAGAACGATGCAAGACCGACCAAAACGGATATTTCAGTTATACCAAAAGAGAAAGATGGTACATAGACAAGCTGGTAATCGAACATAATGGAGTCCAATTGACAGAGCATCTCAGAAGTTACAGGTATGATAAAGTTGACACCAATAATGTAAAAGAAGGTCGCTTCTTTCTTGACCGTCCTATCTACAAACCGGGCGACACGCTCCGATTCTCCTACTTGGTATATACTACCAACAAATCAGACAGACTGCAGGCGGCTGAAGGCGTAGCCCTACAGGCCTGTCTGAAGCAAGGAGATGGGGTAGCCAAGAACATGATGGACCTGACTACAGACTCGATGGGACTGGCTCACGGATGGATGGTCCTTCCTGATAAGATTGAAGCAGGGTTCCCCACTCTGTATATCTATGATAGCTCCAAAATACTGTATAGTACACAACAAATCAGAATGGAAGAATACAAGCAGCCCAAATTTGAGGTTGCGATGCTACCCGACACCAAGGAACACCGTTTCGGAGAAGAAATAGAGGTGGAAGGCGTTGCCTCCAGCTATTCGGGAGCCAGATTGAGCGGAGCCAAGGTAAAATGGAGCGTAGAACGCCATGAGATGACCTGCTGGTGGAAAAGCAAATACCACGCAAGAGAGATTTCCCCGAGCATCGTGGACTCGGGTATCGTAGCCTGCAACGATATGGGCGGGTTTGCGTTCCGATTCACCCCCTATCCCGATTCGGCAGCCAGACTTGAACTCAAGCCTAACTACATATATGAAGCATCTGTAGAGGTTACCGACATCAACGGAGAGACTCATACTGCAACCCAATTATTTGTTGTAGGATACGAAAGCGGCTCGATATTTATCATTGACAACGAGATAACCGATAGAAAAGAAATCAGCTACGAGCTTACCAATCTGAACCATGATCCCATGCCAGGAACTGTAAACGTAACGATAGAGGAACTCATTTTACCTCAGAAGGCTTACCTGCCCACCGACAGATTCCCCGACACCCTTACCCATCGCATGAGACAGGATCAGTTTGAGAAGATGTATCCTCAGTACGATTATTCCGGCACATACAACCACCAGCTTATTGACTGGCCCTCGAGCAAAGTGATAAAGACATTCAGCGTAGAGGCATCAGTCGGAAAGCCCAACAAGATAGACCTCAGTTTTCTCCGAAGCGGATGCTATCGTGTAAATGTGAGCAGCATAGGCAAGCAGGGAGATACGATGAAACACAGAAAAGCCTATTGTCTGAACCTGTCTGATACCAAGACTCCCTATACCCAGGAGATACTCTATTGCGACATAGACAAAACAGCCTGCAACGAAGGAGACATTGTACACTTGCGACTGGGCACCCGTCACAAAGACCTAACAGTATTATATTGGCTGCAGACAGGCAAAGGATTCACCATGAATATGCTGAAACTGAACGACGAAATGAAGACCCTGAGCATACCCGTCACCAAGGATATGGTTGGTAATTTCAAGGTTCTTGCATTTGCCATGAAAGAGAACCATTCCATATCGTGGCAGAAGCAGATAAACGTAGAAAGAAAGGAGAAGAAACTGGACGTGAAGTTTGTTACCTTCCGCGACAAACTGACACCAGGAGCACAGGAGCGATGGACACTCAAGATCAGCGACCATCAGGGGAAAGGCGTTCTGGCTAACCTCCAGTTACGAATGTATGACGAAGCGCTCAACAGCTACGGAACATACCAACCCGGATGGAGTTTCTTTCCATATAAAGCCAACTCATTAATCTATTTCAATCCTACATCAAACCAGATAACATACACTCATGAAATGTCAGACCAAAGATACATTGGTCAGCTCTATTATGGTCCTCGGATACAGAAATATGATCTTGAAGCAATCCAGTTGTACTCCAGCTATGTGGGAGGCAGAAAAAGATATAGGACCAAGGCTAGTAACCAAGCGAGTGCCATGTACTTAGCAGAGGTTGTGACAATTGAAGAAGAAGAAGTATTTGGAATTGAAGATGAGGTTATTATTTCAAAAGAATATGCTCCATCAGGTACAGCACGAGGAGAATCCGGCATAGTAGATATAACTGAAGCTGTAGTTATGGATGTAGATGGAGTAGGATATACGCCAAAAGAAAGAAAAGACCAGACTCCCAAAGTATCTGTACGCAGCAATCTGAGCACACTGGCATTTGTTGAGCCCACGCTTCGTACCGACAGAGAGGGTGTTATAGAATACTCTTTTCGAGTTCCCGACCTTCTTACCCGCTGGCAGGTAGACGCCGTAGCTTGGACTCAGGATATGAAGACCGGCAACAACACCCAGCAAGTAGTAACACAGAAGGAACTTATGGTTCAGCCCAATGTGCCCAGATTCCTCAGACATGGCGACACCATTATCTTCAGCAGCAAAGTAACCAACCTTACGGACCAGGAGCAGAAGGTGACCGTGGTACTGGAGATGAAATCGGGTGAGCGCAACCTCGACGGCATGATTGTAGACAACGGAATAAGAGAGGTAACCATACCCGCCAATAGCAGCACGGCTGTAGCCTTCACTCTGGCAGTACCCGATGATATCTTTATGGCGACCTATCGTATTACGGCCTTCAATGAGCGCCATAGCGATGGAGAACAGGCCATGATGGCTGTACTACCCAACCGACAGCTTGTTACCGAGAGTATGGCCATGTATATTAACGGTAAGGGCGAAAAGGAGTATAAGTTACAGCATCTGGCAGAGAACAACTCAACTACCCTCCAGCACGAACGACTCGCCGTTGAGTTTACCAGCAATCCTATCTGGTATGCCATCCAGTCGCTTCCCTATGTTCAGCAGCAGGAGAATCCATCTACCCTTTATCAGTTCAACGCCTTCTATACACTCAGTCTGGCCCTAGCCATTGCCAACGAATTCGATCTTGAAGCATTAGGAAAAGTAGCTGAGACAGGAAAGAGTGCCCTAGAGATGAACGAAGACATTAAGAACATAGTACTGGAGGAGACTCCATGGTTGCGCGACGGCACGGATGAGACAGCTCGCATACGCCTTATTAAAGAGTATTTCAATAAAGAAGAACTGAACAAACAGATAGACCATTACAAAAAGCAGATTAAGGACAACCAGAGGAACGACGGATCGTGGAGCTGGATTCCAGACGGAAAGTATGGTTCGACTTATACGACCACCTATATACTGAAGGGAATGGGCGAGTTGAAGAACCATCTGGCCCAATTGGGGATCCAGTGGAAGAGAGACAACAAGATGATAAACAAAGCACTCGACTATGTTGAGAAAGAAGAGCTGAAATACTATGAAAAATACATCAAGAACAACAAATACAAATGGGAGCCCGACAACATCAATTATCTGTATCTCTGCAGCTTCTACCCCGACCATAAACTCGAAAAGAAGTATCAGGAAATGTATGATTTCTACTATGGCAATGCCCTGAAGCATAACGACAACTATAGTAGTCTTTATACTCAGGCCCAGCTGGCACTTATCTTCCAGCGCAAAGGCAACACGAAGATGGCTCAAAAGATGATTAACCGCATCAAGGAGCGTTCACTTACGAGCGATGAGATGGGTATGTATTGGAGGGACAACCGTAGCGGTTGGTGCTGGTACGAGCGTCCCATCGAGGTTCAATCTTTGATTATTGAAGCATTCAACGAGATAACTCCCGACGATAAAGAGAGCATAGCTCTCATGCAACAATGGTTGCTCAAACAGAAGCAGACCACTCGATGGGAGAGCGATATTGCGACTACAAACGCCATAACAGCTCTTATGGTTAACCAAGGGCAACAGGTAGTTGGAGAGCCGGTAAACGTAACCGTCGGTGGCCAGCAGATTGTTCCGTCTGATACTGGAAACGACAATCCTAGCGGCTATATGAGCCAGCGCTGGAACGGAGAAGAGGTAACCACCAATATGGCTGAAGTGAAGATTGAGAAAAGGACCGACGGTATTGCCTGGGGAGCACTCTACTGGCAGTATTTTGAAGACATGAACAAGATAGAGAGCAGCGCTATGGGCATCAGATTGAAGAGAGAGTACTTCCTGGTTCAGCAAGACGGTTCTCTCACTCCACTTGCAAAGGTTAAGAATAGCGTAAAGGTAGGCGACCGCATACGGGTACGCATACTTATCGAATGCGACAGAGCCTTAGACCATCTGCAACTGAAGGATGGTAGAGCCGGTGGTTTTGAACCCGTCAGTACGACATCGGGATGGTTCTGGAATGATGGCATCAGTTATTTCCTCGCTGTCGGAAAGGCCAGCAATACCTTCTTCATTGAGCATATAGACAAGGGAAGATATATGGCAGAATATGACGTCTGGGCTAATAATGCAGGTACCTTTACCTTAGCACCTGCCGAAATGCAATGTCTCTATAGTCCCAGCTTCAGAGCAAATAGCGAAGGTGTCAAGATAAGAATCAACGAGAAGTAAGCCTAAGTGCAAGAACTATCCTGAACTCACTATTAATCATTATTGTCAAAATTATGAAACGCATACTATTCTTCTGCCACGGAAACATCTGTAGAAGTCCAATCGCCGAATATTATTTCCGTCACCTGGTAAAGGAGGCTGGGCTGGAGAGCAAGTTTGAAGTAGTCTCTGCTGCTACCAGTAGCGAAGAAATCGGCAATCCCGTATACCCTAATTCGCGCAGACTGCTTAACAGTCATGGAATAGATTGTAGCGGACACAAAGCACATCGCATCACACCTCGCGACTACGAATACTTCGACATGCTGATAGGTATGGACCAGGAGAATCTATATACGCTGAAATATATCATTAAGGATGACCCTGAGAAGAAGGTGTCCCTTTTACTTAATCATACCCCCCAGGAGGATAGGAGACATCATAACCGAGATATTGAGGACCCATGGTACACCCGAGACTTTGATACAGCATGGGAAGATATAACGACTGGTTGCGACGCCTTGTTCAAGAAACTTATAAAAGAACTTTAAAAGCCCTCAATAAGGCTATAACGCGGAACAATAACAAAGGTTCTGCTTTTATTAATATTATTATTTCGGTATTAAAATATCGTTATTTTATTGCAAATTCAAAAAGAATTTGTATCTTTGTACGATAATTAATCCGAAAAGAATAAAATTATATAATTAATAATCACTAAAATAATTAAACGATCATGCAGAAAAAAGGTAACAAATTCGGTACCCACCGCGTAATTGAGCCCAAAGGCGTTCTCCCCCAGCCCGCTAATAAGATTGACAACAACATGGACGAGATCTACGACAACGAGATCCTCATCGACGTTCAGACCCTTAACATTGACTCCGCTTCTTTCACCGATATCCACAACTATGCTAAGGCACAGGCTGGCGAAGGTGCAACTGAGGCACAGGTAATGGAAGAGGTTAAGAAGGAGATGCTCCTCAACGTTGAACTCCAGGGTAAACATCGCAACCGTCGTACCGGTTCCGGTGGTATGCTCCTCGGTAAGGTAGAAAAGATCGGTGATGCTCTTAAGGGCAAAATCGACCTCAAAGAAGGCGACCGCATCGCTACCCTCGTATCCCTCTCCCTCACTCCTCTCCGTATCGACGAGATTCTTGAAATCCGTCCCGAGATTGACCAGGTTGACATCAAAGGTAAGGCTATCCTCTTCGAGAGCGGTATCTACGCTAAGATTCCTACCGACATGCCTGAGAAACTCGCTTTGAGTGCACTCGACGTTGCTGGTGCTCCCGCACAGACTGCACGTCTCTGCCAGTATGGCCAGACCGTTGTTATCATGGGTGCTGGTGGAAAGAGCGGTATGCTTTGTGCATACGAAGCTAAGAAGCGCGTAGGCGTTACCGGTAAGGTTATCGGTCTTACCAACAGCCAGCGTTCCACCCAGCGTATCAAAGACCTCGGCTTCTGCGACGTAGTAGAATCTGTAGCAGGTATGACCCCTGTTCAGGTTTACGAACTCGTTGAGAAACTCACCAATGGTAAGATGGCTGACGTTACTATCAACTGCGTAAACGTTCCCGATCAGGAGATGACCGCTGTTCTCTGCACCAAGGACGATGGTACCGTATACTTCTTCTCAATGGCTACCAGCTTCACCAAGGCTTCCCTCGGTGCTGAAGGTATCGGTATGGACGTTAACATGATTATGGGTAACGGCTACACCAAGGGTCACGCCGAGTTCACCCTCCAGGAGCTCCGCGAAAGCCCCGAACTCCGTAAGATCTTCGAAGAGCTCTACGCATAATACCATCAGATAACATAGATTGGGAAGTAAGGTTTGGGCCTTCTTTCCAATCTATCTTTTCTTTAATCCAATACTCAACCCCATCACAATGGCAAAAGTTAATAGAAGAGCTGAATTGTTTCCCGAAGTAACTGATGCACAGTGGAACGACTGGAAATGGCAAGTTGCTAACCGTATCGAAACCCTCGATCAGCTCAACAAATATTTTACTCTTACCGAGGAAGAGCAGGAAGGTGTTCGTCAGACCCTCAAGACTCTCCGTATGAGCATCACTCCTTACTACCTCTCCCTCATCGACCCCAACGATCCTTACGATCCTATCCGTCGTCAGGCTATTCCTACTGGTGCTGAGACCTACCAGTCCCCCGCCGACCTTCTCGACCCTCTCCACGAGGATGAAGATAGCCCCGTTCCTGGTCTTACCCATCGCTACCCAGACCGCGTTCTCTTCCTCATCACCGACATGTGCTCCATGTACTGCCGCCACTGCACCCGCCGTCGTTTCGCAGGTCAGAAGGACGACGAGAGCCCCATGGACCGTATCGAGAAAGCTCTTGAATACATTGAGAAGACCGAATGCGTACGCGATGTTCTCCTCTCAGGTGGCGACGCACTTATGGTAAGCGACGAGCGTTTGGAGTACATCATCTCCCGTCTGCGTAAGATTGACCACGTAGAGATTGTTCGTCTCGGCAGCCGTACCCCCGTGGTATGTCCCCAGCGTATTACCGACGACCTCTGCAACATGCTCAAGAAATACCATCCCATTTGGCTCAACACTCATTTCAATCACCCCAACGAGTTCACTCCTGAATCTCAGGCTGCTCTCGCTAAGTTAGCTAATGCAGGTATTCCTCTCGGCAACCAGACTGTTCTTCTCCGTGGTGTAAACGACTGCGTTCACGTTATGAAGAGCCTTATGCACAACCTTGTTAAGAACCGCGTACGTCCTTACTACATCTACCAGTGCGACCTCTCTATGGGTCTTGAGCATTTCCGTACCCCCGTCAGCAAGGGTATTGAAATCATCGAAGCACTCCGTGGTCACACCTCTGGCTATGCAGTTCCTACTTTCGTAGTTGATGCTCCCGGTGGTGGTGGAAAGACCCCCGTTATGCCTAACTACGTTATCTCCCAGAGCCCCCGTAAGGTTATTCTCCGTAACTTCGAAGGTGTTATTACCACCTATACCGAACCTGCAGAATACCATGAGGAGTGCCACTGCGAAGCTTGTGAGGCTAAACGTAAGATTGACGAAGGTGTTGCTTCATTGCTTGAGACCAACGATCGTCTCAGCCTTGAGCCCAGCCACCTCATGCGTCATGAACGCAATAAAAAGCACTAATCTATTTTATACCCAACTGACCTACAATAAAGGTCAGTTGGGTTTTCTATTAAGAAACGATGAAGAAAATAGTTCTATCCACACTCATGCTCACTCTCGGGATAAGCGCTTTTGCACAACAGAAAGAGGCCTATCCGTTCTATTATCCCTGCCGTGCTGAAGAGACTGGAGAATGGGGCTACGTAGATGCCAACAACAATTGGACTATTCGGGCTCAATACTCTGCCGTTATGTACGAAACCAATGGTGGTATGTATCCTGTTTCCAAAGGGGGCAAATGGGGGCTTGTTGGTGTTAGCGGCCAACCTCTGACAGACATCAAATTCGATGCCGTTATGTGTGAGATAGACTATGTCAAAAACAACTATCCTGCTTATTTTGCAGCTGTACGTCTTCGCGGCAAATGGGCCTTCGTAGATGTTCAAGGCAAATTTGTTACAGGCTTCAATTATGATGAGGTTCTCATCATGAAAGGGAAATACACAATCCGTCAGAAGACTGAAAAAGGCAAAATGCGTACAGGCCACCTTACCAAAGATGGAAAAGAGGTGTGGGAGAATTAAACATAGATTATCGTTTGTGTGACCAGACGCTTCTTATACATATTATTATGCTTGTTACCATTGGGACTAAAAGCCCAAGTAGCAGGATTGAATACACTATCGGTTCTTGATATGTCTTCTTCAGCCAGAACCGCTGGCTTAGGATTGGACTATCTCCCTCTATATGATGACGACATATCCATCACACTTGATAACCCCTCGTTTATCGATTCTCGATTCAATAACAGAGTGATGATAAACTATGTCGGGATGCCTGCAAGTGCACATTTTGGTGCAGCAGCTTACGGAAGACATTTCGACAAGGTCGGTGATTTCATATTCTCGTTACGTTTCAACTCCTTTGGAAGATTTGAAGGATATGATGAGAATGAAGTCGGTACCAGTTCGTTCCATGCAGCAGACTATGTTTTCTCAATAGGATGGGGGAAACATATCGACTCATCTTTTTCTATCGGTATTAATTTCAAACCTGTACTTTCACAATATGAAAGTTATACAGCGTTTGCTGCCGCATTTGACGTATGCGGAAGTTATGTAAGTTCTAATAAACGATTTGCAGCTACTTTAATGGGACGAAATATAGGTGCTCAACTTGCCACTTTTAGTGGAACTGTCGAAAAGATCCCATTTGAATTATCTGCATCTCTCTCCTATAAACTTGAGAATGCTCCATTCAGAGTTTTCCTTGCCGCTACTGAACTGCAATGCTGGAATCTACGATACGATGATCCTCTTCATCCTATTGTCACCTATGATCCTTATGAAGGTGCCTATACAGAGGAGACCTTTATTCACGAAGCAACTGATAAATTATTCCGTCATGCAGTATTTGGAGTTGAATTGTCTATAGCCAAAGTCTTGTATGCAAGATTAGGATACAATTATCGCCAGAGTGCAGAGACTTATGGCAGCGAGAATATAAACACAAGTGGATTTTCTTATGGATTTGGCATTCGGAAAAAGAAGTTCGACTTTGCTTTTGCACGCAATAACTATTACTTAGGCAAAGCTCCTACATATATCAGTATTTCTTTCCGTATATAGTTTTCTAATCCAACAATCTTCTTTGAAGATTTCGATTCCATCGTAAAAACCAAGGAAGAACAAATCCATCTAACAGGACACCTCAATTAATTGTATTCCTCCTTTACCTATTTATCATACTTTCACTTTTCTTTCTTCGGCAAAGAAAGTATCAAACAATTGACGAAGTTCTACTTCATCATTAATAATTGCCCTCAAATGATTTAGTTGCTGGACATTATTGGATTCAGGAATCCACAATTTCAGGTATCCTCCTTCAGCATATTTCTCATGAAGGTGATCTAAGGTACGCCTCCAATGGTCCTCTTTATCTAATTGAGGATAGTGAAACAATCCGTATTGAATGGTACGTCGGATTATCTTATGTGGAATTATATCTCTATCGGCTTCAGCCACAATCTTTCCATAGATACTTCTAGGTTCGTGGTCTAAAGACGCTCTATGGTCTTCTGCCGCCTGAGCCATTGTCTCTATCTGATCTTTAGAAAACCATTGAGGAAGGCATCTATCTTCTCGGATAATACATCCTGAAATTAAATGGTGTGTATCTCGACCCTTTACTAATCCTGTATCGTGAAAAGCCGCAATTGCATATACCATCGACTTATCGACAGGATAGTATTGAGCAAGATTCATACTCTCCTCTATCACTTTTAGTACATGATCTCGCTGATGAGCCATATCAAAGTGGTCATAGAGAGGGATAATTTCAGATTGAATATATTCTTCTAAAGTCATATTAAAGGGAAAGAAAAAAGAAAGCCGCCTGAGTGTTCAGGCGGCTAATATTATTGACAGCACAAATTATTTGCGACCGATTTTAGCGGGCATGTCAACGGGCTCGATCATGTTCTCAGGAGCGAGGATGATGTCGAGTTCTTCTTTGGTTACTACGCCCTGAGCGAGAGCGATTTCAGCAACACCCTTGCCAGTGAGGGTAGCCTCACGAGCGATCTTGGTGGAAGCCTTGTAACCGATAACGGGGTTGAGGTTGGTAACGATACCGATGGAACCCTTAACGAGTTCAGCGCAACGCTCAACGTTAGCCTGGATACCGTCAATGCAGAGGGTACGGAGGGTGTCAAAACCATTCATGAGGAGATGTACGCTCTCGAAGAGGCTGTAAGCGATAACGGGCTCCATTACGTTGAGCTCGAGCTGGCCATTGTCAGCTGCCCAAGCAACGGTGAGGTCATTACCGATAACCTTATAAGCAACCTGGTTCATTACCTCGGGGATAACGGGGTTAACCTTACCGGGCATGATGGAGGAACCGGGCTGACG
>JAKSMQ010000049.1 GCA_024400565.1 Bacteroidales bacterium
CTCTTCCTCTTACCCAGTTTGACCGTATCATCTTCAACCCCGAACCCTGCTTCGTAGAGATCGACCTCGACGGTACCAAGTACAGCGCTATGCTGAAGGACATCGAGTATCATCCCGTAACCGAGATCGTATACCACGCTGACTTCTACGAGCTGAGCGACGACAAGGCTGTTGTTATGTCTATCCCCGTTCACACCACTGGTACTTCCAAGGGTGTTATGAAGGGTGGTAAGCTTGTTTACAAGCAGAAACGCCTCAATGTTAAGGCTATCCCCGCTAACATGCCTAGCGAGATCCTTATCGATATCACCAACCTCGACATCGCACAGCGCGTTAAGGTTCAGGATATCAACGCTGAGAACTTTGCAGTTCTTAACCCCAAGAGCAGCGAGGTTGTTGTTATCAACAGCACCCGTAACGCCGTTGCTGCCGCTGCTGATGAGGCTGCTGAATAAGCAAACCTGTTCAGTTCAAATAAAAAAGCATTCCATCTGGAATGCTTTTTTGTGTCGTCTAGAGGGGCTTAATAGCCCCTCTCTATAAAGAATATTTATTCTCGGGTTACAGGTTAAAGGATAGATTCTATCTCCTCAAGTTCCTGGACTTCGAAGGTCGGCTTGAAGGCATAGGGACCTTTGAATTTCCGGTTGTGGTTGTAGAATATCTGCGGGATTTCAATACTCTGTCCGCCAACAATGTCTACCTTATAGTCGTCCCCGATTACGAGGCAGTCTTCGGGTCTGATAGAGTAGTCCTCTTTCTCTGATAGCTGTTGCAGGACGCCCTCGAAGAACTTAGGGCTCGGCTTCATGAATCCAATCTCCTCGGAGAGGAAGAAATATTTGAAATAGCGGTAGATATCGCTCGAATGCATCTTTGGAATCTGGGCTTCAGAAAAGCCGTTGGTTATGATACAGAGCGTATATTCGGATTTGGAAGCCAGATAGTCTAGCAGATGGCGAGCGCCGGGCATAAGTCCTGTCTGCTTGGGGCCTTCGTGAACATAGAAATCTCCTAGCTGGACAGATAGCTGCATTACGTGCTCTTTTACTCCGAAATGTTCAAGAGGAATAGTAAAACGCTGTATGTTAAGCATATCTTTCGTTATCGTTCCGTTCCGGTAAGAATCCCATAGCTGGTCGTTGATGATGCGGTAATAGTCGTGGAACGATTCGCAGTCGGTATGGCAGAGAGAACCTAAATCAAAATGCTGGAACATCTTTCCGAAAGTAATATCGGCATTACCTTCAAAGTTCCAAAGCGTGCGGTCGAGGTCGAAGAGCAGATAGCGCATATTATAGTATTATTCAGTTTTGGAAGACTTGCTCGATATAAGTAGAAGTCCGGCAAAGGTCAGCAATCCGTTAATCAGAAGGATTTCGAATCCAAACTTATACCCCCACAGCCAGGCCTCGCTGTTGAGCTTTAGGATGTAGCATAGGACGGGTGAGAGGATACAGATGACTGGAACCCAGCGGTCTCGGACGGTTCTCTGGGTAAATAGACCGAAAGCATACATGCCCAGAAGCGGACCATAGGTGAAGCCTGCAACATCAAAGAGCGTATCGATGAGCGATTGATTATGGAAGGGGCGGAAGGCTATGATGACCAGCAGGTATAAGAGTGCAAAGGAGATATGGACCAGACGGCGTTTGCGCAGTTGGCTTTTAGCGTCGGCAGTCTGCTTGTCGAAATGGAGAAAATCGTAGCAGAAGGTGGTTGTAAGTGCCGTTAATGTGCCGTCTGCGCTGGAGTATCCTGCTGCCACCATGCCGAGCATGAATACAACAGCCGTAAAGGTATTGAGCGAAAAGGCTATGGAAGGGAATATCTTATCGCCCACAACAGCCCCGTTTTCTCCGACGGGAAGGGCAAATCCGGTCGATTCTGCATAAAGGATCAGGGCTGCGCCAAGACAGAGAAAGATGAGGTTGACGATGATGAAAAGGAAACTGGATGTGAGGACGTTTTTTTGAGCAGAACGTAGATTTTTGCATGTGAGATTCTTCTGCATCATATCCTGATCAAGACCTGTCATAGTGATGGTTATAAAGGCTCCGGCAAGTATCTGCTTCCAATAGTATTTGGGGGCAGTCGGGTCAGTTTCGAAAATCCTTGTTCGCCCCTGTTCGGTTGAGGTCTTGATAAGCTCTCCCAGCGACATATCGAGTGTGTTGAGGATTGCAACTACGGTAATGATGGCAGCCAGCAGCAGGAATGTGGTCTGCAGCATATCGGTCCAGACAACGGTCTTGATACCGCCCCGGAAAGTATAGAGAAGAATGAGGGCTATGAAGACTACGGCAGGTATCCAGAATGGTATGCCCCATGAGCGGAATACGAATTCGTAGAGCACAAATACGACCAGATACATTCTTAGAGCCGATCCTAACAGGCGTGAGATGATAAAGAACAGAGCTCCTGTCTTTTCGGACGATGCTCCGAACCGTTGCTCGAGATAGGAATAGATGGATGTGAGATTGAGTCTGTAGTAAAGGGGAAGAAGCAAAAAGGCTATGACAAAGTATCCGATTACATAGCCGAAAACCAACGGCATATAGGTGAACTGTCCGTTGTACACCCCTCCGGGAACAGACATAAAGGTTACGCCCGAAAGTGATGCGCCGATCATACCATAAGCTACTACGGGCCAGGGCGATTTGCGGTTGCCGGTAAAGAATGTTTCGTTGCTGGCTTTGCGGGATGTAAGAAAAGTGATGCCAAACAGAAGGCAGGTGTAGATTAGAAAGCAGATTAATATAATTTGTTCCATAGTTGTGTTAGAGTCGTGGTAGGATTGTTTTTACAGGTCTAGAAGATAATAACGCAAGGCGATGAAATTTAGTGTGCAAGGAAAAGATTTTGAGGAAAAAGATTGCTATGTTGAAATATTTTTGTATTTTTGTCGTTTATAAAGGGTACAAGTATTAATCCCTTTGTGGTACTAATAATAAAACCAACAACTACTTATGAAAGTAAAGGCACTTTTCATAGCAGCAGCAATTATTGCATTTCTCGGTTCTGCAACAGCACAGACCTATAAATCTGATGTTCGCATTGATGGCTTTCATGGTAATGTGAAGCAGGTAGAGCAGAAACTCTACGAGGCTCGCGTAGTGGGAGAAACAATGGAACGTGGCGAGCTGATGGAGAACCTTCAGACTCTATATACTACGCGTGGTTATCGCAAGAGTATGACCTTCCTTTCGGTGGGCGAACAGGATGTTATCTTCCGCACCCGTTACAAGCATGATGGTTTTGGTCTGGTAACCCTCGAGCATATTGTCGACCCTCAGGAACGTGTTATCGGCCGTACGGTCTATATCTACGATGCTCAGAATCGTCTGACCGAAACTTATGTAGAGGATGCAGAACGTCAGGTTGAGAATCGCGTGCTGATTATCTATGACGGCCAGGGCAGAGTAAGCCAGCGCTCCTACAACGACCCCTTCAACAATATTTACAAGCGTGAGGTCTACTCCTATACCAAGAACGGCAACATCGCAATTACGAAGGTATTCAATCGCGAAAAGAAGAAAATCCAGGAGTTGCGTTATGAGTACGACGAGCACAATATGGTAGTCAGCCAGACTCTCTTTGACTATACCGAAGATGAGCCCGAGGTTTTCGTTACACTCTTTGTTTACCGTTACGACAAGCAGGGTAATTGGATTCAGAAAACCGAGTATACTCTCGAAAACGACCGTACTGTTCCCCAATTTATCACCGAACGTTTTATTGAATATTTTGAATAACAATCGATAGTTCGATAGCCTGATGTGGCGGCTCTTTGTGAGACGCCACCTTTTCTTTTTCACTTATGCATAAAGCCGGATTCGTAAATATTATTGGTAACCCTAATGTGGGTAAATCAACCCTCATGAATGCTCTTGTGGGCGAAAAACTGAGCATTATCACTTCTAAGGCACAGACTACCCGTCATCGTATCATGGGTATTGTGAACGGACAATGTCCTTTGCAGGAAGGTCAACAGGAGGCCGATGAGTTTCAGATAATCTATACCGATACTCCCGGTATCGTCAATCCTCACTACAAGTTGCACGAGCAGATGATGGGTTTTGTCAACTCGGCCCTTCAGGATGCTGATCTCTTCCTGCTGGTAACAGAGGTGGGAGAGACCTTTAAGAATCAGGAAGTGTTGCAGAAGGTTATCAAGAGCAAGACTCCTATTATACTTGTAATAAACAAGATTGACCTCTCCAACCAGCAGACTATTCTCGACAAGATAGCCTATTGGAAAAACCAGATTCCACGTGCGGTCATAATTCCTGCATCTGCTACCGAACATTTCAACGTAGATGCTATCTTCGACAATATTCTCCAGTTCTTGCCCGAGTGCCCTCCCTATTTCCCAAAGGATGAGCTTACCGACCGCTCTATGCGTTTTTTTGTGAGCGAGATAGTCCGCGAGAAGATACTTCTCTTCTATCAGAAAGAGATTCCTTATTCCTGCGAGGTTGTAGTGGACGGCTATAAGGAGCAGGACGGCATAGACCGAATAGATGTTACGGTCTATGTAGAGCGTGATTCTCAGAAAGGTATTATTATTGGTCATCAGGGAGCGGCGTTGAAGAAGCTGGGTACTGAGGCCAGAAAAGATATCGAGGAGTTTACCGAGAAGAAGTGCTTCTTGAGTATCCATGTCAAAGTGATGAAAGACTGGCGCAATAGCGACCGTGCACTCAAGAGTTTTGGCTACGACCCCAGTTAATTTTAACGAACTATGAAAAGAATACTCCTATTGCTTGTATTGTCAGTTGCTGTATTTCTAAATGTTGGGTGCAGCTTCTATTCGGTCTATTCGGCAAAGTCAAAGCCCTCAATGAGTATTCCTGGAGGCATGGTCTATGCCTTGCCTCACACCCAGTTGCGCATAGCAGTCACCTTTGAGAAGCGTGACCTTGAGAATGCTCCGTATGCCGAATTTGCAGCTGATTTAATAGGTATGAAAGTGGCAATAGACTCGGTCTATTCAATAAAGTCAATCGATATCCAGGCTGTCAATCAGGCTGATCCTCAATCCTACTATTTTGTGAATCCCAGATGGACATCCCTCTCGGTCGATTCTCGCAATCTTCTCATGGCAATCGGTTGCGACCCTCTCTCAATGGTTGATTCTGATGAAGAGTCTGACCAACCCCAATCCAAGACGAAGAAGGCCGTCAGCCAGGCTTCTTACAATCTCTACGACCGGGTAGATACGTTCTATACACGCTTTGACAAGCCCGGAAAACCCACCCTGCTCTCTTCCCGCAAGGATGTACGTTCGATAAAACAGCGTGCAACCCAGGCGGCAGAGAGACTGGAAGAAGTTCAGGAGAAGAAGCAACAGCTGTTGTTTGGCGAATTTGGAGGCAATTATAGCGGCGATGCCGTTCGTTTCTTATATGACCAGCTTACCGAACAGGAAGAGTCTATCATAGCCCAATTTGTAGGCTATTCAACAACCGAGACTGTCGTGTTTTGGGTCGATCCTAGGGATGAAAAGAGTCTCGTGGACTCTCAGACAGTAGAGCTGTTCCGATTCACTCCGACAAAAGGACTGGTTGATTCAACCGAAGCAGAAGCACTCGTTGTTTACTGCAATATTCAGTCGGAGCATCAGTTGAAAAACGCCTCGCGTTTTATGAAAAACCGCACATCGAAAATTAATTCGGGCAATCTGTTCGACCGGCGTAAATTCAAATACCGTATTCCAGAAACAGCCAGAGTTACGCTCTATGGTCAGTCGAAGAATCAAGAGGTTGAATTCTTTTTTCAAAAGAAAGTGAAGATTTCGCAGTTCGGTACAACGGTTAATCTTCCAATGGGAAGATATCATGCTCAGTTTGATCCCAACACGGGCGATTTAATCCATTTCTCCCGCTAATGAACTTTCTTGTAACCATACTCGGGTCGGGTGCAGCAACACCTAAACTGGGGCGATATTGTAGCGCTCAGGTCGTCAATATGGATGGTTTCAAGATGTTGGTCGATTGTGGCGAGTCTACCCAGAATCAGATACGTCATTATCGACAGAAGATGCAGAGTTTCGGAACAATTTTTATCTCACATCTCCATGGCGATCATATTTTCGGGTTGCCGGGTCTTTTGTCAACCATGCACCTGGGTGGCAGGAAAGAGCCTGTTGATATCTTCTCTCCCAAAGGTCTCAAGGAGGCGTTGACCCCTTTGTTCGAGTTGAGTGGTTCGGACTTCGATTTTGAGATAAAATACCATGAAATAGAGAACGACGAGCCTGTTGCCAAGGAAATATTTCACAATAATCATTGTACGGTTAAAGCCTTTCCTCTCTACCATTCGATTCCATGTTTCGGATTTATTTTTGAGGAGTATGTGCCTTATTTTCAACTGAAACAAGGTGTAGCCCAGCAATACAATATGTCCTCGGCCGATATCCGGATGGTAAAGCAGGGACGCGATTATACGACAGAAGAGGGCATCGTTATTCCCAATAATGAATTGGTCCTGCCCAAGAGAGAACCCATCCGTTATGCCTATTGTTGTGATACGTCCTATAATGATTCTCTGGTAGATATTGTTCGGGGCGTAGACTTGCTCTGTGTAGAAGGAACTTTCGATAAATCTATGGAACAGCGGGCTTTAGAAACAGGACACTGTACAACCCGACAGGCTGCACAGTTAGCCCGAAATGCCCAATGTGGCAATCTGTTGCTTACTCACTTTTCTGCCCGGTATCGTGATTTGCAACCTTTGTATGATGATGCCTTAGAAGTGTTCCCCCGTACGTTGATGGCTGAGGATGGCCTGGTACTTGACCTTGATGTGTTGGCCAAGTATCACAGAAATGCTTAAACAAGAGCAATTGCGTCGACAATTAGCCACTCTTTAATCATTACAGAACGTAACAAAAATACTTGATCTTTTCTTGAAGAGACCAGTTTCGGGAGGGTTGTGTTTCGCAAATAATGTCAAGCGGAAAAGTCTAATACGTTGAACAATTGTAAGATTATCCGTTCGGAATCTCCGTCTGATCAGAACTGATATTTATTCCGTTGTCGGCACAATAAATCTTGACAACGCGTATGATTTCTTGCCCGAACTGTTTGACTTTAGCCTTTCCAATGCCGGGAATCCGCAATAGTTCTTCCTCCGAGAGTGGCAGCCGGTCGGCGATGGCAACAAGCGTCTTTTGAGAAAGAACAACAAAAGCAGGAACGCCCAGCTCTTCGTAAGTCTCTCTCCTCCATTGGCTGAGCATAGGAATGAGCTTGGGGTGACGATTGTCAGAGTAGATAGCTTGGTAGTCAATCTTATCCTTCTTTTCAGACTTTCTTTTGGGATTGTCCTTCTCGAGCAGACAATTGGTCTTGGTCTGTAGGTAGGACGATACATTGAAGCATTTATCTTTGACAACCCTCTTCATGCATGCCTGTTTCAGCTCGATGGCTTCGGCAAGCGATTCCCTGTCTTCCTTAATACTTTTCTCCACCTCAGCATTATTAATCTCCACCTGGAGCAGAGGAGTTATCGTAGCGTAGAAACCTGTTAACTGTTCCAGAAAATAAGTGCATGCTTTGGTTACCCGTTCGTTGAGATAGTCCTGATTGGGAATCAGGCTGCTGTCTGAAGAATTGTCCGGCGCGAGAGAAAGCCTGTAAAGCTGCTGGCGAAACTTCTCTGCAACCGAGAGAATATTGGGCAATTCGTTGAGACAGAGGGTCGACATCTTCTGAGTCTGCTCCGGGTAGGCATTTCGGAGACTCTCGTGATAAGTCCGGCTGATTCTGTTTGCAAAGCGTTCAATGGGACTTAGATCGAAGAACTCATAGAGCATGTCGTAGTGGTATTTCAGCTTTTGGATTCCGAGTTGTCTGGCCGCTTCCTGGGTGGGCGTAAATGCCGAAACAAACCCTATTACATCGCTGTTGTTGAATGCTGCGGCTGAGGTGATGGGTGTGCTCAATATGAGGCCTTCGAGCGAGCGGCAACGCGAAAGGGCAACGTAGACCTGACCATAGGCAAAGGCTTGTCCGGCATCGACGATTACATGGTCGAAAGTCAGTCCCTGGGCTTTGTGAATGGTGATGGCCCAGGCAAGCCGTAGCGGATACTGCTCAAAGGTTCCGTCAACCTTCTGCCTGATCTGATTGTCTTTAGGATCAATCTCGTATTTGATGTTTTCCCATTGTTCCTTATTGACCGAGATACGTTCTCCATCCTCATCAACCACCCTTATGAGCGTACCCTGGTCGTTTTCGGAGATTGATTCAATGATGCCTATCTTGCCGTTGAAATATCTGTGGTCGCCACTCGTGTCGTTCTTTACAAACATAATCTGCGCCCCCTCTTTCAGCACAAGAATCTCTTCGGTAGGAGCCGATGAGGATGGGAAATTGCCGTCGATTGATGCCTTAAATGTGTGGGCCTTTCCCGGCAATTGGGCCATACGCAGCTGGTTGATGCTGTCGGCCTGGTGGTTGTGGGTCGTCAGGCGTATAGCATGATGATGGTCTCCTTCCGGTATAGGAACACACCTGCTGTTCAGTTGCTTCAGGGTGTCTGTGTCAAACCGGTTGTCACGGATGTTGTTGAGCAGTCGGACAAACCGTTCGTCCTGCTGACGGTAGATAGTCTTGAGTTCAATAGTGACATATGGGGTCTTCTTCAGCGCTTTGCTGTGGAAGAAGAAGGGCGAAGGGTAGACCCTATCCATAAATGTTTTTTCGCTGTCTGTGACCACCGGCGGAAGCTGTTGCACGTCGCCTATCATCAACAGTTGCACCCCGCCAAAAGGTTTGCTCGACCGCCTGAAGCGTCTCAGCGCATCGTCGATAGCGTCCAAAAGGTCTGCTCTCACCATCGAAATTTCGTCAATAATCAGCAGATCGAGCGTGCGGATGATGCGAAGCTTCTCTTTTCTCAGCTGACGTTTGCTCTCCGGCATCTGGTATTCCGTAACCAACTCTTTTACGTCGGGAAGATAAGGGCAGAACGGCAGCTGGAAGAATGAATGAATCGTAACCCCGCCTGCATTTACAGCAGCCACTCCTGTAGGCGCAACCACCACATAGCGTTTATTGATTGTGCTGACAATATGATGCAGAAATGTAGTCTTGCCCGTACCCGCCTTTCCGGTAAGGAATAGCGACAGGTTGGTCGACTCTATGTATTGCTTGGCAAGTTCTATTTCCGGGTTTGACTGCATCTGATAGCTGGAATAAACAGAGACGGAGCAAGCCCCGTCTCGTAGATATTGGTGTGTGTTCTGTTAGGAGATAGGTACTTTGCGGTCGATTCCAAAGGTCATGGGGCTCACCTTGAGCGAAGCGGGACATTGGCGGCGTTTCCATTCGTTCATCTTCACTCTGCGCAATACCCAGGCCACGGTTTCGGGGTCAAAGCCTTCTTCGACAATCTCTTCCATCGAGCGTTCCTCTTCGATGTGAAGGTTCAGAATCTCGTCAAGGATTGCATAGTCGGGGAGGGTGTCGCTATCCTTCTGGTTGGGACGCAGCTCGGCCGAAGGTGCCTTGTCGATGGTGTGCTGGGGAATTCTCTCGCCGTTGCGGTTGATGTATTCGGAGAGCTGGTATACTTCGGTCTTGTAGAGGTCTCCGATTACAGCCATAGCGCCGTTGCAGTCTCCGTAGAGCGTGCCGTATCCCATTGCGGCCTCACTCTTGTTGGAGGTGTTGAGCATGAGGGCTCCGAATTTGTTGGCGTAGGCCATCACGATGGTACCTCTGATGCGGGCCTGCATGTTCTCTTCGGTCACATCCTCTTCGCGGTCGCCAAACACAGGCTTCATCGACAGTTTCATCTGGTTGAAGATGTCGGCGATAGGCACCGTGTCAATGTCCATGCCCAGGTTCTCGGCCAGGTCGATGGCATCCTGAACACTATGGTCGGTAGAATATTGGGAGGGCATAAGAATGCCGTGCACGTTCTCTGCTCCGAGGGCGTCAACAGCCAGGGCAGCCACAAGGGCTGAGTCAATACCGCCGCTCAGTCCGATAACAGCCTTGCTGAGGCCATTCTTGCGGAAATAGTCCTGTATTCCCATCACCAGGGCCTTGTATACCAGCACGACAGCTTCGGGCTTTTCGTCGTTTTCGAGCACCGTCAGCAGCTGAAGGTCTACGCTCTCGCTGTGTTGTTCAAAATAGGGGAACTGGCACAACACATTGCCGGCAGCATTCAGCGCCATCGATCCGCCGGCATAGAGGAACGAGTGTTCGCCGCCTATGCGGTTGACGAATACCAGCGAGCAGTTGAGGCTCTCCACAATCTTGTGCATACGATAACGGATGCTGTAGGGGTTGTTGTAGTTGAAGATGTTGCAACCGCAGCATATTACCATGTCGGGCATCTCGTTGTGCTGCTTGGTCAGCTCCTTGAGGTCTTCGTAGAATCCGATGGCAATCTCCTGCTCCTGGAACTGGATGGTCTGCACACCTTCGCCGCGAACAAAGTATTTCTGCTCGTCGGGAGCCAGGTATTTCTTGGTGATGATGCCTCTGATGGCATTGTTCTGCACAAAGATAATGGCATTGCAGAGACCCTTGTCCTGAATCTGGAGAGGCATGCCGATAAGGAATGCCCGGTGTTCGCTGTGGGCAATCAGCTCCTGAAGGGCTGCCTGGGCGCGTTTCTGGATGTCTGTGTATGCGATACTGCCGTAGAGAGGGTAACCGCAGAGAGTACAGGCGGGAAATACGGTAAGCAGGGCATCTTTGCTTTCGGGAGTGTCGAGTTCCTCAAGAATCCATTTCAGATTCTCTTCGGGATTATTGGTAATTACGTCGTGCTGAACAATATGTATTTTCATGGTAATTTGAAATTTCAAAATCAGTAATGTAAATAACGCGCACGTGCCTGTTTTATTGTGTCGGGAGTAAAAAAATATCTCCTTAGAGGGTAGGAGAGGAGTATCGGAGAGTATTTATTATGTTAAAATTTAGTATATTTTTGGTAGGTTCGAGAAAAAAGTATATTTTTGCAAGTCTTAACAATAGTGTGCTGACAAAATAGTTTGTTTCGCAAAATATTGTAAGTGAATAATTAAAAAGAATATTATTAACAAATCTAAAAAAAGTACAAACATGAAAAAAGTATTAGCAGCTATCGTTATGCTCGTAGCTTTCGGCTTCAGCATGAACGCTCAGAACGCAATTGGTGTACGCCTTGGTGCTGGTAGTGGTACCAACGCAGAACTCTCCTATCAGATGGGCCTCGGTGGCAACCGTCTCGAATTCGACCTCGGTTGGTCTGGCCACGACAACTGGGCATACTACAACCTCTCTGGTATCTACCAGTGGACTGGCGAAATTACCGGACCTCTCGGTTGGTTTGCTGGTATTGGTGCAAACCTTGGTCTCTATACCGACAAGGCTAACAACAGCGACTTCGGTCTCGCTCTCGGTGGTCAGGCTGGTCTCGAGCTCAATATCATTGATCCTCTCCAGTTCACCCTCGACGTACGTCCTATGTGGAACTTCATTGGCAACCACTCCGGTTTCGGTTGGGGTGCTGCTCTTGGTATCCGCTTCAAACTCTAAGTTCCATTCTGACTTAGTTTTAATATCAGCAGGACGGCTCGCCGTCCTGCTTCTTTTTGGGGGGGTACACAGTTCAGAATGCAAACCTCAGCAACGTAAAAAGCCGGCCACGCAGCCCATGAAAAATGCGTTGCATTTGCAAAATCACAAATCACAAATCACTTTTTTGAATGATTTGCTAAACAACCCCCTTTTTGAGGGGCAAATCTATCTTATCGATCAGCACGCCTCGTTTCGATAGGGTATCCCGTTTGAGAAGAAATGTTACTTCAGCATTCATTTGCCCTAATAAAAAATGATAGTCAACGAATTATTTTATCTCCACAGGTGCCCTTGCTAGCACAACACAACCCAGAACTTTCTTTCGGTAGGCTCTAAAAATTCAATTATCTGTTTGTTGGTGTTCGGCGGAGAACTGTGGTCGGCGACCGAAGTGGAGCCAGCCTAGTTTACTCCCTTTGGTCGTGACGACTTTTCACTACGATAGACCTTGACGACACCGAGGTTGGCCTGGATGAAGGCGTTGTAGACCGACATG
>JAKSMQ010000005.1 GCA_024400565.1 Bacteroidales bacterium
GCCCCCCCACTTCCCCACATACAACAGACCAATACCCCCACTTCCCGAATAACTTCAACCCCCTCAACCCATACCATAACCCCCGAATTTAGAAAACCCATAATCCCTCCATACAGACACCAATGAAACGCATCCTCCTGCTTCTTGTCTCCGTCCTGCTCCTTTCAGGCTCCGTCATAGCCCAGGTAGAGAAATCCCGCACCTGGCTCGGCAGCTATATACAGAAGTTCCAAGCCCAGATTCCTTCCGATATCGGACAGGGAATCCAATGGACAGGAGTCAGCCTCGACGACAGCATCCTGACCTTTACCTATAAGGTTCTTGACAAGAGTGTGGCAGAAAGAATCTCCAGCGATGGTATCAATATCCCTCAGAGATCCGCCATGGTCAACGCCTTGACTTCCGATGACGACCTTTGGAATCTCATTTGCAATGGCGAAGTCTCGTTTCGTGTCGTCTATCAGAACCGCCGGGGCAAACCCCTTGCCACCCTTTTTCTCCCCTATAGCGAACTCATGATGCTCACGTCGGGCTATTCTCCCGATGGCATTCCTTCGGTCAATATTCATGAAGAGTTGCGCCGTGAGGCTGCCCAGACCAGCCACCAGCTTCCGTGGGATGTGGATAATACACTCACTCTTGTCCGCAACCAGCTCGTCGACGATACCATGATAACGGCAGGCATCCTCCATGTCAACCTGTCTCCCGACGACTATACCGACGACGTCATCTCCTCAACCCGGCAGGGTCTCTTCCAGAACCTCCTGTCTTCCTATGGTCCCTATAGCGGCAATATCGTCCGTGAGCATATCCATTTCCGTTTCACCTATCTCAACGATAGGGGAGAGACACTCATCAATATCCTCATAGAGCCCAGCGAGTGGGAATCCGCCTACGACCTGTCCGATTCCGTATGGATGGACACATCAGACGTCAATACCTTTCCCCCCGTTACCGTCCTTGGAGTCTATAACATGCTCCTCCGTGACCTCGGCGACGACTCCATTGCCGCCGATCAGAACACGTCACTCATCCGCCAGGCCATTTCCTATTATGTCGACACAATCTTTCGTCCCACCCTTGCCGAAGATCCTTCCTCCTTGGGCCGAATCAGTCAGGACGGCCTTGCCGATATCTATGTCCGCGACACCATCATATGTCTCGTTTCCGTACTCTCCAACAAGATGTCCGCCGAGATGTCAGTCCTCGACAGCAACTATACCATCGTCCTCAACCAGCTCCTTCTTCGCAAATTATTCCAGTATTCCGACCTCCTCGAGGCAGCCGTAACGGGGCGCTGTTCCATGGAGATAACCCTGGTCGATGCCAACGGAGCCCCCTTGTCCCATCGTTTCTTCCCTACCCAGGAGCTGAATCTCCAGCTCGAGAGCCTCTCTGCCGAGCAGGATTCCACCCCCTTCCTCACCTCCTTTAGAGTCGAGCTGGACGGTATGCGCAGCAATCTTCCCTTCTCCCTTGCCCCCGGTCTGGACCTTGTCGAATGCTATGTCTCCGACACCAATGCCGTCTACCATATCTCCTGTAGCGGCGATGCCCTCAAGGAGTTGAGCTCCCTGAATCCTTCCGATAGAGAGTTTCTTCGCTTCCGCCAGATACAACAGCTCAAGACCCTCCTGGAGGCCGAGATAGAACAGGCCGTCAGCGAGCATGTATCCTTCCTCTACATCTATCTCAATCCCAAGAATAAAGAGCTCTTCCGCATCCTTATCTCCGCCGAGGATCTCCTCAACTGATACGCAAACCCCATCATCCTGTCCCGTTTTCCGCTATGAAGTTTCTGCTCCTTACCCCGCCTCTCACCCAGCTCAATACGCCCTATCCCGCCACAACGGTATTGAAAGGCTTCCTCGAGTCCAATGGCCATCCTGCCGACCAGGCCGATCTGGGCATCGAACTCGTATCCCATATCCTTACAAGTCAGTTCCTTCGTCAATTGTTTGGCTCTGAGCTTACCTCCTGGCAGCAGCAGACCCTGACCGCCATCGACGTAGTGATGCGATTCTTAAGGGGCGAAGATAATACTCTGGCGCCGCGTATCGTCAACCGCAGTCTTCTGCCCGAAGGTCGGCGTTTCGACAGCCTTGCCGATATGGAGTGGGCGTTCGGAACCTCGGGAACCGAAGATAAGGCACGCTACCTCGCCACCCTTTTCATCGAAGATGTTGCCGACTATATCAGAGAAAACGTCGATTCCCATTTCGACCTCATTCGCTATGCCGAGCAGATAGCCAGCTATGCGCCAACTTTCGACGAGATAGAGCTCCATCTCAAAGCCCCGGCAACGGTTATCGACGAGTTGCTTATTTCCCTTCTGGACAGTCATCTGCAGCAGTCTGAACCCGACATAGTGTGTCTTTCCATTCCCTTCCCCGGCTGTCTCTACGGAGCCTTGCGTTGTGGCCAGTATATCAAATCGAGATATCCGTCCGTTCATATCAATCTCGGAGGAGGGTTCCCCAATACCGAATGGCGTAGCCTTACCGACGGCCGTATCTTTGATTATTGCGACACAATCTCTCTCGACGACGGCGAAACGCCACTATTGCGCCTGGCCAACAAAGAGCCTTTGGTGCGCACCTTTATCCGTAACGACAGCCACGAAGTAGTGTTTGTTGACCATCCTGCCGAGCCGCTCCTCAACACCACGACCCCCTCTTTCGAAGGCCTGCCCCTTCATCTTTATATCTCCCTTGCCGAGATGACCAATCCCATGCATCGTCTCTGGAGCAACGGCCGGTGGAACAAGCTCATGATGGCCCACGGGTGTTACTGGCATCGTTGTGCCTTCTGCGATACCTCGCTCGACTACATAGGCCGCTATGCTGCCCCCACAGCCACACAGGTGGTCGACCATATGGAACGTATCGCTGCGCAGACCGGCAACACAGGTTTCCATTTCGTCGACGAGGCATTACCTCCCAAGCTGTTGCGCGAGGTGTGCGAAGAGATCCTGCGTCGAGGCGATGTCTTTACCTTCTGGGGCAATATCCGTTTCGAGAAGGCCTACACCCAGGAGCTCTGCGACCTGATGGCCGATGCCGGCTGTGTAGCCGTCAGCGGAGGACTCGAGGTGGCTTCCAACCGCCTGCTCAAGCTCATCGACAAGGGTGTCACCATCGAGCAGACCGTCAACGCCTGTCGCCATTTCAAGCAGAGCGGCATCATGGTGCATACCTATCTCATGTATGGATTCCCCACCGAGACCCTCCAGGAATCCGTCAATGCCCTCGAGGTAGTACGCCGAATGTTCGACGAAGGCATCGTCCAGAGTGCCTTCTGGCATCGCTATGCCATGACGTGCCATTCCCCTTCGGGCCGCAATCCCGAACGCTATGGAGCCCGTCGTGTCGAGGCAGCCCCCCATCCCTTCTGCAACAACGAGGTCGACTGGATGCCCCTCGAAGGACAGACAGACTCACAGTTCGACTACGATATCGAAGCCGTAGGCGAAGCATTGCGCTTTGCGACCTACAATTATATGAACGAGATAGGACTCGATATGCCCCTCCGCCGCTGGTTCACCATCAAGGTCCCCAAGCCCACGGTCTAACCCCCAGCCATAGGGTAGGGGACTATCCTCCATGCAACCGGTCTGCTCTGCCAGGGGTAGAAAAGATAAGTTTTTGATATTTCTTCCTCCAGAGAGGAATGGTTTAGGCATCACGAAGCACATGTTTACGCCTGATGTGGTTAGTATTAATTAGAAAAGGCGACAGCAATAAAAGCATTTGTGTGATTTGCAATTGCATGCTCAACTTCTAATGCTCTATTGTCTGACCGAATTCTGACGTTGAATTCGTGTCATACAATTTCATCATATTGTAGAGTGAACGTTTGCTGTAGCCTCTGCGTTTAGGATTATGTCGCTTCAGGTAATCAGCCAATTCACTCACCACATAATCACCCCATTGAGTGTTCTTCAATCGGTCGGAGATGTAACTACCCACCTCCCCATACGTTTGTAATGTCTTAGCATTCACCTTGGCAATAGCAGTATTGGTGAGTGAGTTAACGTAAGCGAACTCTTGTTCGTGTTGCACTTGTAACTAGGATTTAGGCTTTCTTTAGCCGAAAAAAAATATTTTTCCTCGTGCTATTCTTTCTCAAAAGTTGCATTTCTTATTGGAACTTAGGGTAAATTTAGTGAAATATTTTCAAACGACATAGTCCAGTCTTGGCCATCAGTTTCATTAATGTCAGGCAGAAGGTAATCTTCTTTTTCGGGCAGCTCGGCCAATATAGCCTCGTCCGAAATCTGTAATTTCGCACGAATTCTCTTAAAAAAACTAATCTCGGAATATTCGATATTGTTATCCGCCTCTATTGTATCAATGGCCAACTTGACAATTTGTAATTCTGCATGTTCAGAAAGTTGAGCAGCTGAAAGTTCTTTCAGGAATGAAGTTAGAAATTCATTTCCATCTCGTTGAATGTCTTCCACATATTCGCTAAGTTTGGACGAGATATCCAAGCCTTCAAATACAGCCTGATTTGTTGCAACACTCTTTACTAAGGCCAATTCCTCGTTGGCGATTTCGCCGTCGCATGCCATGCAGCAAAAGACGGTTTTCAAGAACAGTTCATTATTCATAGTTGTTATCTTTTAAATCCAATTGGTTTGCGTTGAGTAATAGTTTGGTCGGTTTGTTCAATTTCGTTCCGAATAGACTCAAATTTCTTTAACTCTTCGAAAGGTATTGATGGCTTGTTTTTTGATATTGTCTGCAGTAGCAAGTCCATAGTTATCTTCTCGTCTTTTTCAAAAGCAATTCTAGCGGCCTCATCAACGATGAAATTCATATCGGCAGAGACATAGTTGTCCGTTTTCTCGGCCAACAAATCATAATCTATACCGAAATCTGTATATCGGTCCCTTAGTGCCAATTCAAAAAGAGCTTTACGTGCATTCTTGTCAGGAGGTCCGATATAGAACTTCTTTTCCAATCTACCGGAACCCAACATGGCCGGATCTATCATATTAGGATAATTGGTTGCCCCAATAACGAAAACCCCTTTCTCTCCAGTCCTGTCCATTTGTGCCAACATTTCATTCACAGCACTTTTTGACATTTCGTGGGAATCACTTGATCTATTGGGCAATAATTCATTTATTTCATCTATAAAGATTATCGTTGGGGCATTCTCCTCGGCTTCTTTGAACATATTGGCTATGTTCTCTTGCGAAGCATTCACCCATTTACTTTTCAAATCAGCAGGGGTTTTCTGCATGAAATTGAAGCCTACCTCCTCTGCCATCTTTTTAGCAAAGAAGGTCTTGCCACAACGTGGAGGACCATAGAGCAACATACCATTGGGCAAAGAAAGCCCGTAACGCTTCGACTTCTCTGGGTCCTTAATGATTCTGATAATATCCCTTGTTATCAAGTCTTTCAACTCCTGCATACCAGCCACATCAGCAAACCCATTTCCTTGAGGAATATTCACATTGCTACCTTTAGAAGATTCCTCCTTGTCAATTGGATGAGATGTTGCAATAGGTGACACTTTTATTTCACCCTTTAATGCCTTGGCAAATTCATCGGCAGACTGGAATCTGTCATCTGGATTATAGGCGAGTGCTTTGGCCATGATGTTTATCAGCTGTTCATCCAGTCCGGACTTTTCTCTGTCCAAGATTCGCAATGGTCGCTTTCGCTCATTATTGATAGTCTCTACCATAGCCAGCCTATCTCCTTTAAGTTTCGACAGATTGGTATAATATGGAGGTAGACCAAACAGTAGTTGATACAGCATAGCTCCAACAGAAAAGATGTCACTTTGTGGCGAAAACAAACCATTGAATGCTTCTGGTGCTTGGCAAAATAGGTCGAGACCATCTTTCTGAAACGAACGATGGTCTTGACTCATAAACCGGGCATAGCCAAAGTCAATGATGATTGGCTTGGCCATTCCTTTTGACATATCAAGCATCACATTCTGCGTTGTCAGCTCATTATGAATAATTGGATTCGGCAAAGAATGAAGATACTTCAAACCGTCCAACACACCTAGCACAATTTGTTTGGCATCAAACACAGTGCAGTCATTATCTCGTGTTGTTTTCTGCGCTGCGGTTTCGCCACTAATGAAGTCATACACCACATACAACATTCTTTTCCCATCTACCAACATTTCACCACTATCTCGATAGTGAAGAACATTGGGATGATTCAGTTGCTCCGACACCTTCAACTCCAAACAATCACCATTCTCATCAAATTGTGTAGGATGCAGTTTGTTGTAGGCAATCAACTTCAAGAAACAATTCTTGCCGCAAGGATCTTTAACGCGGTAAGTCTCAGCGTAAGTTCCTTGCTTTATTGGGAAGGCAACTGTGTATGAAGCAATCTCTTGATTCTTTTGTAGACTATACATAGCAGAGTGACAAATTACAGGTAGTGAAACTTAGATTTTTGGATTTTCGTCTTTTCGTCTTCAGGTACATCTAGCAGGTCGATGACTCGTGCACACACCTGGCGGATAGATTCGGGGTCGGCATTATCATTGATCATCTGCTGAGCCTGATTGAGTAACTGTCTAGCCGTGGCAGCATCAGTCCATTTGTATCGACCAAAGTTATTATTATAGTGTTCTACAAAGGCAACTAGCTGATAAATAATTGTGACTTGGAAAAAGAGATGACCCATATCTCGCAGAACCTCTCTGCCCAATTTGGGATCTTTCTTTCGCACAGCCTCGTCAACTTGGCGGTGCATTTCGCGAACTTCATTGTCGTATTCATTCCCCAAATCATTATTTGCAGTTTCCAGTCGCTCATATTCACTTCTGAGTTCGGCTTCTATCGATTCCCATTCGTGCATTTTCTCCACCTCTTCCATTTTGCGGAAAGCTGTGCGAAGGTCTTTCATCAAATGGTCTTTGCCATCATCCTGTGATTTCTCACCTTCAAAACGACCAGAAACATCAGATAGAATCTTTTCCACCTCCAATAGCTCGCTCTGCGGGATAGCCTTGCTGGATTTCAACGAACGCAATCTTCTATTAGCGTCCTGCATTCGCTGGGATAGAAGTTCTTCAGATACAGCCTGTTTGACGGAAATGGTCACTTCTTTCTCAACGGTTTCGCCACATGACACAAAGAACACCTCTAAATTGTAGTTCTGAGAGCTGTCCACCTTTAATGTCACATCAATATCGCTACCTTCTGGAATCAACATTGGCACATCATCGCCAGTAATCACAACATCATAGACATGATTGTTGTGGATTGCGCTTGAGCCCTCAGCGCTATATTCGCCTTGATAGATGGGAATAACCATTCTATCCTGCTCCATACCAGGGCGTAAATTCTTGGGTACTTTCAATCCATTACGGACACCTGTAGCTGGCAATTGCTGGTTTTTTTCCAAACCCTTCATCTGGACAAACACATCTCTATCTAAATCTGTATCACGAACCTCAATTCCAATATGGTAAGGCAAGGTGGCATTGCCTACTTTCGTGCCTTGAATAATCGTTATTTCATTAGGAAAACACTGGATGGAATTACCTGTTCCGTCATATCCCTTTATAGCAAAAGCATTGGCTCTGCCTTCGTTAAGTCGACATTCTATAACATCGCCAATCTCATTCACCTCTACTTTGCCGCTGGACCAGCCCTTGTCGCTCCTTACCAGTTCTACAAATAGTTGCGACGGCATTGTGCCGACACACTCATTCGGCAATAGTTTTACTGTGACAAACTCCAAGGATTCCACACTATTGGCTTCATACTGGATATCAAGTGCCATAACCGAAGATATAGTATCAGTAGCACTAATAACTGGGCCTTCGGTATCAATACTCTGTGTAGCTGCAAATAATGCGGCGCCCTTGGCCACTGCCGTCATGGGGTCGATGCTGGTGTCCACGTTTGGCGTCACCTGGTCTTTCAGCATTTGGCGCAAAACAGGCGAGAAAGTCGGACCACCAACTAGTATCAAACTATCCAACTTGCTGCCCGACAAATTGTTTCGCCTCAACAATTCAAGACACTTGTCAATTGCCTTCTGGAAGATAGGGGCTACAACCTTGGCAATCTCCTCTTGCGAAATCACCATATCCAACTCGATAGCCTCACCCTCATCATCCTCGCCAAACTCGTCAATCTGAGACATGATATCGCATTGGGGTTTGAAGGAAAGCTGATTCTTGGCCTGCTCGGCATAATACTTCATGGCATCGCGCAAAATCTCACGTTTACGACTATCAGCCATTATATCATCTATGGTATAGTTGTCTTTCAAATAAGGAATGATTATCTGATCGACTATGGAATAGTCAAGGTTCTTGCCACCCAGATAGTTGTCGCCTTCAGTGTCAATCACCTTCATGATGCCATCTTCCACTTTCAATAGGGCTGCGTCGAAAGTACCGCCACCAAAGTCGAACACCATCCAATATCCGTCTTTCTTGTCTGTGCTCAAGCCGTATGCCATCGAAGCCGCAATGGGTTCTTGCAACAATTCGCAGTACTCAATACCCGCCATAGTAGCAGCACGTTTGGTGGCAGCAATCTGAGTGGCATCAAACATAGCAGGAATAGTAATAACAGCTGTATTGATGGTGTCGTCTGTAACAAACGACTTCAAAGTTTTAAGGACTTCTGAAGACAGGTCTTCTGACGAATAGCTTCTGTCCATATTAGAACTATGGTATTGGGTGGCCAAACCCATAGTACGCTTAAACTCAATGAAAACATTTGTGGCCTCATTTGTCCATTTTTTTGTACTTCGACTTCTGTCTGTTCTTAAGTCATTATATGCACCATCTCCGACTTTGACAATTTTCCTTTTTGAAAAGGAAACACAAGAGGGAAGAGTATCTTTTAAGGTGTCAGTTTTCTTAATAATGGGTTCTCCATTTTCCATCTTGCAGATGGCGGAATTGGTTGTACCCAAATCAATTCCGTATTTCATCTTTATTTGAGCCATATTGAGAAGTGTTTAGTTTTGACTTACTGTGATTTGCGCAGATTGGATCATTACTCCGTTATAATTAATCTGCGGTTTTGTGATACCTGTGATGATTTGCTGACCCGGTTCCAAGTTCTCGTCTTCAACAAAATTAGCAACAACTTTCATTCCTTCATGATAAGGCTTTCCAAGCATATCAACAATCTCATATCCATTGGCCAGCAGGTTACTTTTCATCTGATCAATTGATTTGGACAGTTGTTTATAACCTTTTACAGTTTTATCCATACGGTATAACGTGACTTCCATAAAAGCAATTCTGTCAGCAAGAGTCTTGATAAGGTCTGTCATGTCTTCAGACGACACATTACTTGAAGGAGCCGATGCTGCGGTGGCTATCTTCTGCAACTCTGATAGTTCTGTATTCAGCTTTGTTACAACTTGTTCATTCAACTTATCGGCTTTCTCTTTGAGTTCGGTAATCTCATTTGTTCCATAGAGGATTCGTTTGCGCAAAACCACAAAGACTACAACAACCATAACCAATAGTGCCGCAATCAGAATAGCACCCAATATACTTTTGGATTTAATATTCTGTTCGTTGCTTGATACGGCAGTTTCAGTTGTTTTGATTTTCACACCTAAAGAATCAGCAATGACCTTTACATTGCTTGCATTCTTTTGAATGGCTTCATCTTGTTTGAGGTTAGCACTCAAAAGGTTGGCATTAGCGGAAGCAAGCGAATCATACTGTGTCTTCAAAGATTGCATTTGGAGCTCCAACGAGACCACCCTCTTATTCAACATAGATAAACTATCTTGCTGAGCATAACTGATGAAAGTTATGGCAAGAAATAAGAATGGTAAAAATAATTTAATAAGTTTCATATCGATTATTTTAATTACATGTTGCAATACAAAATCCAATAATTCCAAATATTACATATATTATTATTTGAACAATACTGCCGCCATATTCGTCCCAAAAAACTCTGAAGCGACTTGTTGGAATACCAATTTGACTACACAATTTTTTCAATGTTCTACGATTAGTATTGTATCTTTCTTTGAGGGCGGCATCCATGTCAAATTTGTCCATTAATAATGTGGCATCCCAGGCGTCTTTGAATGAGCGTCTTATAATAAATATCCTCATACTTCCCAAAGATGAATATTCCTTTTGTACCGCATTAATCTCCTCAATTACATTGTGTAATGCATTGTTCACCACCTTGGAAGACAAATTCAGATAGTAACTGTTAGTTACACCCAATTTCGCCTTCATTGCTTGCAGTTTCGGCTTGGTATTGTTTAACAATGTAACTGAGTGCTCAATCTTGTCGGGTTTTTTACAAAAATCCTTTAACTCTTTGAATATGGCAATAGCTTCCTGCTCGACACCAGCAGGGGGCAGATTTTTTTCTTTTTTGGCTAATGTTTCAACAGCCTGTTCGCAGCGGTCTTTGGTGATTTTTCCGACTGCTACTTTTGTGGCATACTCGGCCAGTTTCTTTGCGTTTAGTACATACTCTCTACTTTCATCACTATTATTGAAATAGTTAATGCTACATTGAAGAATCTGATTTGCCAACTTATCTGCCAATCGTTGATAATCAACATCATTTGCACCGACCAACGCAATTAATCGAAGACGAATCCTATGAGTAGAATTACTTAACTCCTTGCCAGCCTCCTCCCATAATTTTGATTCATCACCTTTGGTTGCTCTTGCCTTAGATATTGCATTCTCTATGATTTCGAACCGCTTCTGTATGGAATATTTTCGAATATTTTCTACCACCCAAAAATCAATAGAATTTCCGACATTTTGAAAAACATCGAATGCGTCTATCTCTTCAAAGACTTTGGAGAAGAATGTCTCTGCAAGTTCTTCTTTGGAGATTTGAATTGTATCACCCGCAACAGCATTGACAAATCCAGTACGCATATCATCATTCTGAATCATCTTGCCCATGCAAGTTATTGCCGCAATATTCTCACCCGCAATAAACGCCAATACGCTTCGATTGACTAGTGCAGCGAATGTGTCTCGTTTGGAGAAAAGCTCTAAGGCTTTCTCCTCGTCACCCTTAACAAGATACTCCCATGCCATTGCTCCAACTGAATCTTCTGGTTTGATGAACCAAAACAAGGCATGAGTCAACTTGCCCTGAGGCAAGTTGATATTTGCTGTTGCTTGTCCAACCGACGCTGTATCTCGTTCTAACGAAGGCTGCCCACCAACACAATCAAGTGGGAAAGAAACGGTTTTGCTTGCTGCCAAATATGCCTTCAGCTTAGATTGATTGGCCGCAATTTCTTTGGCACTAGCGTTAGTGGGTACGCCTAATATTCTAAAAGGATTATTGCTAATAATATTCATTGTTTAAGTCTTCTTGCTAAAGGACATAAAAAAAGAACCGCGAACTTTTTGTTCAGCCCGAGGTCCTAGGATAACCTACACTACAAACAAGAAAGCCCACGGTATTACCGCGAGCGATTCTCCTTTCTTGTGTAGTGTACTTGAAATTTCCTAGGTTTCGGGTACTGCAAAGAAAAGCGAAAACGCTTTTTTATATGTTATATTTAATTATTTTCTTTCTATTTTATTGTTTTATAATGTTTTATTGTTGATTAGTATTCTTTTTCAGTTTGCAAATATACAAAGATTTTGGAAATTAGTGGTAACAAAATGCTTGAGGACAGGTATTTTTATGATACAATAGGGTATCAAGAAGAAATTGGTTTTTATACATCAAATATGTGATGGCTCAACCACAATCATTCTTATGTGCTTTATATTACAATCCCGTTCTCCTTGAGTATTTGCTCGAGATGCTCTATGCGGTCGCGCAAGGCTGCATTCTCGTTTCGAAGCATTTCTATCTGTTGTTTCTGGTTGCTACGATAGCCCAGTCTGGCCGCTGTCATCCTTTCGCGTATGCCTCCCTCTTCTACAAATTTCCGTTCTAGCTGTTCCTGGTAGGAGGTCATCAGCTTGTCGGTGATATGGCAGAGGGTAAGCGCCACATTGGCCATCTCCACATCGTCCCACACTTCGAAGTATTGTTCATAGTCCTCCACCTTGTTGTGGACGCGGCAATATTCGAGCATAGAACGATAGCGAGGATGCCCCTCGGTCCAAACGGGCAGCTGCCGAGCACCAAGGTAGTCCTGGTAGTCTTCGCGCAGTTCCTTGAGACTTCCGCGGGCACAATTGAGCAGTTTTACCTCCATCTCCATACTGGTCACACCATCGGCAGCCCCCTCTACAATATTTTGCTTGCCCGATCGAGCCGCTTGCACCATCTGGTCAACAGTTCGGTCGCCCTTGCGAAGGAATCGCTCGGTGAACCGATAGGTGAGCATATACAGCGTGTTGGCCTTCTGGTAGAAGTACAGTTCTTCCCAGTGGGTCTGCTTGCGCAAGAAGGTGGGGTGAGGCGTTGGCATGATTTTTTTTATTTTTTGGTTTTTTTTGAGGGGGGGGATTTTCTAGGGGGGGGGGGCTAGGATTTTCTAGGGATTCCTAGGATTTCTAGGGTTTCTAGGGATTCCTAGGGTGGGGGACTATGGGGATGGAATTTCTTGGGGGCTTGGGATTTTGGGATTCTTGTATTCTTGTGTTCTACCTTGGTTATTTTCTTTTTTGTTGTCTCTTGTTGGCATGTGTTTGGTCTATTGATAGCTATAACGTCAAAAGAACCATTTTATTATTCTACGTTGGATATATATGAAAAGCCCCAGGAGGTATTCCCTGGGGTTTCAATCTTTCTGGGGCTTCATTTTTCCTCTATGCGAGGTTATGCAATGCATTTAACCTTGCTGAAGGTGGTTACGATTTGCTCAATCTCCACGGGAATGCTTGTACCCTTGTGGCCCTGGGTGATGGCATCGTAGTATTTTTTCTGGTCGGCTTTCTTGCATTGAAAGATCTCATAGTGAGAGAGCTCGTCCCTTATCCCGGACTGACGGCAGGTCAGTATCTGAACAGCCTCGGATGAGAGATAGCCCGCCAGCACCAGAAGAGGACGGATGTTGACCTGAATGCCTTGCACCGAGACGCAGATATGTCGGCTGCCCGGATGGAAAACGCTATCCCATAATTTCGAGCTTTGTCGGGTTGTAATCTGCGTGCCGGCAAGGAGACGGGAAACGACTTCATTGACCTTCCAGATGGCCAGACTGTCATCGCCACACAGATGGATCATGGCCTCTTTGAAAACAGCAGTGATTTGCTGCTTGACAGCTGTGTGCTGGCTTTCGCTCAGGGCGAAGAGAGGCTGGTATTCGAAACCTTGAAAAGTGTGGTGGGAGTTGTAATACTCCAGGAGACGCTCTTTGATGATGTAATTGAAAAATGGTTGAATATCATACTTGATACCCGTTTCATCATCATTTGAAGCGAAACAGCTCCTGACTAACGATACCGCCAATTCGTCACCGGGAAGTCCATCCTCGTCGATGGTTCGGAAATATTCCTTTCCCGAAGGTGTGGCGCTAAAGGCGTGGTATATCTGCGCGTGGACGCGTTGCAGCATATCGGTTGCGAACTTGAACTCCTCCATTGAGACACGCAGCTCGCGTTTGATACCCTCGACACTCGACTCATAATAGTCCAAATAAGTTTTGTTGAGTGCACGTTTGCATGCGCCCGAATCATTGATGGTTTCCTTTAACTTTCCCAACGATCGCTGCAGCTTCTGCTTGTAGTCGGTTAATTTTTCGACCAGGAAGGGCAGGAGCGTGCATTCCTCCTTAAAGATGTAGTGGAATGCTTCGTCGAGCAGATCTTTAATCCTGACAGAAATATCAAGTTTGGAGAATTTCTCTTTCATGTTCTGAAAGATGCCCCGCACAATATTGTAATAGACATCGAAAGTATCGGAATTGAGTCGGTGGGCCTTCTTGATGCTACTGATATCAGAGAGCCCGTGTTCATCGCAGAATTTATCTATATCGTTCAGGAAGGAGGGTATCTGATTCAACAGATTTGCACCTTCCTGATTCAATTTTTCAAGATGTCCATTGACAAGCGTCAGAGCCTCATCCGCTGCCTGATCTGTCTCCCGTGTAAGAGATAAAAGCATCTCGCCAATAGGGTCGGGCTTAAACTCGTTTAACTTGACGCTGAATGACTCTCTTGAAATCTCACAGCAGGAATGCGAGATTCCAGGATCGATCTCGAAAAGATTGAGCCAGATTGCCGGGCTGAAGCCGGAAAGGCTGCCTTTGTAAAATTTTTCTTCAGACTCTTCCTGAATCGGAAGGTTCATTACCTCGTAAATGTGCTCTATCACACTATATTCCAAATGATTGATCATAATATAAATTGTTAAAAATTTGGTGCAAAGATACAAGTAAATTATGATAATGCAAGCATATTTATTGAAATTGTCAATAACTATTAGTAGAATTGTAAGAAATGAGTGTGCTTGAACGGATTTATATATCGGACAGTCAGTATGTTAGATTGCATATTGAAATGTTGTTCGGACCACGATGGCTTAATTTCTATGCCGACGTGGCGATGTGGGACGAAATTATCTGGAAAACAGCTGGAAAACGAGTACAAAATCTGGAAAACAGGAGTTATATCGCTGATATACAATGGTGGAAAAAGAACAGAAGGAACAGAATCTTTCCATAAAAAAAGGTTGTATATTTGCAAAATGAAAAAACGATGAGATAAGTTTTTTCGGTCGCAGTTCCCCGATGGAATAGGGTTGAGCGGACAGATGGTTAAACAAAAAAAATATCGAATAAAAAACAAAGATCCAACAAAAGAATGAGAGGTAGAAATGGAGAAGAAAAAGGGGTTGACTACAAAAGTGGCTGTTTTGACTACAAAAGTACTACAAAAACACTACAAAAACACTACAGAATCTCTACAAAAACACTATTTCGACTCTGAATCGACTCTACAATATCTCTACAAAATCACTATATCGTCTCTACAATGTCTCTACAAAACCAGACACAAGCAATTCCGCCCTCGAGGAGGGCACAAGTTTAACAATTAAATTTTTATCAACATGGCAAAATTATCAGCAAAATTCGGACCAATACACGGAAATGACGGTAACACCGCTTACCGCACAATCAACGGAACCACGTTCCAAAACTACATTGACACCGCAGCGCCCAAGAAGGAGCGTACCCCGCGTCAGAAGACCTATGGGGCATTGCTGAAGGTGATGAACAGGTATACGTACATTCATTACCCGGATCTGACGGCATTCTTTCCCAAAGGCAATAAACGATCCTCCCGTCATGCATTCCTTGCACATAACAGGGAGAGCCTTGCCGCAGCCTTGTATTCTCTGGCAGAGCGTAGTGCAAACGGAGAGAAAATCACAGACCAGCAGATTGAGGATGCAGTCAGCACCTATGCACAGGCCAATCCCCGCAGCATTGTGGTGGGACTGAGGAAAGGTTATCTGCCTATATACCTTGAGGGTGAATGGCCTTCAAAGTTCAGATTCCTGCTGTACGACCAGGCAGTCACCCCTGCCGAGTTTCAGACGGCAGACGGCACGTTTGTGCAGGAAGAGGGAGATGCTGACGCCAATGGCGGAACCACAGGCAATGGTGGAGATGCCAACTCGGGTCAGGGAGGCACTTCCCAGTCTCAGACTGGTGGCACCTCTAATCCTGGTGGCGGTTCCTCTGGCGGCTACGACGGCGACTAGGCTGATGAGCAGCGGGCTACAGCCTGATGCTGACGGGAAACGGGCGGTCGGAAGGCCGCCCTTTTGCTTTTGTTGCGTGACGGGGGAGGGGAGAGGGGATGCCTTCGGCTCAGGAGATAAACGGACAGAGATGCTCCGTCCCTATGCTCTGCTGAAAAGGATGCAGACTATTTAAGGATTGGGATGCTGCAGGTTGCGCTGCCATTGGGCGTGTTTTATCCTGTTGATGGCAGAATGGCGGGTGCGCCGGCGGAACTCTGTGGGGTCTGTCGCGGAGAGTGTCTCCAGCTCGCGGATTCTCTGGTCGGATATCTCTACTGTGGGGGGCACGTCTTTGTTGTACGGACACACCATCTGGCAGCAGTCGCAGCCGAAGCTGTAGCCATTCAGGGTGAGGTCGACGGGCAGTTGGGGGGCACGGTTCTCGATGGTGTTGTAGGAGATGCATCGGCGGCAATCGAGTCCTTTCTCGTCGAGGGCGTGGTTGGGACAGGCCTTGAGGCAGAGCGTACAGTCGTGGCAACGGCTCTCTATGGGGCTGTCGTAGCGGTCGAACGCGGAGGTGGTGACCAACTCGGCCACATGACAATAGCTGCCATAGGTGGGGTTGACGAGCAGGGTGTGCTTTCCTATCCATCCCAATCCGGCCTGGGCAGCCCACAGCTTGTCGCTGATGGGGACTGTGTCGACGCAGGGCTTGGCCTCGAAGGTGGGGTGGCTTTCGCGTATGAGGGCTATCAGACGGAAGAGCATCTGCCTGATGCGCTCGTGGTAGTCGTCGCCATAGGCATACTGGGCTATGCGATGGGGACCTTGCATGGTCTGCGATGGCTTGTAGCCCAACAGGAGGCAAATGACGGATTGGGCTCCTTCGACCAGCAGCCGGGGGTCGCTCCGCATCTCGACGTGCTTTTCCATAAACTGCATGTCGCCCTGGCGCCCCAGGCTGAGCCACGTTCTGAACCGCGCTTCAAAGCCCTCCAGCTGTGTGGCACGGGCTATGCCGCAGCCGTGAAAACCTACGGAGCGGGCTATTGTCTTGATTTGGGCTGAGGAGAGCATAGGACGAAAAGGGGATGGGAGGAGGGATGAAATAGAGACGGGAAACGTGCCCGTCTCTATCTTTTGTTGGGAGATCTGTTTCTCTTGGGGGGCGATTATTCGTCCTCTCCGGCGTTCTGTTTCGATGCTTTCTTGCTGCCTTCGTAGAGCTTGAACTGGAGGAAGCGGCAGTCGAGCGAGCCGTTGAGGAGGGGAATCTTGCGCGAAGGCTTGAGACCGATGTGCTTCATGGCCTCGAAGTCGCTGGTGATGAGCCATACCTCGCAGTTTTCGCCATAGAGGTTCTTGAAGGTGTTGCCCAGCTGTTCGTACATGAGGTTGAGGTCTTCAATCTTGATACGCTCGCCATAGGGAGGGTTGGTGACGATGAGAGTGCGTCCCTCGGGGGGCTCCTGGTTTTCGAAGCTGCCGTTGTAGAGCATGACGTCCTTGTGGAGCTTGGTGAACTGGAGGTTCTTCTCGCATTGTTCGAGTACGTTCATGTCGATGTCGTTGCCCCATATCTCGTAGTCGAAGTCGTTGCTGCCAATCTTGCGGTCTTCTTCGAGCTTGACACGTTTCCACTCGCCGAGGTTGAACTCTTTCCATTTCATGAAGCCGAATCCCTGGTGGCGGTAGTACTGGGCGGGGATGTTGTTGGCAAGCATGGCGGCCTCGATGAGCATGGTGCCCGAACCGCACATAGGATCCATGAAGTTGCAGTCGCACTTCCAGCCCGAGAGTTTGAGCATACCTGCAGCCAGCACCTCGTTGATGGGGGCAATACCTACACCCTGGCGGTAGCCGCGTTTGTGGAGCGAGTCGCCGCTCGAGTTCATGAGAAGGGTGACGTGGTTGTCGCGGATGTGGAGGTTGAACTTATAGTCGGCGTTGTCGGTATTGATGGAGGGACGGCGACCGAAATACTTGCGGAAACGGTCGGCGATAGCGTCCTTGGTCTTGAGGGCTGCATAGTAGGAGTGGGTGAAGATTTCTCCGCTGGTGGAGGAGTCGATCATGAAGGTGCTGTCGAGGTCCATAATCTTTTCCCACTTGATGTCGAAGCACTTCTTGTAGAGCTCGTCGGTAGAGTTGGCCTCGAACTCGGCAAAGGGCTTGAGGATGGCCAGGGCGGTACGGCAGGTGTAGTTGGCACGGTAGAGGGTGCGCATATCGCCACGGAAGGAGACGGCACGGCTGAGAAGTTCGATATCTGTAGCTCCCAGCTCTCTCAACTCTTCGGCCAGTATCTCTTCCATGCCCTGCATGGTTTTGGCTATCATGTTGAACTTGTCGAGTTTGGTAGGTTCGATGGGCACTACCCGACCATTTTTCTTCTGGATTATCATAGGGCAATCAATTGTTTTTTTTCTATTGTTGGGTTTCGGGCGCAGCCTCGCGGTCCTGGGTGGCTACGGCCTTGTTGAGGAGATTCTCCTTGAGCTTCTCGGCTTTGTGCTGCATGGCTATGCGGCCTTGCGCTACGGCAATATTGATTTCGTAGCCTACAAGCAGCACGAGGCAGTTGAGGTAGATCCAAAGCATCAGCACCAGCAAAGTACCGATAGAACCGTAGAGGATGTTGTAGCGGTTGAAGGTGGTGAGGTATATCTGGAATCCCCAGGTGAGTCCGAAAAGGAGTACGGTAGCTATTACGGTACCTATGGAGAAGAAGCCTACCCGCTGTTTCTTGCCGGGGGCGGCATAGTAGATGAGGCCGATGACCAGGAGGGCAAAGAAGGCCAGTACTATCCAGCGGATGAAGCTGATGATGAAACGGTTGAAGGCTGTATGGGCTATGAAGCCGTGTTCGAACAGCCAGGAGATGATGGAGTGGTAGCCCAGCTGGAGCACGACGATGAAGATGACCAGCAGGTAGAGCAGGAATACCAGCAGGAAACAGATGCCGTAGCGCTGGAGAAGCGGACGGGTGTCGACAGCCGGATTGGCGTAGTTGAACGACATGATCATGCTGTGCATACCGTTGCCGGCAAGGAAGATGGAGGTTGCAAAGCCGATGGAGAGCAGGCTGTTGTGCCTGTGGCCCATAACCTCGGTAATGGTGGGCTCTATCATATTATAGATAGAGGTGGGAAAGATGTGTCCCAGCTCGACGAGGAGGGCCTGCTGGAGGCCTTCGACGGGGAAGAGGGGTATGAGGGTGAAGAGGAAGATGAGCAGGGGAGGAATGGCCGTAAGGAAGGAGTAGGCCAGCCCCTTGGCTCTCTGCCACAGAGTGCCGTTGGCTACGCCCAGCAGGAAGAACCGGAGCACCTCCCATACGGGTACGCCCTTGCTGCCGGGCAGGGAGAAATGATGCAGAAAATAGACGCTCTGCATCACCCTACGCTTGAACAGCATGTGGCGTAGCTTGTCGCTATGCTTGAGGGGTTTCTTCTGTGGTGCCATTTAGTCGCTGATAAGGCTGAGGTCGAGGCTCTTTATATGGTGGGTAAGTGCACCTACGGAGATGAAATCGACATTGCTCTCGGCATAGGAACGGAGGGTCTCTTCGGTAATGCCGCCGCTGGCCTCGGTCTCGTAGCGTCCGCCTATGCGGGCTACAGCCTGCTTGAGGGTGGGAACGTCGAAGTTGTCGAGCATGATGCGGTCTACTCCGCCATGCTGCATGACGCGTTCGAGCTCGTCGAGGTTGCGTACCTCTATCTCAATACGGAGGTCTTTGCCCTTGGCCTTGAGATAGTCGTGGGTGCGGTCTATGGCCTGTTCGATGCCGCCGGCAAAGTCGACGTGGTTGTCCTTGAGCATCACCATGTCGTAGAGGCCTATGCGATGGTTGGTTCCTCCGCCGCACTTGACGGCATATTTCTCGAGCAGACGCATGTTGGGAGTGGTCTTGCGGGTGTCGAGCAGGCGGGTGTGGAGGCCGTCGAGCATACGCACCATCTTGTTGGTCTGGGTAGCGATGCCGCTAAGGCGCTGCATGAAGTTGAGGGCTGTACGTTCGGCTGTGAGGATGCTGCCGGAGGGACCGGAGACACGCATTACGATGTCGCCTACCTCGAGGGCATCGCCATCGTTCTTAAGAAGTTCTACCTTAAGGGAAGGGTCGACCAACTCAAACACTTTCTTTCCCACCTCTGCTCCACAGAGAATACCGGGTTTCTTGGCTACCATCTTGGCTTTGCCCATGGCGGTGGAAGGAATGCAGGCCAGGGTGCTGTGATCACCGTCTCCCACGTCTTCGCGCAGGGCCATTGCAATGAGTTCTTCTAAGTTGTCTATGTTGGTCATCATGTCAATTGAACTGTTGGTTATTGAGATTGCAAAAATACAAACTTTTTTCCAATTGGAGAAATATTATTATCTTTGCAAAACTAAACTTGACAGGTGTTAAATATATAACATACAATAGTAATGAATGTTAGCATTATTAATATAGGTGACGAATTATTGATAGGACAGGTTGTAAATACCAACGCAAGCAACATGTCGAAGCTACTTATTTCGTCGGGTTTTGATGTAATTGAGGTGTGCACAATTGCCGACAGAGAGGAGGCAATACGCTCTACTCTGGAGCGCTCTCTGGCTAAAAGTGATGCCGTACTCATTACCGGCGGACTGGGACCTACCAAGGATGATATCACCAAGCATACGCTCTGCAGCTTCTTCGGAAGCCGGCTGGTCGAGAACGAAGTGGCTCTGGCCAACATCAGGCGCATCTTTGACGAGAAGGGCTATCCGCTGACGGAGATAAACCGTCAGCAGTCGTGGGTTCCCGAATGCTGTACGATGATAAACAACGTGCTGGGAACGGCTCCAGGCATGTGGTTTGAGAAGGAGAGAGAGGGCGACAGACCTTCGCAGGTGGTTGTCTCGCTTCCCGGCGTGCCTTTCGAGATGCTCAATCTGATGGAGACAGAGATTCTGCCCCGTCTGCGCAACCATTTCGGAGCGGAGTTTATACTCAACAAGAACATCCTTGTGCAAGGCATAGGAGAGAGTTTTCTGAGCGACAGAATAGAGAAATGGGAGCTGGCCCTACCGGAGAGCATCCGTCTGGCCTATCTCCCTCAGGCGGGTATGGTAAAACTGCGTCTCACAGCCCGTGGAACCGACGAGCAGATGCTGCGCAGGCAGATAGCAGAGGCCGTAGAGGGACTCTATCCGCTGGCTGGAGAATTTATCGTAGGCGAGGACATGGAGAGTCTGCCCGAGGCGGTGGCCTACAAGATGAAGCAGATGGGTGCAAGCCTGGCTACGGCAGAGAGCTGTACGGGCGGCACGATAGCCTCGAAACTGACAGCAATGAGCGGCGCAAGCGAGTATTTCCGCGGCGGAGTGGTGGCCTACAGCAACGATGTGAAAGAGTGTGCCCTGGGCGTGAAACACGATACCCTCACGGCTCACGGAGCCGTAAGCGAGGAGACAGCCCGCGAGATGGCGGAAGGCGTGCGCAAGCGTCTGGGTGCCGACTTTGCCATTGCTACAACCGGAATAGCAGGCCCTACGGGCGGAACGGCCGAGAAACCTGTTGGAACGGTATGGATTGCTGTGGCTTCGGAGAAGGAAACCGTGGCGGTATGCAAGCAGTTCGGATCGGACCGTCTGCGTACCATAGAGCGTACGTGCAACGAAGCCTACAGCCTTCTTGTTAAAGTGGCTTCGGAAGCCTAATTGTCAGCTTTTATTAAATAGAATATAGAACGATGAAAAGAGTATTGCATATTGTATGCGTCTGTATGGCTGTGGTACTGATGGCTGCCATGGCGGGCTGCAAGTCGGGCGAAAGACGTAATTTCGAACGTGGCGACGTGAGTGTTGTCGACTATGGAAACGGGTTGACGTACAAGACTATCTCGTTTGCCGACAAGAAACTTTTCGGAGCCAGTCATACCATCCGTGTGGTAGAGATAGTCAAGGATGCTCCTTTCGATTTTATGTTCACCTTCGATTCGTGCCTCGCTACCGTCAGAGAACAGGCCGGAGCGTGTGGAGCCTTTGCCGCCATCAACGCCTCTTTCTTCGATACCATTCAGCCCTGTTACCTCCGTATGGGAGGCGTAAAGCTGGGCGAGAATGCCCGTCAGACGGTTGAGGGCGTGAACCCCGAGAAACGCAAGTATTTCCTTACAGGCACTCTCGTATTGGAAGAGGGACGTCTGAGGTTTCTCCGTTCGGATACCTCGCGCGTGTGGGAAGACAGTCTCCCATACGAAAATATTATGTCGGCAGGTCCTATGCTGATTTACGACAGCGTGATACAGCCTCTCCGCCAGGACAGAACCTTTGTTACCAACCCCTTCGACCGTACGGCTATCTGCCAGAAAGCCGACGGAAGCATCCTGATGGTTGTGGCCGACCAGCTGAATCTGATGCAGTTTGCCGATGTGCTCTCGTGGCTGGGATGCTGTCATGCCATCAGTCTCGACGGCGGTCCCTCTACCACTATGGTCGTAGACGGAGAAGAGGTGATGGGCGAAGAGACCGAAGTAGGAACCTGTATTGTTGCAAAACGAAGATAACCAGTTGTTATGTCGAAAGGATTTATTACAATCTTGCTGCTTATCTGCAGCAATGTGTTTATGACCTTTGCCTGGTATGGCAATCTCAAACTACAGCAACTTAAACCCTCTGTGGCCAACTGGCCCCTCTATGGAATTATTCTGCTCAGCTGGGGAATGGCCCTGCTGGAGTATTGCTTTATGATTCCAGCCAACCGCGTGGGTTCGCAGATTAACGGAGGCCCCTTCTCGCTGATGCAACTCAAGATAATTCAGGAATGCATCTCGCTTATTATCTTCACGATAATAGTTGCAACTATCTTCAAGGGCGAGCCTATTCATTGGAATCATATTGTCAGCTTTGGTCTGATTGTACTGGCTGTCTTCTTTGCCTTTATGAAGACAGAGTAGGGGCGGAGCCTGTCGGTTCTGCAAAATCGGGCTGGAGGCATCTGCCGGACATCTTGTGATGCATCGGATATCCTCTGCTGGAGGATAGAAGAGGGTTTGTCGTGGTCTGTAAAATATGTGTGTTCCAGTCCCGAAGCAGGCATCGATGGGGCATTCGAAAATTTTAATTTGGCCAGTTTGTAAAGTTTCTGTATTTTTGCAAATCGAAATTCCTCTCGGAATAGAGTCATTCTCCCGCCTTAGAAGCAGAGAGAGACTGGTATCGGCAGCCTGGAGACTGCCGGATTAGAATAGAGAAAAAGTAATATTCAGTTTAACTATATTAAAAAATATCAAAATTATGGCATCAAAATATTCAGGTACTCAGACTGAGAAAAATCTCGAAGCAGCTTTTGCAGGCGAAAGCATGGCTCGTAACAAATACACCTACTTTGCATCAAAGGCCAAGAAAGAGGGCTTTGAGCAGATGGCAGAGATATTCCTCAAGACTGCCGAAAACGAGAAGGAACATGCCAAGCTGTGGTACAAAGAACTTCATGGTATCGGAGATACCGCCGAGAACCTGGCAACAGCAGCCGATGGTGAGAACTATGAATGGACCGACATGTATGAGAACTTTGCCAAGACGGCTCAGGAAGAGGGTTTCAACGACCTGGCTGTTAAATTCCGTTTGGTTGCTGCCATTGAGAAACGTCACGAGGAACGCTATCGCGCTCTGCTGAAGAATATCGAGGCACAGGAAGTCTTTGCCAAGAGCGAGGTAAAGGTATGGGAATGCCGCAACTGCGGTCATATTATTGTAGGCACCAAGGCTCCTCAGGTGTGTCCCACCTGTATGCATCCCCAGTCGTATTTTGAAATACACACAGACAACTTTTAAGAGAAAAACCTCGAGGGAGAAGCATTCGGTTCTCCCTCTTTCTATTAACCAATAAACCTAAAAATTATGGAAACAAAATTTGTAGCGCCTCAACTCCGTTATGAGGCCGGTTCGCTGGCACCTGTCATCAGCGAGCAGACTATCGGCTTTCACTATGGCAAGCATCTGCAGACCTATGTGAACAACCTCAATACCATGGTTGTCGGCACAGAATGGGAGCATGCTTCTCTAGAAGAAATAGCTGCCAAAGCACAGGGCGGTATAGGAAATAATGCAGGCCAGGTGCTGAACCACAATCTCTACTTCGAGCAGTTTGCTCCCAAGCCCACCAGGAACAGACCCGAAGGTAAGCTGGCTGAGGCTATTGAGAAGAGCTTCGGTTCGTTTGACGAGATGAAGTCCAGGATGAGCGCAGCAGCAAGCACGCTCTTCGGAAGCGGATGGGCATGGCTGTGTGCCGACCAGGAAGGCAATCTTTCTGTGGCTCAGATGGCTAATGCAGACAATCCCTTGCGCCACAATCTGCGTCCTATACTCACTTTCGACGTATGGGAGCATGCCTATTATCTGGACTATCAGAACCGTCGACCTGACTATCTTGCAGCCTTGTGGACTATCATAGACTGGCAGATAGTAGAGTCCAGATTCGAAAAATAAGGTAAATCATCTTTAACTAAAGACAAAGAGAAAGCCCTGCCGATGAAGCAGGGCTTTACTATTAGGATTATATGCGTGATAAACGCTATAGGTCTTAGTAGCTGCGGGCGAAGATTACGCGGCGCTTGGAAGGCTTGCCGGTAAGGATACATTTGCCTTCCTCTTCGGGAGCATCGTAGGCAATACAGCGGATGGTAGCCTTGGTGAGCTCCTTGATCTTCTCTTCGGTCTCGGTAGTACCGTCCCAATGGCAGAGGAGGAAGCCGCCTTTCTCGATCTCAACGAGGAATTCGTCCCAAGTATCAACCTTGCGGGTGTTGGCTTCGCGATAGTCGGCAGCCTTCTTGAGGAGGTTAGCCTGGATTTCGTTGAGAAGATTCTCAACGTAGTCAACGATGCCTTCGAGAGCAACATTATTCTTCTCGAGGGTGTCGCGGCGACATACCTCACAGGTACCGTTCTCGAGGTCGCGGGGACCGATGGCAAGACGTACGGGAACACCCTTGAACTCGTATTCGTTGAACTTCCAGCCGGGTTTGTATTCGGTACGGTTGTCGTACTTGACGCTGATGCCTTTCTTCTTGAGAGCCTCTACGATGGGAGCAACCTTCTCGTCCATCATGGCCAACTGCTCGTCGGTCTTGTAGATAGGAACGATAGCACATTGGATAGGAGCGAGCTTGGGAGGAAGAACGAGACCGTTGTCGTCGCTGTGGGTCATGATGAGCGCACCCATCAAGCGGGTACTTACACCCCAAGAGGTAGCCCATACGTGCTCGAGCTGGTTCTCTTTGTTGAGGAACTTCACGTCGAAAGCTTTGGCAAAGTTCTGACCGAGGAAGTGGCTGGTACCTGCCTGGAGGGCCTTACCATCCTGCATCATAGCCTCAATACAATAGGTGTCGAGTGCGCCGGCAAAACGCTCGTTGGGACTCTTTACACCCTTGATGACGGGAACTGCCATAAAGTTCTCTGCAAAGTCGGCATAAACGTCGAGCATCTTGCGTGCCTCGGCTTCAGCCTCTTCGCGGGTAGCATGAGCGGTATGGCCTTCCTGCCAGAGGAACTCGGCGGTACGGAGGAACATACGGGTACGCATCTCCCAGCGGACAACGTTGGCCCACTGGTTGCAGAGGATAGGAAGGTCGCGGTAGGACTTGATCCAATTCTTATAGGTGCTCCAGATGATGGTTTCGGAGGTGGGACGTACGATGAGCTCTTCTTCGAGACGGGCTTCGGGGTCAACGATAACGCCGTTGCCTTCTTCGTTGGTCTTGAGGCGGTAGTGGGTAACTACAGCACACTCTTTAGCAAAACCCTTAACGTGGTCAGCCTCGCGGCTGAGGAAGGATTTTGGGATAAAGAGAGGAAAATAAGCATTAACGTGGCCGGTGTCCTTGAACATCTTGTCGAGGGCGTCGTGCATCTTTTCCCAGATGGCATAGCCGTAAGGTTTGATAACCATGCAGCCACGAACTGCGGAGTTCTCGGCGAGGTCGGCACGTACTACAAGCTGGTTGTACCATTCAGAGTAGTTTTCGGAGCGTTTAACAAAGTCTTTTGCCATAGATTTCAGGTTTGGGTTAGCAGCCAATCAGCATGTTTTTGTCAAAATAGACACACATTTCTAACAGCTACTGTTTATATTTTTTTGCAATAAATCACTATTATATGAGAAAATTTTTGTACTTTTGCACTTAAGTTTTCGGGCTGCAAAGATACTAAATAATTGCCAATAAGCAAGAAAATGAATTAAATATAAAATTATTTATATGAAGAAGGCTCTTAAAATCAGTTTTATATGTGTGCTATTTTTTAGCATGATGCCCTCTGTCTGCAGCTTCGCACAGTCGTTAGGCGAAGGAATGGAGTATTATTATAATCCCCGTACAGGACAGAAAGCAGTCAAGGTAAAAGCCTATAAAGACACAACTGTTTCGGACAAGAGAGATACTATTATGGTCGAACTGGTAGGCGAGTCTGCCGAACCTGAGCAGGATAGCATCGTGGGCCGTTATGATTCTACCTATTACGACTACGAGTATGCTTCGCGAATCAACCGATTCCACAGAGGTGTAGGCTTCTCCTACTGGATGTGGGATCCTTACTGGGATTTCTACTACGGATGGGGACCTTACATGGGTTATTGTCCTTTCTGGTATGACAGCTATGATTACTGGTGCTGGGGATTCTGCTACGATTACCATTATGTGCCTGCCTACCACTATCATGGCTATGAAGCCGGATTTAGCGATAGAGGAAGAGCTGTGGGACATTCCAATCTTTCCTCGGCAGGTCCTGTAACCCAGCGTGCTGCAACCGCATCGGGCAAGCGTCTCACCAAGCCTTCTCACATAACAGAGTCGCGTCAGGCCCTCACATCGGGACGTACTACCGCCGACCGTACGGGCTATGCTCACAACGGTCAGGCTGCAACAACAGCCTCCTCGCGCAGCACCTCGGGCTATAACAGCTATACCTCGGGCGGTGGTGTGAGAAGTAGCGCAACTACGGCTTCTGCACGCGGTACCTCCACTACGGGTGGCCGCTCTACGGTAAGTGCCCCATCGACCTCTTCAAGTCGTAGCAGTTACGGCTCTCCAACTACCAGCCGAAGCACATTCAGAAGCTCTCCCAGCAGCATCAGTACCTCCTCGAGCAGCCGCAGCAGCTTCAGCGGATCATCCAGTTCTCACAGCAGCTCCTCGAGCAGCCGCAGTTCCTCGTCAGGATTCTCCCATTCTTCAAGCAGTCATTCAAGCTCTTCATCCTCTCATTCTTCCAGCAGCAGTCATTCAATATCAGGCTCCCGCCGATAATTATTCAACAAATATCTCATACAAAGATACAAAATGAAAAAGACATTTGTCCTCATACTCACCCTCGCTCTGTTGAGCACTTCCGCATTTGCTCAAAGCAAGAAACGTAACAAAAAAACAGAGAAGCCAGCAAAAGAACAGAAAACCGAAACTTCAAATCGTCGGGTTAAGAATATCATCTTCCTTGTCGGAGACGGTATGGGAACGGCTCAGGTCTATGCCTCCATCGTGGCCAAGCAGGATCAGTCGGCATTTCTCCGCTTCCCCTTCTCGGGTTTTTCGCGCACCTATTCCAACAACAAATATACCACAGACTCGGGTGCCGGCGGCTCAGCACTAATGACCGGCCATAAGGTCAACAACAGTACCATAGCCCAGTCGCCCGACGGAGAGATATATCCCTCCTTCCTCAAGGTAGCACACGATGAGATGGGTAAAGCTACCGGCTTTGTAGTAAGCTGCAACGTGCTTGATGCAACCCCAAGTTCAACCTATGCCCATGTGGCCGAACGTCATATGTGGGACGAAATAAGCATGCAAATGGCACTCTGCGACCATGATGTCATGATAGGAGCCAATATCAACGCCTTCCTTCCCGGCAACCGCAAGGACGGAAAGTCGCCTCTCGACACACTCGAGAAGCGTGGCTATACCATCATAACCGATATGCAGGAACTGATTGCTACCAAGGATAAAAAATACTGTGCCCTGCTTAGCGACGACGATGCTCCCGGAGATGCAGAAAAACGCGACAACTGGCTTGTTCCCTCTACCGTAAAGGCTATCGAGACTCTGTCGAAAGACAAGGATGGTTTCATCCTGATGATAGAAGGTTCCCAGATAGACTGGGCCGGTCACAATAACGATTTTCCCTATATGCTGAAGGAGTTGAACGAGTTTGAGCTGGTGCTCAACTATGTACTCAACTTTGCAGAACAGGATGGAGAGACTCTCGTCGTTGTAACAGCAGACCATGAAACAGGCGGACTTACCCTCAACGACGGCAATATCGATGATGGAGAGACCTCTGCTCCCATGTTTACTACCGGCAGCCATACCGGCGTTATGGTACCTGTCTTCTCTTATGGTCCTGGCGCAGAACTCTTCTCGGGCGTACAGCAGAATACCTCTTTCTTTGACAAATTTATGTCTCTTCTCAAGAAATAGCCTTCCGCTTCTTTCTCATTATGAAACGAAACTCATTTATAATCTTTCTTATTGCGGGTCTGCTGGGATTCCTCCCGCAGTCGTACTCGCAGGAAATATCTCATGTCGACCCACTTGCCTGTCCTATCATAGGCGTCAATTTTGGCGTAATGGCCCCTTCGGCAGCACTCTCAAAGGCTGTTACACCCGAAGGACTCAGGGTTGGCGGCACTATGGCAGATATGTATCTGCCCCCTTATCTCAACTTTGGCGTAGATTTTGCCTATAAGTACAAGAACAACTGGCTGCTGACGCTTGACGGCAATATCTTCTTCGGTTCAGATAATCTCGATCATCGTGTAGAGCGTATGAGTGATCTCTACACCCTCGACAGCATTATTCCCGGTACAAACGGTATGGATGCCGTAGTTACCTGCTACAACCGTGGGTTCAGTCTCAAGGCTGGCGTAGGCAAGATATTCAACTTTAACGACAAGAATCCCAACTCGGGTCTGCTGGCCAAGGTTAGCGGCGGCTGGATGATGAACCAGACTGTCTTTATGATAAACGAGGTAAATGCACCCCAGATAGACAAACCTTACAACCGTTTATACGACCACCAGCGTTCGGGATTCATGCTTACCGAAAGCCTGGGATATATGTTTATGAGCAATCATCGTACGTTGGTAAATATGTATGTTGCCTTTGAGGTCAGTCAGAGCTGGACACGTTCAACCCGCGACTATATAATTGACGATTATATGGGTCTCCGCGGACCTGACAAGAACAAGTATTTTGACCTGCTCTATTCCTTAAAAGTTTGCTGGATGTTCCCTCTTACAGGAAAACCAGTCTATGACTACTATTACTTTTAGACCGTAACAAGTAATTCTAACTGCCCCAACTTCCCTATCTACTACTAAAAGAAAATCCGTTTTGAGACTACTCTATACAATTGGTATCCGATTCTATACCCTCGGCGTTCGTGTCGCTTCGCTCTGGAATCCTAAAGCCAGGCAGATGTGCCAGGGATGGCAACGTCTGTTTGAGAAAATACCCGATCAGCGGATTGGGGAGGGTAAGACAGCCTGGTTTCATGCCTCTTCGTTAGGAGAGTTCGAACAGGCCCGTCCCGTATTGGAACAATTCAAGCGCGAACATCCCGACTATAGAATCTGTCTGACATTCTTCTCTCCTTCAGGATATGAAGTTCGGAGGAACTATGCAGAAGCAGATATCATCTGCTATCTGCCTATGGATACACCCAGAAATGCCCGTGAGTTTGTCCGTCTCATCAATCCTACGATAGCATTCTTCGTCAAGTATGACTTCTGGTTCAATTATCTCTCCGAGCTAAAGAAACGGCAGGTGCCTACCTATATCTTTTCTGCTATCTTCCGTCCTGGCCAGTATTTCTTCCGCTGGTATGGAGGATGGTTCCGCAGACAGTTGAACTGCTATACCCACCTGTTTGTGCAGAACGAAGAGTCGTTGAATCTGTTAAGAAAATATGGCATAAACCATTGTTCTCTGGCAGGGGATACCCGCTTTGACCGCGTGGCTGATATCGCTAAGACGGCTAAAAGATTCCCTGAGATAGAGTCTTTCATAGACGGAAAGCCTGTCCTAATGGCAGGAAGCAGCTGGGTGCCTGACGAGAATTATCTCAAGTATTGTGTTGAACACTACAAGGGAGACCTCAAGGTCGTGCTGGCTCCCCACGTGATAAGCGAAGACCATCTGGAGATTATTGAGGCACTTTTCGGGAAAGAGAATTGTGTCCGTTACACCAGGATGCAAGGAGAATCCCATAAAGATAAAAAGGTGCTGATAGTTGATACTATAGGTATGTTGTCAAGTCTTTATCAGTATGCCAGAGTAGCCTATATCGGTGGAGCATTCGGCCATGGATTACACAATACATTAGAGGCACTTACCTTCGGCAAACCAGTATGTTTTGGCCCCAAATACACCAAGTTTCAGGAGGCAAAAGATATTCTGGAGCAGGGTGGGGGATATACCTATACCGATCCGGAATTATTGTTGCAGCAGCTTCGTCTTTGGTTTGACGACGAAGAGGCCTATGATAAAGCATCCCAGGTATGTCTCGACTATGTGAAAGCAAATCTCGGTTCAACCCAAAAGATACTTGGCCGGCTATGAAACAGTTGAGATATCTTCTGCCTGTGATTTGGGTATGGCTGCTGGCATCGTGTAGCGTAGATAAATATGTTACACCTACCGACAGAATACTGCGTCATAGCCATTTTGAGGTAGAAATGCCCGATGGTGGTATTCCTCCCAAGGAGATAACCGATGCACTAGCCGGCATGAAGAACTACGAAGTGCAGAGTCCCAACAAAAGTATTCTTGGTATTTACCGGTTCAAGATGAGGGAATACTGCTTGGCTAATCCCAACAGCGAAGGATGGATAAGCCGTTATCTCCGACGTGAGGGAGAAGTTCCGGTAGTGTTCGATCCTAATGCAGCTATCCGTACGGCCCAGCAATTGCAGTCCCTTCTAGAGACTAAAGGCTGTTTTAATTCTGTCGTAGAGTTTGATACACTCAACGGCAAGAATCACGATATGGATATTACCTATCGTTTGAAACCTTCGCCCCGATTCAGGATTGACCAGGTCCGTTATCGTTGTGAAAGTAGCGATGTTACCAAATTGCTGCAGGACAAGAAGGATGAGTCGGCTCTCAAGGTAGGAGATTATTATGATCAGAACAATATCGCTTCGGAGCGCGAGCGTATTACCAAGAATCTCCGTAACGAGGGTTATTATTACCTGACAAAAGACAATATCATCTTTCTGATAGATACCACCTATAAAGACGGAGCCTTGAGTATAGAGATAGATGTTCGTAATCCCAAGATACGAACCGAAAACAATACCCTCAAGGATGTTCCGTTTCAGAAATATCGTATTGACAAAATCTACTTCTACCCCAATGGTAATCCTTCTCAGGGTGTAGATACGCTTATCTATCCATATACTCTCAATAATCGCACCACGAATTATTTCTTCCTGAATCCGGAAGAAATGACCCTCAACCCCAGGGTGGTGGCACGATCAATGTTCCTGTTCCACAATCTGCTTTATAGAGACCGCAATGTGGAGAGAACCTATAACTCACTTATTAATCTTCGCAACTTCAAGTATATTGATATCGAGTTTACCCCTTCGCCCAATTCAACGGTCGATTCTGCCAAACTGGATGCCCATGTAAAGTTTATTCCGGGCAACAAACAGAGAATCTCTTTATCAATGGAGGTTAACAACTCCTCTCCCTATGGCAGTAGTCTTCAGACAGGTCTCAATAGCGGTAACTTCGGGTTGGAGACGGTTCTTTCTTATCAGAACAAGAATCTTTTTGGAGGAGCAGAGTTGCTCAATATAGAGGGTTCTTTCCTGATAGAGATGCCTAAACTCTTTCTTACAGACCGAGAAAGCAATTCAATATCGGCGTTTGAATCGGGTGTCAATATGACACTCGACCTCCCTACGTTGCTGGTTCCTTTCAACGGAGATGTCTTCTGGCAGAGATCAAAGCCTCATACCGTATTCGGTTTGGGTATCAATTACCAGGATAGAGAATATTTTGAACGTCTGCTGGCCAATATCTCCTTCGGTTACAACTGGAGTGAACGTAGCAATGTAAAGCATCAGCTTTTGCCTATAGAACTTACATTTGCCCGTTTCTATGATATTGATCCCAATTTCTGGGACCGTATTCAGAGTATTGCCAACAACGGCCGTCTAAAGTATCAATACAGCAGTCACTTCATCTTTGATGCACGTTACGACTATCTGTATACAAACCAGCAGTTTGGCTCCAGAAAGGATTTTACCTCCTTCAATATGACCATCGAGACGGCAGGTAATCTGGTTGAAGGACTGCATCGTCTTGTCGGCGGTCCTTCGGATACCAATGGCGTAGGTCTGGTATATGGTGTGCCCTATTCCCAATATGTACGTTTCAACAGCGAACTGAAACATTATTTCTATCATGGCCAAAAGGGCTGGTTTGTAACCAGACTGCTATTGGGTGTGGGTCTGCCTTATGGGAATTCCTCTCAGATGCAGATGCCCTATGAGAAGAGTTTCTTCGGAGGTGGTCCTACTACAATGCGAGCCTGGCATCTGCGCCGTTTAGGTCCTGGACTCTATCATCACGATGGTAATACCATCTTTGAACGTACCGGAGATATGACCCTGGTGCTCAATCTTGAAGAACGTTATCATCTCTTTGGAATCTTTGAAGGAGCACTCTTCGTCGATATAGGAAACGTATGGCTGATATACAATAATAATGAACTGGCAGGGGGACGATTCTCGTTTAAGGATTTCTTGCCCTCTCTTGCAGTAGGTACAGGATTGGGACTGCGTGCCAATATATCTATTCTTACCCTACGTCTCGATGTGGGTTTGCCTGTCTATGACCCAGGATATGAGTCAGAACAGCGTTTCCGCTTGCTTCGTTGGCATTCCTATCCATGGAATATCAGAAAGTCGCAGTTCGGACCTATTACATTTAATATAGGAATTGATTATCCATTCTAATATGGTTTAAGAATATGAATACATTTAAGGAATTATTGACTAAGGTAAAGGACCTTTTTGAGAAAGAGAACTTTGTTTTCGAACCTCGCGGTCTTTATGATCCTATTGATTATACATTGTCGCTTGGAGGCAAACGTATCCGCCCTGTGCTGCTCATGGCTGCTAACGAGATGTTTGGCGGCAAAGCAGAAGAGGTGGCTCATGCCGCTCTGGGTATAGAGACATTCCATAACTTTACTCTTCTGCACGATGATTTGATGGACCGTTCTCCTATTCGTAGAGGAATGCCGACAGTATTCCGTAAATGGAACGACAATACAGCTATCCTTTCGGGAGATACTATGTTTGCTCTAGCATGGCGCTATTTCCTGCGTCAGCCTCATGCCAACCTTCAGTCTATTCTCAATACCTTCAATGAGACTGCAATTGAGGTTTGTGAAGGACAGCAGTTCGATATGGATTTCGAGACCAGATCGGATGTAACGATTAGCGAGTATATCGAAATGATAAGGCTTAAGACGGCCGTCCTTCTTGCAGGAGCTCTAAAAATAGGTGCACTCTATGCCAATGCACCTGCGGCTGATATTGAACATCTTTATCAGTTTGGTATACATGCTGGTCTTGCATTCCAGTTGCAGGATGACTGGCTTGACTCTTTTGGTGATACTGCTACTTTCGGCAAACAGACCGGAACAGATATTAAGGACAATAAGAAGACATATCTCTTCCTTAAAGCCTTGGAGCAGTCTAATCCCGAACAGCATAATCAACTGACGTTACTTTTTAGTAATAATCCGGAAGATGCTGATTCAAAGGTAAAAGAAGTACTGTCAATATACGAAAAACTTAATATCCGCACACTCACAGAGCAGGCTATCGAAGAGGAATTTCATCTTGCAGAAGAGTCTCTAAAGGCAATACAGCTACCCGAGGAAAGAAAGTCAACATTATACGAAATTTCCAGGTCTCTATTGGGAAGGGATAAGTAGACTCGGAAGTCTGTTGTTTATGCCCTTTCGTATAGGATAAAAAGGCCTCTTGTGGTATCTCTCAAGAGTCGTGTCTGCAACTTTTTTTTGAGAAAAATGCAGAAATAATTTGACAATTCAGACATTTTTGCTAACTTTGCAAATTATTGTAATACTATTGAAATAAATTAACTAATTAATAATCTAAACATTAAAGAACAATCATGAAAAAAGTATTTGCTCTGATGTCGATAGTTGGACTATTGGCATTCACAAATTTCAATGGTTTGATGGCTCAGCCCCAGGCTACCGAGGCTACCGCTCCCCAGACTGAGCAGGTAGAAGGTACTAATGATTCCGCTGCTCCTCAGGTTGCTGAAGCAGAACAGGCTCCCGTAGAAGAGGCTGCTGCTCCCGCTTCTGACGAAAAAACCTTCCACCAGGTATTGAAAGAGAAATATATCCAAGGTGGTGCAGGCTGGATGACCCCCGTGCTCCTCTGCCTTATCCTCGGTATGGCTCTCGTTATCGAGCGTATCCTTTATCTCAACATGGCTACCACCAATGTTAAGAAACTTCTCGCTGGTATTGAAGAGAATGTAAAGAAAGGTGACTACAATGCTGCTAAGGAACTTTGCCGCAGCACCCGTGGTCCTGTAGCTAGCATCTTCTATCAGGGTCTCGACCGCGTAAGCGAAGGTCTTGAAAACGTAGAAAAGGCTGTTACTTCCTATGGTGGCGTTATGATGGCTCGCCTCGAAAGCAACATGACCTGGATTGCTCTGTTCATCGCTCTTGCTCCTTCTTTCGGATTCCTCGGTACCGTTATCGGTATGGTACAGGCATTCGATGATATCGAAGCTGCTGGTGATATTAGCCCCACCGTTGTTGCTGGTGGTATGAAGGTTGCTCTTCTTACTACCGTATTCGGTCTTATCGTAGCTATCGTTCTTCAGATTTTCTACAACTACATCCTTACCAAGATTGAGAGCCTCGTTGCTGAAATGGAAGATGGTTCCATCTCTTTCATGGATATCCTCGTAAAGAACCAGAAATAATAGTTCTAAGGACTAAATATAAATAATACTTTAATCTTTTAATCCTTTTAACTGTTATGCAAGAAAAAACAAGAAAACTCATCACTTGGATTTGCATGGGCATCGCAGTTGTTGCTTCCGTATTCGCTGTTCTGTTTGCAATGGATCAGGAGAAATTTGCCGGAATGTACAACATGGCCTATGGCATCCTTCTCTTCTTCGTTGCCCTTGCTATCGTTGCTATTGTACTGTTCCTCCTTTTGAACATTCGTACTAGTAAGGGTTTATTCATTGGCCTTGGCGCTCTCGTTGTTGTAGGATTGGTAGCATTCCTGCTTTCCTCCGGCTCCGATGTTAATCCCGCCCTTTTGGCCAAAAACGGTTTAACCGAAGGCGCTTCTAAAATTATCGGTGCTGGTTGCTTCACAGTGTATATTCTTTGCGCTCTTGCAGCCATCGCAATCGTTTACGTTGAAGTAGCTCGTTTCTTTAAAAAGTAACAATTTATGGCAAAGAGAAAAACTCCCGGTCTGAACACCAGTTCTATGGCAGATATCTCGTTCTTGCTGCTCACGTTCTTCCTTATGACGTCGAGTATCAATACAGATATGGGTATTGCTCGTAAGCTCCCTCCCCCTCTGCCTGAAAACTTTGAAAAGCCGGAAGTTCACGAAAGAAATATCTTTGTCGTCAAGGTCAACAGCAAGGATGGTCTTCTCTTCAACAAAGAGTATGGCGACATCCGCGACCTCAGGGCTCGTGCTAAGGAGTTCCTCAGCAACCCCAATGATGATCCCAATCTGCCCGAAAAGAATGAGATTGAGATTGACGGCTTAGGCAAGTACAGAGTTTCAAAGGGTGTTATCTCCCTCCAGAACGACCGTGGTACTTCCTACGATATGTATTTCCGTGTGCAAAACGAGTTGGCAGCAGCCATCAACGAAATGCGCGACGAACTTTCGACTGATAAGTTTCATAAGAAATACTCCGACTTGAATGAAAACCAGAAGACTGCTATCGAGAAGGCTATTCCTGTATCCATCTCTGAGGCAGAACCTAAAAATGTAGGAGGTAAGAAATAATGGCACGTTTTACCGGTAAAAAAGCAAAGGAGACTCCCGGTCTCAACATGGGTTCCATGTCCGACATTATCTTCATGCTCCTCTTCTTCTTCATGGTTATTACCACCATGCGCGAGAGTTCCCTTTTCGTACAGATTTCTGCACCTAAAGGTACCGAGGTCGTGAAGCTTGAAAAGAAGAGCCTTGTTAGTTACATTAACATTGGTATTCCTATGAAGGATTATCAGGCTAAGTACGGCAAGGAGCCTCGTATCCAGCTCAATGATGCTATCGCCGATGTTGCTGATATTTCTCGTTTCGTAGAGACCGAACGTTCTGCTCGTCAAGAGGCAGACCGTCCCTTCCTCACTATGGCTATCAAAGCCGATAAGACCGCTACTATGGGTCTTGTGAGCGATATCAAGCAGGAACTTCGTAAGGCTGGTTCATTCAAGATTTTCTACAATGCTAGTAAAGGTTCTGCTATTGATTAATAGCTAACCTCACTTTCTAACTCCAGGCGGCAATCTTCACAGATTGTCGCCTTTTTCTTTTATATAATGAATGATAGGTGTGGATGGACGTGCCCATATATAAGAGACGAAGTAATCAATTTCGTTGGATGGAATTGTATGATGTGTTATTTATTTGTATTTATTTTTGCACTTTCATTAAATGGACTTTGTATATATAGTATATAGTTAAGGAAAAGCAGGTTGTTGATACTCTTTTCTGATTCGATAGTAAGTCGACAACCATATTGTTATAATGATAAATTGTTTTCATTAAAACACTTATTTTTGAATAATACGAGAATCTAGTATATAGGCATGGGGCATAGATGTGAACAGAATGATTTAAAAATCAGGTTTTCTAATCTGGTAGAGCGGCAAAGCGATAGGCTTGAAGCAGTATGCCGTCAGTTCTTTCCTTGGGATGAGTATCATCAGAGAGAACTGATTCAATATATTTTGTTGCGTTTATGGGATTATATGCAAGAACATTCTAACGAAGATGAGCAACAGTGGGAGCAATGGTGTCCTAATATCGCGAGACAAGTAGCTTGTAATTATTTGAAGACGCATGAGTACAACCAAGGAATTCGTATGGTTTTGCTTGATGATAACCTAAAAGGGATACTTTCAGATATCGACGATGGTTCTGCTGAAGAACTTGAGCGCACTCAAAAAATCTTGCAGAAACTGAGTGCAGACGATTATCTTCTTGTTCAACTCTATACATCAGGTATTCCACATACACAAATTGCAAAAGAAATAGGAATTAGCTTGCGAAAGTTGCAATATAGGATTCGTAATGTTAAACAACAACTCAAGAAATTATCAGTTGAACAATAACCAAATGTATAAAAATGAACAGCGAGAAAAAAGCAATAACGTTGCGCGGTATTAAACGCTTGTGGAAACATACAGGTCGCCCTATAGAGGTGCCGCTAATTACAAAAGAGTTGATAAATCAGATAACCTCTCAATCACGTCAATCCAATGAAGAGATTGTAAAGATAGATTTTCAATTCAGTAATAATGTTATCAAGCATAGTCACCATAAGTGGTTATCCGTGGCTGCTTGTGTGACAGTACTTATTTCCATAGGTATTCTTTGGACGACTTTTCATATGAGTACACAATTTAGCCAACAAGACAGAGATTCAATGGATTTGAGTGTTAATCAATATGTTACTGCTAAAAAAATGCAAGAAGAAGGCTTAATTGTAGCCAAGATAGAACATCCATCGTCAGGGAAATCCTCCTCTCATGTAATAAATCGACAGTCAAATAACATAAAGAAAACAGAAAATTCCTTTGTATCAGATTCGATTAGAAATGAGTGGTGGTCAGATATAGAACTATCTCCGGATATTTCGGAACACGGAAATAGTGGGATGATTTGCTATAGTGGCGGCTCGCTTTCAAGTACCTGCGATGAAGAAATGGTTACTTCTATGCTCTTGACATTTATAAAGATTGATTTCTAGTAATTTTGGTATTGAATCTCTTATGAATTAATCTCTTCAATCAAAGGTCTATCATATTATGAAAAATTGTCGAATTACATTATTATTGTTGTTTCTGATAACACCATTTTTGTCAATAGCGCAGGAAGAATTAGCCAAATATCTAGGCTCTCATAAAGAATGGAATGTTGCTTATGTTAAGGATTTGCGTGTAGATTCTACACTCATAACTAATGCCATTCTTATCCAGGCTTATAGTGATGAAGAATGGGCAGTATTGCTAGATACACTAGGTGTGAATGGAGAAGGGCTTCGTATGGGTGGTAACTCTGAGAATATTCTGTTTTGGTTTGCTGATACCGCCTCATGCGAACAAGGCATCATTAGAAATGAATTGCGTGTTTCCTATATGGGATTTGGCCGAACTGCAGACCGAACAATTGCTATCTACTTCCCACATACGACTGTAGACCTCAGTCGTATCTTTGCTCTCTATCTGACAAAAAGTCAGCATGAATTGCGTCTTTTTTCTCAGAAATGTCGCATTCAGCATGTCTCCATAAAGAAAGCAAATGATATCAAATAGTTTTTTACAAACCCAATAATACTTTACATAATGAAACGGCTCATCATCATTCTGATTATTTCGTTATCGTTTACTCTCTATGCCCAACAAGATAGTGTCAGTATCCAAAATGACAGCATATTGCGAGAGATTTCTACCCTTAAAGCAATCCAGATCAAAGCACCGAGACCCATCTATAGTATGGATGCAGGTGTGGTGAACTATAATGTGGCCAATGATGAGACCATAAAGGGAGGTAATGCTCTAGATGCCTTGCGTAATGCTCCTAGTGTGGAAGTTGATGTAGAAGGGAATGTACTTTTGAGAGGGTCTTCAAAAGTTCAGATTTGGCTCAATGGCTATCCTACCTATATGAACGGACAAAGCTTGCAAATATACCTCACCTCACTATCGGCAGAAGTGATAGATCATATCGAGGTCATCAAGAATCCATCTGCAGAATATATGGTAGCAGACGGAACGGCCATTATCAATATTGTGATGAGAGCTAAGTTACGTCGCAACCAGTTTCTTGCTCTCGGGTTGAGTGGTAATAACAGACCCTATGCCAGTCCTTGGACTTCCTATGTTTATGATGGAGATAAATTGGATTTTAACGTCTATCTTGCTCCTAGTATTTCTCACCATAATACCGCAAGTCAAGGTACCTCCTTTTCGTTCAAAGATAGTTCTAATGGAGGTTTTGATACCATTCAGAGTCAAAGTTGGAATACCACAGATACTAGTCGAGACTACTTTTCGATGCTCAATTTAGGACTAACCTATATGATTGACTCAATGAATGATCTTACCTTTAACTCGTTCTCACTCTTTCAAGGATTTATTTCACATTCATCTGACGACCGCTATCGTGCAGATTATATGCCTGCATTCCAGTCGTTACACTATGTCACATGCATAGATAATAACAGTATTAGTGCCAATGGATTCTCCACGCTGACCTATCGTCACAAATTTGATAACTCAGGGCATAATCTTTCGTTTGTTGTAAATGCCAATTGGTGGTATTCCTCCTATAATACTAAGACTATTAGATTGTTCGAGGACTTTTGTCCAAATGAACTACTGATGTCGAAATCACGAAAGTATACTATAGATCCCAGTTTCTCCTTACGTTACCGCAAACCTATCGGAGAACGCGATTATATCACTTTTGGCGCTGGTTTCTCCCCAAACAGATTCAAAGACCTTTCAATAAATCATTATTTTGATTCATCTTCCATGTCCTATTCACAGAGCGATATGTTGCGAAATCGAGTTGTCTGTACTCGTGATAGAGAAGAATACTTGTCCCTCAACTGGCGTCACCAGACAAAAGTCTTCTCTACCACGCTAGGCATAATGGCAGAATCACATCAGATAGCCTATTCTGTCCAGTCTGTCATTCCAGATAGTCTGTTACTCACCTATATTGCATTACGTCCCACTTTCAACTTTACTTATCATACTAAGAGTATGCATTACTTTTCTGTCAACTACACCCTTTCTTCGTCTCATCCGTCTCCTACACAATTGTCTCAGTCTCCTGTCTACCAATACGACAGTTATAGTATTGGAAATCCTATGCTAAAGCCGTATCTCAGTCACAAGGCTGATGTCAGTTGGAACAAATATTTCAAATCAGGTAGTTCTGTCAGCGTTGAGGCCTATGGAGAGTGGAAAGACAACGCTATTGAGTCTATACAAGAATCTACCTCATCGCCAGATCCTTATCTTGACAGAATTATTTCCTACTCAACATACTACAATATCGGAAGAAATTACAAATACGGAATGGAGAGCAATATTACCTATCGTATAAATGCCTTTCTGCGATTTGGCGTCTATGCGAATCTCTACTATTCTGCCTATCAGATAAATCATCCTAAGATAGGCCTCTATGGAGATAGCGCGCTTACTTACGACCTGCGTCTCAATTGTAGCGCCAAACTATTCAAAAAGATAAACATAAATCTGTCGGGCGACTACACTTCTCCAACCATTAATCCCTTTGCAGAAAAACGAACCAGTTATACCGTTGACCTTAGTGCTACGGCAGATTTCTTCGACAATCGTCTTTCTGTCCGTTTCAGTATAAGTGACCTCTTTAATTGGCATAAGACGAACATAATCAATACTAATCCTTATTATATGACTACAGAGTCTACCCATAGGGACAGCCGCTTTATTACATTGGGAGTAACCTATCGCATAGGCAAGATGAACCTTCAATACCGCACTCAGTCAGGTGCTGGTATGCAGTAATTTACCATACTCCTTTTGCAGACAGGAGAAATCCTTTATCTATCTATGCAAGGATAAAGGAATTTATGGGTAACGCATCTATTGTGAAAGGCAGAATGAGACAATAGATGCGATACCTGTTTATAGGCAAGTAGCGAAATCAATCCTTGGTTTCTTTACTCATATTGAGATTTGAAGGGAGAAACAGATTTTGTTCTTCAATATTTCATTATTATATCCCTGTTTTGATTTTTTTTTATATATTTGCAATATTGTACTCTAGCCCGTACTTGGTCGTTGGGGTCTCCTTATTACGCAGTTACAAGGAGTTTCGCAACTATATCTTGGAATGATTTTTGATAATTAATATAATATTTTCGTCAAGTGCCCGTATTTGAATCTGAATCCATACAACATGTTGCCTTGCATAGAGTAGGAAACAAGGCCACGGATGAAGGTTTTATTCTTTCAAAACACACTCTTCATCTTACCGACCAGCTGCAGGACTTGCTGGTACGATATTTTATTTCTCCATTCAAAGTAGAGGAGTATTATCATCTGATTGGAGATGAGGGCTCTATCGAGAGTAATAAGGTCTTTGACAGTTGTCATAGCATCTTTGCCGATTCGGATTGTTTTCTCGAAGAAAGCCGCAGGCTGGCCAGTCATCTTTACGATCAGAGTACTCATGCCAATATCAAAGGCGGAGATTTCTTTGTAGTCTATTTCTCTCGTTGTGTATTGGATGGCGAAGAGATGTCAGCAATAGGTCTTTTCAAGAGCGAGAACAAAGAGTCTTTTTTAAAGGTGCTTCATGGCGACGAGGAGTGGAGTCGTCAGGAGGGAGAGAATAATGCAGAGAGTGACTACCATCTTGAGGTACACCAAGGTATCAATATCAACAAACTGGATAAGGGTGCACTTATTTTCAATACAGAAGAGGAAAACGGCTATGTGGTGAGTGTGGTAGATGCTACCAACAGGACGATGGATGCTCTGTATTGGAAGGATAGCTTTCTGCATATAGAGCAACGCCAGGACGACTATTATCAGACTCATCAGGTAATGAAGGTGTATAAGGATTTTGTGACCAAACGTTTCCCGGATGAATTTGACGATGTGACAAAAGCCGATCAAGCAGAATTGCTGAACAAGAGTGCTTCGTTCTTCAAACAGAACGAAAGCTTTGATATGGAAGACTTCACCCGCGACGTTCTTGAACAGCCTGCCGTAATTGACAGTTTTCAGCAGTTCCGTAACGACTATGAGAAAGAACACGATGTGAAGATTGAAGATCAGTTTGATATCAACGATAGTGCTGTAAAGAAACAGGCGCGAGCATACAAGAGTGTTATCAAACTAGACAAGAATTTCCATATCTATGTGCACGGAGACAGCAAGATGATAGAGCAGGGAGAAGATGAGAAAGGAAAGTTCTATAAGGTGTACTACAAAGAAGAGTCCTAAGGTAAAGTTCAATAACCGATAATTATCAGCTACAATGAAGAATATATTTATCATTATGACCGCACTTATGATAGCTATGTGCGGATGCAAGAGTCACAAAAACCAGGCATCAAATAATACCATGCAACCTAAATTTGAAGAGAATGTCGAGTGGCAACTGGTCACCATTAGGGGAAAGCGTGTAGAATACAAAGAAGACCAGAGACATGTAACCATTAGCTTTAACCCTGAGGCCAACAACGTAAGTGGTTGCAGCGGATGCAACCGTTATTTTGGTACCTATGAGGCTAATATTTCAAAAGGACTGCTCTCTCTCGGAGAGATGAATAGTACCAAGATGGCCTGCCCTGAACCTTTCATGAAACTGGAACGTCAGTATCTCAGCGCCTTGCAGAAGGTGGATCGCTATGATATGGGCGAATACGAACTGAAACTGTATCAGGGTGCAACAGAAGTACTAGGCTTTGAAAAGGTTCAGAAAGAAGCCGAATAGATAAAACCGAATCTATGGAGAGAAAGACCCTCTTTGTCGAAGTCCTGTTACCACTTCATCTGCCCGATACCTACACCTATCGAGTACCATTCGAGTACAATGACAGCATAGCTGTAGGACAAAGGGTAGTTGTTCAGTTCGGCAATAAGAGGCTTTACTCCGCTTTGATACGACGCATTACTGAAGAAGTACCGAAGTATCAGACTAAATACATACTGGGAGTATTGGATGCTACACTCTCAGGACAGCCACTTCCTATTGTAAATGAGCGTCAGTTTGCCTTTTGGGAATGGATGTCGCGTTACTATATGTGTTATCCTGGCGATGTGATGGCCGTAGCTGTTCCTGCGGCATTCAAGCTGACCAGCGAGTCTTATATAGTAATACATCCCGATTTTGACGGAGACTATACCAATCTGAATGAATATGAGATGCGGGTTGTAGAGGCTTTGATGAACAGAACAACTCCCACCAAAGTAGGTGTGCTTAGTGTTGGGGAAGTGTCGGAGATTACCGGCTTTCAGAAGATAATGCCTCTAATCAAGACCATGATAGAGAAGCAGGTCGTCCTGATGGAAGAGGAGTTGAAGCAACGCTTTACACCCAAGGCTACAGCCCATCTGTCGCTCAATCCTGTCTATCAGGATGAGCAGGCTATGCGCGAACTGTTCGACCAGTTGGAGAAGAAGTCTACCACCCACAAACAACTGTCCGTTCTAATGAAATTCATGCAGTTGAGTCAGTTTGGAAAAGAAAGTATCAAGAAGAAAGAACTTACTGGCTGTCAGGAGTTGTCGGCATCGGCGATAGCAACGCTCATAAAAAACGAAGTTCTCCTTCAGGACAATAGAGTTGAAAGCCGGTTGAAGGATTTTGAAGCCGAAACGAGCGTAGATACTATCCAACTCAACGAGGAGCAGCAGGCGGCTTTTGACTTGCTGGCTCGTGGTCTCAAAGATCCGGAACTCAAAAAACAGATTCCGGCAACATCACTTCTGTATGGCGTAACCTCATCAGGTAAGACAGAGGTCTATATCAAACTTATAGACCTTGTTCTCCGTCAGGGTAAACAGGTATTGTTTCTATTGCCAGAGATAGCCCTAACGGCACAGATAATCAACCGTCTCAGAAAATATTTCGGCAAAAGGGTTGGAGTGTATCATAGCCGTTTCAACGCTAACGAACGAGCCGAGGTGTGGAACAAGACAATGGATCCTGGTCCCGATGGATACACACTCCTGCTAGGGGCTCGCAGTTCGGTATTTCTGCCATTCCATAATTTGGGACTGGTCATTGTAGATGAAGAACATGATTCTTCCTACAAGCAGCAAGACCCGACTCCCCGATACAATGGTCGTGATTCGGCCATCTATCTGGCCTATATGTGGGGTGCTCAAACTATTCTGGGTTCTGCAACACCCTCTATAGAGTCCTATTACAATGCTTTGCAGGGCAAGTATGCTCTTGCAACTATGACCAAGCGTTATGGAGGTCAGCAGTTGCCCGAGGTAATGTGTGCAGATATGAAAGAGGCCTCCCGCAACAAGGAGATTATGGCAGATCATTTCTCCAAGTTCCTTGTTGACCATATCAAGGAGGCTCTGAAGGAGAAAGAACAGATTATCCTGTTTCAGAACAGACGAGGATTCTCGTTACGGTTAGAGTGTGATGCGTGCCATTGGATACCTCAATGTCAGAATTGTGATGTCTCTCTGGTTTATCACAAGGCAACCAACAGTCTGCGTTGCCATTATTGTGGCTATTCTATCCAGGTCCCAACAGAATGTCCCCAATGCCATAGTACACATCTCAAGATGAAAGGATTTGGTACAGAACGTATCGAGGACGACCTTTCTATTATATTCCCCAATGCCAGGATAGCCCGAATGGATCTTGACAGCACTATGCAGAAGCAGAGGTATCTGGAGATACTCAACGAATTTGAAGATCACAACATAGATATCCTGGTGGGTACGCAGATGGTGACCAAGGGATTGGATTTTGATAATGTGAGTGTTGTAGGCATATTGAGTGCAGATAACCTGATTTCATATCCCGATTTCAGAGCCTATGAGCGTGCATTCCAGCAGATGACCCAGGTGAGTGGCCGAGCCGGGCGTCACGGAAAGAGAGGAAAGGTAATCATCCAGTCCTATAATCCTTGGCATCAGGCCATCCGCGACAGTATGGAGAATGACTATGAGAATATGTACAAGAGTCAGATTCAGGAACGTCGCATCTTCCGTTATCCTCCATATTTCAAACTGATAGATATCACCCTGCGTCATAAAGACCAGCAGGTACTCAATCAGGCTGCCGCCTATTATGCCCAATTGTTGCGTAATGATTTTGGAGAGAGAGTGATGGGACCGGAGTTCCCCAATGTGAGTCGTGTGCGCGGGTTGTATATTAAGAAGATTATCGTCAGGTTCAATCGTACAGAACCTATCCAGCAGGGTAAAGAGATGATACTGAATCATGCAGATACGCTCCTCAACCAGAAAGCCTACGCAAGGGTAATGATAGGATTTGATGTTGACCCTCAATAGTCTGCCAATATGAAAAAGACCATTCTGATTATACTCCTTTTGCTGCTGACCATCGTGTCGAATGCAAAAGACTACAATATAACTCATTTCGGCGCGCGTGGCGATGGCATCATGCTATGCACGTCTACTATCCAGCATGCCATCGACTTCGTCTCACAAGAGGGTGGGGGACGTATTGTTTTTCCCCAAGGAACCTATCTCTGTGGTTCTATCTATATGAAGAATGGCGTAGAGTTGCATCTGAAGAAAGGTGCCGTTCTGTTGGGAAGTACCAATGTATTTGACTATGTTAGGGATTCTGTCACCCGTTGGCATTCTTTCATCCATGCTGTAGGGGTGGAACATATAGCTATTACAGGCAAAGGAACTATTGACGGACAAGGTTTCAAGGTGGCCAACTCGATGGTAGACTACATTCATAAAGGGCTGGTAAAGGATGCCTTAAAATATGATAGGCCTAATGAGACCAACCGTCCGGGAAACATCTATTTCCGCAATTGTAGAAATGTATTGGTAAGAGATATTACCCTCAAGGATCCGGGTTGCTGGTGTCAGACCTACGACCGATGCGAGGACCTCACAATAGAGGGAATAAAGGTGGATGCCTGCTGCTATTGGAATAACGACGGATTGGATATTGTGGACTGCAAGAGGGTATGGGTAAGGAATTGCAATATCAATTCGAGCGACGATGCTATCTGTCTCAAGAGTCATTCCAAGGACTATTGTTGCGACTCCATCCTCATAGAACATTGTGTTGCCCGTTCGTCGGCCAATGGAATCAAGTTCGGAACGATGTCGTTGGGAGGTTTTCGCAACATAGTTATCCGCAACATCAAGGTATATGATACCTATCGGTCGGCTATTACCCTGGCTTCTGTCGATGGAGGATTTGTGGAGAATATCAGCATATCCGATATAAAGGCTGAGAATGTGGGTAATGCTATCTTCTTGCGCATAGGCAACCGACGGGGCGATCTGAGCAGAGCCAGGATGGAGAATGTCGCTATAAGCAATATAGATTGTACCATAGCAGCCGACAAGCCTGATAAGGGTTATCGTTATGAAGGCCCTATAGAGGATTTGCCCCGCAATATTTCTCCTGCCATTATCATAGTCGGATTGCCCGATAGGCCTATTGGAAAGGTCTCTTTGAGGAATATCCATGTAATCCACCCTGGTGGTGGAGACTCTACCTATGCCTACTATCCCAAAGAGAGATGGAACGAATTGCCCACTTTGGAAAAGCAATATCCCGAGTTCTCTATGTGGAAGGAACTGCCAGCCTGGGGTATTTGTGTGTTGCATGCCAATGTGACTTGTTATGGTCCCTTAGATCTCAGATGCCTTCGCCCCGACTACAGGGTTGAGAAAATAGGAGAGATAGTTGTCCGTCCGATAGATAAATAGTGACAGTATGATGAAACACTTGATATTAACTTTGTTCCTCCTATGCTCTTGGGCGACTTTTGCCCAACAGTATAATGCTTCTCTCTTTGGAATCAAGAGCGATGGGACTACCAATAATACAGGCTCCATCAATCGTGCGATGGTTTACATTAGCGAGAATGGAGGCGGAGAACTCCATTTCTATGTAGGCCGCTACCTTACGGGTACTATAGAGATAAAAGAGAATGTGAAGATAGTCTTGCACGAAGGGGCTGTAATCCTTGGCAGTACCAATCCCTACGACTATCCTCAGGCTTCTTTGCTCTATTCCCAAAAGGAAAACCGAATAGAAGGCACGGGTGTGATAGATACGCAACAGGAGGAGTTGAAGAAGAACTTCGCCGATCAGCTAAAGAAAGGATTCGTTCAAGGACCGGTACCCACTCCCCTAAGCGGCACAATTACAACAGATTCAACCATAATAATAAAATAGAATGAAAAGGCTGGTTCTCTCCCTTGTGGCACTTTGTCTCTCTTTGAGCGTTGTAGCCCAGAGCAACAAAATGCAGTATGTCAATCCCTTTATCGGTACCAATGGCATGGGTCATACATTCCCCGGAGCCTGTTACCCTTATGGCTCTGTACAATTGAGCCCCGATACCGATACCATTCCCCACAACGTGAATGGTGTCTATCAGCCCCGAGCCTATGATTATTGTGCAGGCTATCAGTATAGAGACAACACGATTGTCGGTTTCTGCCACACTCATTTCAGTGGAACAGGCCATAGTGACTTGGGTGATTTCCTTATTATGCCCTATAGTGGCGAGACGAAACTCAATCCAGGGACCAAGGAGAATCCTGATGGGGGATACCGCCAACGCTATCGCCACGAGACAGAAGTGGCCCGTCCGGGCTATTATGCCGTAACGCTCGACGACGACAATATCCGTTGCGAGCTTACAGCCACCCCTCATTGTGGCGTACATCGCTACATCTTTCCCAAGGGAGCAGCCCAAAAGATAATCCTCGATCTCAACCATGGCATCTACAACTACGAAGGCAAGACCCTCTGGGCACAATGCAACGTGACGAGATTTGGATTCGACGCCGGCAGCAGCAGTCCCGTTGTGAAGGGCTACCGCCTCACCAATGGCTGGAGCCGAACCAACTACACCTATTTTGCCATCAGCTTCAATAAGAATATTAAAAGCTACGGTTGCAAGGACTTTTTCCGCAACGGCTATCGTGGTTTCTGGGATAAATTCGATACCGAGCACGACTTCCCCGAGATGGGTGGCCGCAAGCTGGTAACCTGGTTTGAATTTGAGGACGACGGCAACGATACGCTGGTGATCTTTGTGGGACTTTCGTCAACAGGGATGAATGCTGCGTTCCAAAATATGTTTAAAGACCAATTTGCTATAAATCAGGATGGATTGCAAATGTTTAATCAATACGATTTCGACAAACAGCTATCCAATACAATATCGGCTTGGGAAAAACGCCTCTCTACCATCGAGTGCAAAGGAACACCTGACCAGCAGACTATGCTATATACTTCGCTCTACCACACGCTCATCAACCCCTCACTCTATCAGGATGCTAAGGGTACCTACCGAGGAGTGGACCAGGAGATTCACCAATCGCCCCAAGGCCGCACAAACTACACGGTCTTCTCTCTTTGGGACACCTACCGGGCTCTGCATCCGCTCCTTACCCTTCTCGACACCACGCTGGTGCTTGACATCGCCCAATCGTTTGGCAATCACTATGCCCAGAGTCCTCACCATCTGCTCCCTGTATGGAGCCACATGGGTAGCGAGAACTGGTGTATGATAGGCTATCATGGTGTATCTGTTTTGATGGATGCCCTTCAGAAAGGAATCCTGGACGCGGTATCGTCGTCTCAAAATGTGGAATTGCCATTGATGGTAGTCTCTTCCTCAAACCGCGACTATTACGGCGGTACAGACGACTACAAGCAACTGGGATTTGTGCCTGTGGACAAGAACCGTTCGGGAACCAGTATCACCCTCGAGAACGCCTATGAGGACTGGACCATCTATAGGGGCATGGAACAATGGGGCGAGGCAGTCTACCGGTCCACAATTGAGCAGAACACAGAGGCCTGGGGCGCAGAAGAGGCCGCACGAATTGCAGAAATGGAGCGTAAGGCCTACCTCGCGGCCGCTGAGATCTATAAGCAGAGGGCGTTGAACTATCGCAACGTGTTCGATACCACCATAGGATTTGCCCGTGCCCGCTATTCCGACAGCTCGTGGAAGCAGGACTACTCGCTACTCTCAACCTCCGAACTCGGCCTCGTGGAGGGCAACGCCTGGAACTATTCCTTCTATGTGCCTCACGATGTGAACGGACTCATGCGGCTGATGGGTGGCGAGAAGCGCTTTGTGGAAAAACTCGACACGCTCTTCACTATGCACGTGCCCGATGAGTTCTTTGCTGAGACCGAAGATGTTACCCGCGAGGGCATGCTGGGCGGCTATGTGCATGGCAACGAGCCCAGCCACCATATTCCTTACCTCTATATGTGGACCTCCCAGCCCTGGAAGACCCAATATTGGGTACGAGAAATCATGAACCGCATGTATCGCAACCATATCGACGGCCTCTGCGGAAACGACGACTGCGGCCAGATGAGCGCCTGGTACATTTTCTCGGCCATGGGTTTCTATCCTGTCTGCCCGGGAAGTGGCGAATATGTAATCGGAGCCCCTTATATGCCATATATGAAAGTGCGTTTGGCCAATGGCAACAGTCTCGAAATCAAAGCCCCCAAGGTAAGTGACAAGAACCGCTATATCCAGAGCATCAGGCTGAATGGTAAGCCTTACCGCAAGGCCTATTTCACTCATTCGGATATCATGGAGGGAGCCGTCCTTGAGTTTGAGATGGGTTCGCGACCCAACCGCAAATGGTTTACCGATAAGCCCTATTCGATGGAATAGAGTAGGGGAGAGCCCGAAAAAAACAGAAGAAACGCCTGTCGTATCGGCCTAGACAGCATATAACCTCCACCTTCTCTCCACTCAATCGGCACTCAATTCCCACTTTTTAACATTTGGGTGGACTTTGTGTGGAAGTAATGTGGACAGAATGCAGACCCTGGGTGCCGTCGGCCCGAAGGCAAGAGTCCGTCCTCAGCCGTAAATAACATATAAAGGAACCAGTCATAAAAAAGCAGAACAGGAGACTGTCTTTCGGCAGAAAAATATTTTTTCATAGTATTGACAAATATTTCGTATCTTTGCAGACCGAATGGCCTTGTGCGGAAAGACGTACGGTTTCAGTTGGACGCTGTGTTACAATGCAATGTGTCCGCAACATCTGTTAATTGTGAAATAAATATATTGCAATATGAAGAAACTTCTTTTAACCTTTGCCTGCATGGCTACCCTCTTTTCGAGTGTAGTCCTAGCCCAGGGAACCAAACAAATTACCCTCGAGGATATCTGGGCCTCCGGAAAATTCTATCCCCAGAGTGTTATGGATATCCGTTCGATGAACGACGGCGAACACTATTGCATCCGCACCCGTCAGGGCATAGAAAAATACGCCTATAAGACTGGCGAACGCGTAGAGCTTGTTTGCAATTTCACAGCCAAACAGTCGCTCAAGGCCAAGCCTCTGCCTCCTTTCAGCGACTACACATTCTCTGCCGACGAGCAGAAGATCCTGCTCGAGACAGGTTTCGAGCCCATCTACCGTCATAGCGGTGTGGCCGATTACTATATCTACGACGTGAAGGAACAGTCCTTTACCAAGATTTCTGTCAATGGCAAACAGCGTCTTACAACCCTCTCTCCTGATGGCAAGATGGTTGCCTTTGTTCGCGATAACAACCTCTATACTCTCGACCTTGCCACCCTCGAAGAGCATCAGATTACCTCCGACGGCAAGATGAATGAGATTATCAACGGAACCACCGACTGGGTTTACGAAGAGGAGTTTGCCATCACCCAGGGCTTCTATTGGAGTCCCGACAGCAAGAAGATTGCCTTCTATCGCTTCGACGAGAGCAAGGTAAAGGAATTTACCATGCAGTATTGGGGCGAGCTCTATCCCGACAACTATACCTACAAATATCCCAAGGCCGGCGAAGACAATTCGGTAGTAGACGTACTTGTCTACGATCTCGCTACCGGTAAGACTCTCAAACTCGACATTGGCAGTCAGAACGACCAGTATATGCCCCGTATGCAATGGACCAACGATGCCAACACGCTGGCCCTCATGCGTATGAATCGCCTTCAAAATAAGATGGAACTCCTTCTGGCCGATGCCGCTTCGGGTGCCATCCGTCCCCTCCTTACCGAAACCAGCGACACCTATGTCGATGTTCCCGATACATGGGTCTTCCTCAAAGATGGAAAACATATGCTTCTTACCTCCGAGAAAGACGGTTACAACCACATCTATATGTACGACCTGCAGGGCAACCTGGTACGTCAGATTACCAACGGAACCTTCGACGTCAAGGCTATCTGTGGCATAGACGAGAAGAAGGGCAATATCTATTACACCTCTCACGAGAGCAGCCCCATCAATACCGACCTCTATATGATTGACTTCAAGGGCAAGAAGAAAGTATCCCTTACCCAGGAGAAAGGTACCTACAGCGCCGCTTTCAGCAAAGGCTGCAAATACTACATCCAGACCTACAGCAACGCCAACCACGCTCCCGTTTACACGCTCCACGACAGCAAAGGCAAGATGGTTAAGGTGCTCGAGGACAACGCTCAGCTGCAGCAGACTATGGCCGAATATGGCGCAGGCCGCAAGCAGTTTGGCTCCTTCAAGGCCAGCCACGGTACCGAGCTCAACTATTATATGATTCTTCCTCCCGACTTCGACTCCACCAAGCAGTATCCTCTGTTCTTCTTCGTATATGGCGGCCCCGGCAACCAGCAGGTCAACAATAGCTACGGCTATATGGATTACTTCTGGCATCATATGCTCTCCCAGAAGGGCTACATCGTATGCTGTTTCGATGGTCGCGGAACCGGTGGCCGTGGAGCCGCTTTCAAGAAATGTACCTACAAGAATCTTGGAAAATACGAATGCGAAGATGCTATCGAGGCAGCCAGATATTTCGGCGCTAAGAGCTGGGTCGACGAGAGCCGTATAGGCATCTTCGGCTGGAGCTTTGGCGGTTACCTCTCCACACTCTCCATCCTCAAGGGCAACGATGTGTTCAAGAGCGCAATAGCTGTGGCTCCCGTAACCACCTGGCGTTATTATGACAACATCTACACCGAGCGTTTCCTCCAGCGTCCCCAGGACAATGCTCAAGGCTACGACCTCAACTCGCCCATCAACTATGCCGATCAGCTCAAGGGCAACTACCTCCTCATTCATGGTACTGGCGATGACAACGTCCATTTTCAGAATGCCCTCGACCTCATTACCGCTCTCAACAAGGCCAACAAGCAGTTCGAGATGCGCGTCTATCCCAACAAGAACCACAGCATCTACGGCGGCAACACCCGTCTCAACCTCTACGAGCTGATGACAGACTTCATCCTCCGCAAGCTCTAGAAGGAATTATCAGCCGACATATATCGAAAGCCCAAGGACACCCTTGGGCTTTTGTTTTTTCAGACAATTTGCCGTCGCGCAATTAGAGAGCCATAATGCATGCGTCCTATAAACAGTATACCTACGACCCCTAAACAATATACTTACACCCGATAAATAGCATGCTTGTGCAACTCAGACAACATTCACACGATCCAAAAAACAAATAGAGCACCCCCTTTTAGACACACCAGGTGTTATCCGATAGAGACTCCCGTTGTGTTTGAGATTTTTCAACCCAGAGCATCGCGTATCAGCTACATAATGGGAAGCAGGAATATTAGTTGGTTCGAAATACGACGAACAGACGGGAGGTGCATGACGGCAATCCCTTTTCTTTTTTTTTTGTTGCATGAGTTTGTTGCAACTCAATCGCAGCGTCTCAATGGAGGAGGCCTTTCGTGGGGACGAGTTGTTTTAGAGTGTGGGTTGTAGGGTGTTGAAAATAAAATTCTTGTAAGGTGTTGGTGACCACTTTTAGTGAGCAGAATAATCGTGAATCACTACCATTGATGAGTGTCGGAGAGTAAAGATAGTTGTACTTTTGCACCGAAAAAACAATATTTGTTATTTGTCTATGAAATCAAGAATATCAATTCTTTGCATCGCATTTCTGCTGCTGTCTATCAGCGCTAAATCTCAACAGGACGGGGATACACTCCGTCGGCAGCTCCCCCCACGACTTACTATCGGAGGATATGGCGAAGCGGTTTATAGCCGTCACATGTATAGCGACAATGTGTTCCGCTACTCTTTTGCCGACCGATATGCCGACTCTCGCGGACATAGCCAGGTGGATATTCCCCACATGGTGATAATGATGGGCTATGATTTCGGACATGGCTGGACCATGGGTTCAGAGATTGAGTTTGAACACGGAGGAACAGAATGTGCGGTAGCGCTCGAAAGCGAGGAGACAGGTGAATACGAAAAGGAGATAGAGCGTGGTGGCGAGGTAGCCCTGGAGCAGTTCTGGATTCAGAAAAGCTGGGGGCGGGGGCTGAACCTTCGTATGGGGCACGACGTGGTGCCTGTGGGTGCTACCAATGCGGCTCATCTTCCTTCGCAATATTTCGGCGTGTACCGTCCTGAGGGAGAAGCTACTATATTGCCTTGCACCTGGCATGCTACAGGCGTGAGTGTGTGGGGCAGGATTGGCGCCTGGCGCTATGGAGTATGGCTCATCCCTTCTCTCAACTCCACTCTCTTCAGTGTAAGCAACTGGGCTGGCGGGGCTTCGGCCTCTCCCTACGAGTTCACTGTTGCCAACAAGTTAGCCCTGGCCTCCAGGGTGGATTACTATGTAACCCAAGGCGTGAGGATAGGTGTAAGTGGTTTTGTGGGCAACACGTTCAATAACGATATTGTCACCGACGAGTTCTCCAACAAGTATTCTAATGTGAAGGCCCTGATGCTATTTGGATCGATAGATTTCAGCATAGAGAAAGGTCGCTTCACTGCTCGTGGCAACTTAGATTACGGTCATTTGAACGATGCCGCCAAAGTGTCGGCCTACAACTCCACCCTCTCCAACAGCAGTCAGTCGCCCTATCCTCACACGCTGGTGGGCGAAGAGGCTGTGGATGCCGCCTTGGAGCTGGGTTGGAACTGGATTAATCCATCGTCTGATAAGCAGTTTGTCACCTTTGCACGTTGCGACTACTATGACAGCTATATCCCAGTGGCTGGCCTCACGGAATACGGATGGGCAAAACGGATGTGTTGGAGCGTGGGTGCAAACTACCGACCAGTGAAAGAGGTTATTCTCAAGGCTGAGGTAGGTATGCGCCAACTGCAGAAACAGTATAACAGCGAACCTTGGGTGGCGTTGGGTGTAACCTATGCAGGTCTCTTCAAATCGAACTAGAATGACCGACTCTCCTCTACAGTATCTAAAATAGAATCGTATCACCTTATTTTTTAAACATCACTAATAATCGAAAATTATCAAACGTAAAATAATATCAACCATGAAAAAGACACTATTTTTAGTCCTGACAATTGCCATGTGGGGCTTTATGGGCTCCTGCGAACGTGGCGAAGCAGAAGACACCAACGATGCTGCCATGCAGGCGGTAGCAGAGCAGTATGTTAACCATGTAATTGCTCCCACCTATGGGGCATTGGCAGAAGCCAGCGAGCGGCTGGTGGAGGATCTCCGACGCCTTCAAACCTCGCGTACCGACGCTAACGTACAGGCCGCCTGTGCCACCTTCCTCGAGGCACGTGCCTGGTGGGAGAAGAGCGAAGCATTCCTCTATGGGGCTGCCAGCGATTTCGGCATCGACCCCCACATCGACTCGTGGCCGCTCGATGAGGATGGGTTCAACACCCTGATGAGCAACACGGCTCAGATCAATGCCATGAGCGGTGAGGATGGCGACGAGTATGCAGGCAGCTATCTGGGCAACTCGCTGCTAGGATTTCACGGCATTGAGTATATCCTGTTTGAGGATGGCCATGCCAAATCGGCTTCCCTCATCAGCGACCTGCACATGATCTATGCAGTCGCTGTGGCTGGCGACTTGCGCAACAGCTGCTTTCAGCTGGAGGTAAGCTGGATGGGAGACAAGGCTCCTGCTTCACATTGCGAGAAGGTTGAGGCACTGGAGCTGAACACCACCATCAATGGTGGCAACAGCTATGGTGACAACTTCACCATGGCAGGTAAGGCTGGCAGCACCTATAGCAGTCGCACTGGTGCGATGATGGCTATCCTGGACGGCTGTGCAACCATCGCTGACGAGGTGGGCACCAGCAAGATTGGCAAACCTTACAATGGCGAGGACCCCCACTATATCGAATCGCCCTACAGCCAGAAGTCGATCGAGGATTTCTATGACAACATCATCAGCATCCAGAACGCCTACATGGGTGGCATAGAGGGCCAGCGTAACAACAGCCACTCTCTGCATGCCCTAATGGCTGAGATAGATGCTGACGTAGACGCCCGAATCACCCATGCTATTGAGAATGCCCTTGGCAAGATCAGACAGATGAAAGCCCCCTTTGTGCTCAACTACACCGACGCTTCCTGTCTGGAGGCCATCAATGCCTGCCAGCAGCTGGACGAGGCTCTCAGCATGGGCATCACTTCACTTCGCAATAATTAATTCCATTACATAAAATGAATACAAATAAATATATATACATGATAGCCGCAGCCATGATGCTGCTCTGTTCCTGTATCAGGGAGGAGGAGGAAAATTCCACTCCCGGCTGGATTGACGAAGAGACATACGCAGGTGGTCGTTTAGGCACTACCTTCAACTTCTCTGCCTCTGCCTATCAGGATCCCTCGCCTGCTGTGGCCAATGCAGGCATGGTGAGCCAGTTCAAATACGGCGAGTATTTTTTTGACCGCACCATCACCCAGAACAATGCACCCTTCAACGGCCTGGGTCCTCTTTATATCCGCTCCAGCTGTGTGGCCTGTCATCCTGGCTACGGCCATGGAAAGCGCATGGAACGCTACCGCGCCGACGACTGGGGCAACGGATATCTGCTGGTGATTACGGACCAGAACGACACCTATCTTTCCAGCCTCACAGGTATGCCTCAAACCAAGGCTGTAGCCCCCTTCAAAGCTCCTATCGACGAATCGCAGATACAGATATCCTGGCTGCCCTACACCGACGAATGGGGCAACAGATTTCCTGACGGTGAGCAATATGACCTGATCTATCCTGAGGTAACCATCCCTGAGCAGGCCTACTATGTACCCCTGCAAGTGGGCGGACAGAATATCCCTTACAGCAATGTCAGGGTTCGTCTGGAATCTACCATAGGTGTGTATGGCGTTGGCCTCATCGATGCCATCGACGACGATTCTCTCAAGGCCCAGTATGTCAAGGAGGAAATGGAGGGTGCACGCATCAATCCTGCCATCTTTGCCAACGGCGAGTGGGTCAAGACCTACGGTAATACCGGTCATCCACTCCGCTACACCTATGCCCTCTCCCGCGGTCCTCTTCAGGATGCCCCTGGCAGCAACGCCATCTGGAACATCACCAATGTAACCCGTAGCAACAAGCGTGCACACTATATGACCACCGCCTACGCCACCGTGGCATCGCGCGATCCAGAGGTACAAGAACAGTTTTATGCCTATTTCCCCGAATGGAACAAAACGAGCAACGTAGAACAGGATATCTACAACTATCTCACCTCTACCGAATTGCCAGTGGAGATGAGCGATGAGGACTACGTCAACTTCATGGTATGGCATCGCGGATTGGCTGTTCCTGCAGCCCGCAATCTCAGCGACATCACCGTGCAGCGTGGCCGTCAGGTGTTCCGCGAGATTGGCTGTGCCACCTGTCACCGCCCCTCCTGGACAACTGGAGCTGACCGTTTTACCGATCCTACAGGATTCTTTGCCGATGGCGACTCTCGTCTGCCTCGCTATCCCTACCAGAAGATATGGCCCTACAGCGACTTTGTTCAGCACAAGCTATGCATGAAGAATGATATCCGCACGGGTTGGTGCCGCACGACACCTCTGTGGGGCAGAGGCCTCAGCATGATCTGCACTGGAGCATCCGACAGACTGCATGACTGCCGTGCACGTAACACCCTTGAGGCTATCATGTGGCATGGTGCTGCTGACTCTGACGCCCGCTGGACAGTGGAGAAATTCCGCAAGTTGAGTAAATCGGACCGCGACGCTGTGGTTAAGTTCATTGAGTCGATATGAAGAAGCTGTCTATTCTTGTTTTAGTTGTTTCCGTGGTACTGGCAATGGCTGTCGGTACCATGGTGCAACGTCTATATGGTGCTGCCTTTGCTATAGAGCATGTGTATCATGCGTGGTGGTTTACGGGTATGTGGGTGCTGCTGGCTGTCTTGGGCATTGTTGCCTTGGTTAGGAAGCGCGTCATGAAACGTCCTGCTGTTATGGGTATCCACCTGGCTTTCCTGTTTATCATGACAGGCATGATTGTCTCCTCGTTTGCTGCTCGGTCGGGCCGTATTGTGCTTGCTCCTGGCCAGAATGTGTCGACATTTGAGACGGATCATGGCGACAGGGAATTGCCTTTCGGCGTATTGCTGGACCATTTTGAGGTGGTTTACTATCCTGGCACGCAGTCGCCACAGGATTTTGTGAGTGTCGTTACCTACAACCATGACCAGCAGGATACCATTTCGATGAACCATATTGGTCGCTATGGTGGCTATCACTTCTGTCAGTCGGGCTACTCTCCCGATGGGGAGGTGATGCTCACGGTGACACACGATCCCTGGGGCACAGGACTCAACTATGCAGGGTACCTAATTCTACTGGTGAGTATGCTGGGCTTCTTCCTTGACCCTCACAGCCGTTTTCGTCAGCTGGCAAGAGGAGGAATGACGTTGCTGCTGCTGGCAGTCTCGGTGGAGGTTCAGGCTTTGCCTCGCACGCTACCCTGTGAGAGTGCTGAACGTATGGGCAAGCTATGCGTGAACTATCAGGGTCGCATATGCCCTGTGTCGACCTTGGCGCGTGACTTCACGACCAAGCTTTATGGCTCGCCTACATACAAGGGGCTTACGAGCGAACAGGTGCTCTCCGGTTGGATTTACTATTATTCTGACTGGCAACAGGAACCTATCATCAAGCTGAAAGGTGGTGAGTCTGTGAAATCCCTGTTTCATACCACTTCTAGATATGTGTCGTTGAACGACTATATTGACAACATGGGGCAATATAGGCTCAAGATGCTTGACACAATGTCTGCTACCGACCCTCGCTACTCTTCTCTGATGGCTGTCAACGAGAAGTATCTGCTTGTGACTATGCTCTATGGTGGAGAATTGCTCAAGATGTATCCCATTGCTGACAGTATGGGCAACATAGGATGGTATTCTCACAGCGATGCTCTGCCGCTGCAACTGCCGGATGATGAGTATCTCTTTATCCGCAGAAGTCTCAGCTATAGCCAGGAACTTGTGCTGATGCAGGATTTCGCCTCCTTGGATACATTGCTGGAGAAAACGCTCTCCTATCAGAAAAATCGTGGTGGACATACCGTCCCTTCAGACGCACGCCTCAAGGCAGAACGGCTCTACAATAGAGTCTCTCCCAGCAAGATTGCATCGGTATGCTGCATCATGGCAGGTTTGTGCCTGTTTCTCCTGCTGCTCGTCAGAAAGCCCTCTTCCTCAACGGTATTTTCGAAGATCTCTCTGGTACTGATGGCGTTGGAGGCTCTCTATCTGTTGTTGCTTTTCGTGTTGCGATGGTGTGTGTCGAGGCATGTGCCTCTCAGCAATGGATATGAGACTATGTATTTCCTTGCTCTGAGCTTGTCTGTGCTGACACTCCTCCTCCATCGTCGCATGCCTGTGGTTCTGGCTGTGGGGCCTCTGCTGACAGGTGTGACCATGATGGTGGCTATGATGGGAAGTGCCAGCCCTATGGTTACTCAGCTGATGCCTGTATTGCATTCTCCTTTGCTCTGCATTCATGTGGCTACTATCATGCTTTCTTATGCCCTGCTGGCTTTGATGGCCATTCTTGCCATAGCAGCGCTGTTCTTCATGGATGCCACAGGACAGGAGCGTATGGCCTGTACCTGTCAGATTGTTGTCTATCCTGCATTGTTTCTGCTCACGGCGGGCATATTCATTGGTGCTGTGTGGGCCAACCAGTCATGGGGTATCTATTGGTCGTGGGATCCTAAGGAGGTATGGGCTCTTGTCACGATGATGGTCTATTCTGCACTTCTTCACGGTCGTAGCTTGACCTTCATGCAGCGCCCTCGGCCCATCCTCGTCTACTGCATTGTTGCTTTTCTAAGCGTGCTTATCACCTACTTCGGTGTCAATTTTTTCCTGGGTGGCATGCATTCCTATGCGAGATAAATAGGTGTGCCTCCCCTTTTATATGTCAAATACTTTATTTACAATGATGCAGTATAATAATACTATCTGATAGACTTTCTGTCAGGATACCCAACTCCTTTAAACGCAGGAGTTGGGCTTCTTTGCTTGATTGAAAGCGCTCTAATAAAAATTAATCTCATTTCTGGTGGTCATTCGGTACCTTTCTTCAGGCATTCTTTGTAAATACAAATTTAGACGTCCAAAGAACGAATCAAAATATATGTAATATATGAGAACGATTCTTCTCTTCTCGAAAGTCTACAACCAGCTTCCAATATTGCATTTTGCCTGACGAATCCATATCCATACAGTTTCCAAGATTAGTGTATTATTATTTTTTTTACAAAATTTCCAACCATTTTATTCCAACTCTATCCTAATACATTTCATAGATTGAGCCTACAAGATTTAACTCGTACTGGTTTATTACGTTTAGAATACATCTGTATTCACTCCATAACTTTTATCCATCATACTAGGATAAAACATTCGTCCGATGATAGATAATGTTGTTGTACCTGTACGATGAATAAATGGTGTTAAATACGTGTTTGCGGAATTCTATTATCAACCTTTCTTTATTTACGCAAAAAGAGATAAGATTCTAATTACGAGTGCTCTATTGATTGGCTGTGACTTGTGATATATGTGTGTGCTAGAAAAATAAGTGCCAAAAGGACGCCCACTTGATAGGGTGAGGTGGTACCCTTAAGTAATTGGGAGCAGGGATTGACGATTATAGGGGATAGGAATTGTCCGGCATACAAAGCTGCACTTATCAAAGGCATAATGGTTGTACTTGCGTGTCGGCCGCCTTTGATGCTGGCAATGGTATTGATATAAGGAACGCCAATACCATTGGCTATGCCCACGAAAAGACATCCAAGTAATAGGCAAATAATTTCCGAGCCGAGGGAAAATGCTGCATATCCTAATAGAAAACAAAGAGGTGTGAGATATTTAATCCAAGTCTTGCAGAGTTGCATAATAGAACTGAAACAGAGTCCAATAAGTAATGCGAAAACATCAAGGCCCACCATGAGTAGGGTGATACTATTTGTGGAGAGTCTAGGATTTGATTGCGCCGTGATTGCGAAGTTTGTAGGGAAGATAAAGAAAAGTATCATTATCAGACACATAGCTCCTATATATGGATGATATGTTCTGAATAACTGTCGTGCAGAGGCATCGTTAACCTTGGTGGATTTGTCGGTAAGGCTGTCATTAGGAAGATATTTGGCCACTAGAACTAGTGCAAAAAGACCAAGCAGATAGACAAGGAATGAACTATTCCAACTAATATTGGCTAGGATTCCGGCCACTAAGGTGGCCACAATTCCGCCTAGCTGATTCGTGGCAGCGGCTAATCCCATGAGTTGCGATTGTCTTTCTGGTGGGAAATAATAGGTCAAAAGACCTGTGGAGAGGGGCATGATAATGCCTACACTTATGCCGAGTAATGCGCGGAATATCAAAAGTAAAGCCATGTTGTCAATCCAATATGCACCAACGCCTGCAACTATATATAATAGCAGACCCCCAATGGCCAATGATAGGGATTTTATCCTTCGGCACAACAAAGGGAAAGTCAGGTTGGTGAGAATAATGAACAATGCTGGTAGCGACACAATGAATTGAACAGTCAAGGAGTTGTAGCTATCAAAATGTTGACGGATAACGCCCAATGCTGGGGCCATTGCAGCACCGGCCATTACGGTCAATAGCGACATTGACAGAATAGAAATAGTCAATTTTTTAGTTACTTTTTTCATGATTCATATATAAGTTAAATAGTCAATTATCAGACCTATGTCGGAAAATGAAAGTAATACCAATCTGAAAGTCTTTCAATTTCAGAAATCTTGGCACTTACAAATAAATCTTGGAAGGTTCACTAAACTGAAAATCAATCTACAATTTAGATTTCAGCGCTACAATTTCGGTATGCAAAGATACAAAAATAAAATCGAAGGCTACAATTTTTTTTTGTTTTTCTCGCAGACGTGGAAACAAAAAAGGAGGAAACCTGTTGTTGGTTTCCTCCTTTGTATGTATAATCCTAAGGTTTATCGGAGTGTCTTCTCGTCGAAGATATTCTCGTCTTCGTCTACGCTTATCAGCGATACCTCGGGCAGGTTGTTGTTGTAGACTATTAGACAGTTGAGAGCGGAGAAGTCCTTATACTCGTAGGCTACGCCATAGATGGTCTCTCCGTCCTTGAGGCGGCGGGTGGCCTGATATCCCATAACGGCATTCTGATATCGGGTTCCGTTGATGGTAATGGTGTCGCCATAGCCTTCGGGTTTCTCAAAGTCGATAATGTAACCGATGATGCGACTGGAACACATCTCTGCGCCTACTACTTTGCCCTTGAACTTGAACTCTTCGTAGTTGCGTTTGCATGCGCTCAGTCCCATAAGGGCCAGACTCAGGAGTGCGAAGACGATGGATTTCTTCATAGATTATTTGCTCGTGTTGGAGAGTAGGAGATTGAGACCTAAGCTTACGTTGAAGGATTTGGCTTCAACCAGACGGAGGTTGGAGATGTAGTCCATCATGCCATAGATCTGGATGGCGCGACCCAGCGATACGCTAACGCCGAGACCGGGGTTGAACCAGTTTACCTTGTGGCCGTCGTCAACAACGGAGAAGGACGCAAGAATCTCTACCCAGTCGGCAATATTCATTTCTCCTACGATAGAGGTTGAACTGTGGAAACTGTTGTTACGGATGGCCTGGTTGGCAGCATCGAGGTTTTCGATGGTATGATCAAACTCGCCATGGAAGAGGGCTCCGGCACGGAAGCGTCCAAGTTTTACCATTCCGCTGAGATTGAACTTGGTGGGGATATGGGTCTTGTAGCTTTCGCCTTCCAGATAGCTGGGAGTTACGATGTTCATGATGGTGTCGGTGATGTTGTTGAACATGGAGGTGTCCATGCTGCCGTTCTGGATGAGGCCGGTAAGGTCGAGACCGGTAAAGGAGAAGCTTCCTTCGCCGTTGGAGGGAACGATGTTCTTGACATTCTCAGACCAGGTGATGGTGGATGCTATATCGTTAATAGAAGCGGAGATGTCGAACATGTCGTTCTCGAAGCGTGCTCCCAGGTCGAATCCAACGCCGTAGTTGTTGGGGATATAGTTGCTGATGCTGAAATTGTTGTTGCTGTCGATAGCTATGCAACCTGCAGAGCGGAGCTGATAGTTGATGTCGGCACGCAGCTCGTCGGCTCCTGTGGAGGTGTAGAGACGGAGCATGGTGTTGACGGTAGACATATTAAAGTATCCGTCCATTATCTTGAAACGGGCTCCAACGGTGAGGTTGTCGGTAAGGCGCAGACCTGCAGCTACTCCGGCTTCAGCATAGAGGGTGGCGTCGAGGAGGTTTCCGTCGAGCAGATAGAGCTCGTTGCCGGCACCACGGAAGGGCACATTTCCCTGGTTGAGGAAGGTGGAGAGACCTACGGGGATTCCGATTGAGGAGTTGAGCTTGACACCTACATTGGCGGTAAGGAAGAACTTGCCCAGGTCGAGACCTACGCCAGCTACAGGCACATCTAGGTCGAACGCCAGGTTGCCATTGGCTCCCAGGGTGTCGAGAAGATGGTTCATGTTGATGAAAGCTGCGGTGTCGCCCTGCTGATATTCAAAGATATTATTGAATGAGAGTGGGCTCTGGAAATTGATGTTGACACCGGGCAGCGCGAGGTAGAATCGGTTGCGCGAGGGGTAAAGGGCGGGGTTGGCCAGATTGCTCTGGGGCATACGGGTTGCAGAATAGATAAGGTTGCTGTTCTGTGCCTGAGCCTGGGGTGCTATAAAGAAGCTGCCTGCCATCATGGCAAGACCTGCTATCAGGGTTGTTAGTTTGCGTTTCATATCTCGATCAGGTTATTTGTTACTGGTGTTGATGATAGGAATGTTGATATGGACGTTAGGACGAACCTGAACATATACTCTAACCTTGAGGGCATCGGAGCCGCGTACCGAGCATACGGGATGGGTGGAGCCGGAAGCAGAGGTGGAGATGGAAGTCTGGATAGAAAGCTTCTTCGATTTCAGGAATGCCTGCATCTTGCTGTTGGTAAGTGGGATGCGGATGGTAGAGGTGGTGGGAGCCGCTACGACATTGGTTCCGTTGGCTGCGTCGGGGGCAATCTGTCCGCCCTCGATGGTGACCAGTCCTCCGTCAAAGAGGTCGTAGTGTACATTGGTCAGACTGTCTACGAAGCTGGCGCCGAGCTTGAAGCTTATGGGCAGGCCGTTTTCCATCTCGAGCACGATGCTGGAGGTATCGATGGTGAGCTCGTCGAGAGTCTGGTTGCTGAGACCGAGAGCGAGATCTACGTTAGATTCGAGATCTTCGAGAGATACGGAGAGGGGAAAATGGGTTCCGAACATCACGTCTACATCCATCTTATTGATCTCGAGAGAGTCGGCGATGAACTGGAACATAGACAGGTCGCTTTCAAATACGCGTCCTGGAACGGCTACATTCATGCGTACGGCATAGGTGAGCTTGGTGGGCATGCAATTGATAAGCTGGGAGATATCGTCATCGTTGAAGAGTACAACGGTGTCTCCGTTGAGGAAATCGTGGCAGGCAATAGCGCCGTCTTCGGTCTGGATGGAGAAGTTGCCTCGTTTGCCCAGAGCGTCAAGACGGATGCTGTCGAAGGTGATCTGAAGACCCTGCTCGTTGATGAACTGCTCGGTCTGGGGACTGCCGTGAACCTTGACGAAAGCTGAAAGGTCGACGATAATGTTCTGGATGTTTACCTTTTCGAGTTCTCTTACGTTGTTGAAGAGGTCGATAGGCAGCTCGCCCGAAAGCACGCTGGTGAAGACAGCCATGGAGTCTTCTAGTGCCTTACGCTTGCTGTTGAAGTTGATGGTTGTGCTATAGGACGAGTCGTAGCATACCGTTACGAGGTCGTTGGCGGGGTCAATCTGGACATAGGACTGAGCCTGTTTAAACATGTTAAGCAGGTCGTTCACGGTGAGAGTGGCGCCTCCCAGAGGAACGCCAAGGTCAGGATTGAAATCGCCCTGCAGATAGATAGGGTGCTTCAGAGCGTCAAAGTCACCTTCCTTGATACAGGAGGTGGTGAGGCCGCAGAAAGCCAGCAGGAGTGCTGCAACTGCAAATAATCTCATCTTTTTCATTTCGTAATGTTATAGGTTAATGCAATTAATTTGCTATTTTGTAATGCTTTGTATTGGTATTACGGGTTGGAATCATGACTCCATCCGAATGCAAAAGTACGAATATTTATCAAATTCCAAGCGTTTTTTATATAAATATTTCAAGTTATTATAGATAATTGGGCCCGGACGGCTATTTTCTGACCGTCTCTTTTCTCACATAGCGCAGGTCGAGGGCGTTCATGTCGTTGCTTCTCAGGCCGGATATTTCGGGATGGGTGAAATGGAGAATCTGGTCGTAATAGAGCACGATGACGGGAGCGTCGTCCATCAGGATAGAGTCCATCCTGTGGTACATCTCCATGCGCCTGTAGGTGTTGGTCTCCATCTTGGCCTTGTCGTAGAGCGAGTCGAACGTGGGGTTGGAGTAGTGGGTATAGTTGGGACCCGCGGGTGCGTGGTTGGGCGTGTAGAAGAGCGACAGATAGTTCTCTGCGTCGGGGTAGTCGGCAATCCACGATCCGCGGAACCAGTTGCTCTTTCCCTGGGCAATCTGTTCGCGAAGGGCAGCCGGAGGGTTGACGTCAATCTTTACCTTGATGCCTATCAGGTCGAGTTGCTGCTGGATATAGCGGCAGAGGTCGAGATAGGAACTGGTGGTGGCAAGCATGATTTCGGGCAGACCTTCTCCGTTGGGGTAGCCTGCGTCGGCTAGCAGCTGGCGGGCTTTGACGGGGTCGAACGTATATCCGTAGCCGGTATTCTTGTTGTTGAGCAGACTGGCGGGCACCATACCTCGCTCTCCGGGCTTTCCGATGCCGTTTCGGAGGTATTTCATCATCTTCTCGCGGTCAAATCCATAGTTGATGGCCTGGCGTATGCGCTTGTCCTTGATGGGGCTGTTCTCCTTGCTGTCCATCAGGAATCCCAGATATTCGGTGTTGAGGAACGGCTGGCTCTCCATTACGATTCGTCCCTGATATTTGGCCTTAAGCTGTCCGGTACGGGTTAGAATCTCGTCCTTGTAACTGGCATCGAGAGAGTTCATAAAGTCAAGATTTCCCTTTACGAATTCAAGGAAAACTGTCTGCTTGTCGATGATAAATGTGATGGCGACGGCATCGAGATAGGGTAGGGCGTTGCCCTCGTCGTCTTTCTCAAAGTAGTTGTCGTTGCGTCGCATCACAAGCTTGACCCCCTCTTTCCACATCTGCAGACGGAAAGGACCCGTTCCGCAGGGATGTTTGCGGTAGTCTTCGCCCCAATGTTCTACCACTTCGCGGGGAACCACGCTGCAATAAGGCATGGCCAATAGCGACAGGAAGGGTGCGAAGGGAGCCTTGAGTCGGATGATAAAAGTGGAATCGTTGGGGGCAGAGAATCCGTTGAGGGAGTCCACCTGGTTGAAAATCCACAGACCGGGAGAGGCTACCTTGGGGTCGAGGATGCGGTTGAGGCTGTAAACAAAGTCGCCGGCAACTACTCTTCGGGTGCTGTCCTTGCCAAAGAGCGCATTCTTGTGGTAATAGACATCGTTGCGGAGTGTGAAGGTATAGGTTCTGCCGTCGGGACTGATGGTCCATCGTTTGGCCAGACAGGGTTCAATCTGCAGGGCTGTATCCAGTCTTACCAGTCCGTTGTATAGCTGTCCGCAGGCCCAGTTGAGAGCCTGGTCCTTGGCAAAAGCGGGGTCTAAGGTGGCTATGCCCGACACCTCGTTGTAGCGGAATATCTTCTTGTCTTCGCCCTCATGGCCATGATAACAGGCGGCACAGAGTAGCGAGAATAGCAGAAATAGAGGGATTAGAATTCTTGTCATAACAAACCGAAAGCCAATGTCAACTTTTTATTCGAAAATCTGCTCCTTTTTTATTGGGTAATCAGTCTTTTTACGATGCGGCGAGCGTTGGATTTGATCTCCTCCTCGCCCTCAACAATACGGTGGCGCATGATGGGACGTCCGTTGCAGATAACCGTATCGACGCAGTCTCCGTGGGCAGCATAGACAAGATTGGAGAGCGTATTGTTGTTGGGAATGAAGGCTATGTTGTCGAGGTCGACCAGAATCAGGTCAGCAAGCATGCCGGGCTGCAGGGCTCCGGCGTTGATGCCGAGGGCTCTGAATCCTCCGCGGGTTGCCACAGCCAGGGCTTCCGATGCAGGCATGGCTACCGGGTCGAGACGCCATCCTTTCTGCAGCATGGTCATTACCTTGGTTGCCTCAATCATGTCGAGATTGTTGCTCGAGGAGCATCCGTCGGTTCCCAGGGCCACATTGGCGCCTGCGTCGCGCAGCTCGTTGTAGCGGAATGCGTGGCCCGAAGCCAGCTTGAGGTTGGAGTTGGGGTTGTGGACTACCGAGCATCCGTGGTCGCCGAGCATACGTATTTCTTCATCGTCGAGCCATACTCCGTGGGCTATGATGGTTTTGTCGGAGAGAACGCCCAGATTGTTGAGATGTCTTACGGGAGTGGCTCCGAAGTCGCGGAGCGAGTTGGCGCATTCTGTCTTCGACTCCGATGCGTGGATGTGGTAGAGCATATTGTGTTCGCGGGCAAACTCTGCGGCATACTGTAGCGTGGGTCCGCTCACGGTGTATACGGCATGGGGAGCTACGGCCCATCTGACCAGCTCGCTTTCCGGCAGGGCTGCCACCCTGGCGGCATAGCTGTCGAGGTCTCGTTTCACCTGTTCGGCCTTCTGGGAGTCGAAATGGTCAAAGAAGGTGAGACTCAGCGTGGCACGCATTCCCATCTCTTCGCAGGCACGGGCCGTCTCTTCGGCGAAGAAATACATATCGTTGAAGCAGGTTGTGCCGCTTTTTATCATCTCCAGGCAGGCCAGACGCGAACCCCAGTACACGATTTCGGCGTCGAGATTGGCTTCGTTGGGCCATATCTTCTCCTGCAGCCAGCGTTCGAGGGGCATATCGTCGCCATATCCGCGGAAGAGACTCATCGCCGAGTGGGCATGCGTGTTGCAGAACGAGGGGAAGGCAGCCAGTCCCGTAGCGTCAATCTCCTCCCCGTCGAAGGGGGCAGAGCTGTGTGGGGCTATGCTCAGAATGCTGTTTCCTTCTATGATGATATCTGCCTGCTGCTCGTCGAGCAATACGTTGCGAATGATGAGTCTGTTCATTTTATTGTTGGTTTTACTATTTAATAACGGACAACATGGCTGTTTAGTATTCTGATTCCGAATTTTTCCTTCCGACATTCCTTTAAGATGTCCCCAACAGTTGCAGTATCAATAAAAAAAAAACTCCCTTTGAGGGGGAGTTTTGGGGGTGAGAAAAGGGTGTTTCCCTTCGCTATTTTATCTCTTTTCCGCAGGCGAAGGCGCGTCCTACGGTCTTTCCGAGCTGGATATATCCGTAGTTTATGGGGTCGAAAGAGATGATGTTCATCTTCTCTACGTCGGGATTCCCGTTCTCGTTGAGGTATTTCTCGTCGCAGATTACGTTTATCACCTCAGCTACCAGATAATATCCCGAAGCCGTTTTGTTGAGGCGCTCCTTGATGCGGCATTCCATCGTCATGGGGAATTCTTTGAAGAGAGGAGCGTTGATGCTGGGCGCCTTTTCGATGGTCCAGCCGGTCTTTTCCATCTTTTCAGGGGTATTCTTGGCTGAGAAGATGCCTACATAGTCGCTGGCAATCATGGTTTCGGCGGTAGCGAAAGCTACGGTAAATTCGCCGTTGTTGAGGTCGAGGTTTTCGGTGGTGGCGTGGCTGCCCATGGAAATCATAATCTCGTGAGCATCCCAGGTGCCTCCCCAGGCAGCATTCATGGCGTTGGCCTTGCCTTCGGCATTATAGGTTCCGATAATCAGAACAGGCTGGGGGAGTATCCAGGGCTTGGATCCAAAACTTTTCATGTCTTATTGATGTTTTTGTGGATGATTCGGGCTGATAAAACCCCTTTATAAAGGCCGGCTGTTTGTGTTGCAGGTCCGAGTAAGGGGTGTTGTGTCAGATTCTGTTCTTAAGGTAATATTGTCATATATTGCACTCTCTCCGGGTTGCGGGGCTTGGCTTCGGGAGCTTCGTCGGGGTATCCGAGAGCGATGACGAGACAGATTTCGTGGCCTTCGCTGAAGTTGAATTTCTTGAGCAGTTCGGGCTGGTCTAACAGCGAGCGTACGGGCATTCCCAGGCAGATGGAACCGATGCCGAAAGCGCAGGCCGACAGACAGATATTCTCCGAAAGGAGTCCCACATCTATCTTCGACATATCGTATTCGTTTTTGGAGGCTATGAACAGATAGGCTGGAGCCTTATACATTCCGTTGAGCTGTTCGGCCAGATAGGCTGTCGAGGCGGGGTCGGTAACTACCTTCACTTCGTAATTTTGCTGATTTCTTCCGTTTGGGGCGTTGATGCCGCATTCAATTATCTTGTCGAGGATATCCTGAGGCAGGGTGTCCGTCTTGTATTTTCTGATGCTGCGTCGGGCCATAATGTTTTCGACTACCATATCACTCGGGTTTACGGTTGTTTCATTGTTGTTATTGTTTGCTTCGGGACCAGAGCATGATGCCATGCAGAGGCCGGCAATGGCCAGGATGGAGAGTAGGAGTTTCTTCATGGTCTAATTCTGTTGGTTTCCTTGAGGTTGGACAGCAAGATCTCTAAGGCAATGGGGCAGTTTGCCGTTTTTTCTGTGATGGGCTACGCAAGCGCAGCATTTTCCGTGTCGGGGACACTCTTTGGGGCAGGTACATTCAAAAAGATTCTGCTCTCCGATGGTTGAGGGGCGATGAGGACAATCCATGTTTTTTTTCTTTTATTCTAATAACGGAATCCATGCGGTTTTATTGTGGGGAGTGTTAATTAATGTAAGAATTATTGTTTATTAATATTACGTCCTAAAATCGTGGGCAAATAGGAATAGGTCGACGATGTCAGACTGGTGTGTCGGCAATCCTTTCTATAGCCACATTTTGCCAGCGGGAGGGCCATTCTGACGCATACTCCCTTCCGATTCGGGTAGGAATGATGAAATTCTACTCCGCTCATATGGGCGCCAAGTATGGGGAAAATCATCGGAACTAGGGGTTCGTGCATGTCTTTTGAGGTCTGTGAGAGCACTAATTTGATACAATCTGTGCCTCTGCCGAGCTCTGGCATCTTAGGAGGTTGGGGTTTGGTAATGTCGTATTTCATTGTTGTTGTGCTTCTTAGGGAAATAATAAGAGGTATGAATCTTTCAATTTCAGTTCTTTCAGTTGTTTTTTGAGGGGTATCAATATTATCTATATCTCTATATATATTTAATTATTAATTAGTTAAGTATTCTATAAAGCGATATTGACATAGCATTTTTTTAATTGAAAGAACTGAAAGTGAAAGATTGAATACGGTTGAACTTACTTCTCTCCGAGGCATTCAAAAGCTAGGGGAACTCGTCGTAGGGGAATAAC
>JAKSMQ010000050.1 GCA_024400565.1 Bacteroidales bacterium
CATATAAAACGCATCTTTTTCATAACAATTTTTCTTTAAAAATTCGAGTGCAAAAATATACATAATTTGCATACTGACAAAACATTGCAAACGCCCTTTCCCCTTCTCCAAACCAATTTTGCGCGATTTTGTGCGATTTTGTGCGATTTTGTCAAAAAAACTTAAGAAACATTAACCCGCAAAATATTGACAGACATAGGATTATTGACGCAGAATCCTCATTTTCGGAGGCTCAATTTTCAAAAATCGCCCTCTTCCAATGCAATTTTCTTACGCAAGACAAGTTCTCCTGTAGCCGTTGGGGCGTGAGCCTGCGGCTGTCGAAAAAGCCCACCGGGCTTTTCTTCACTATCGGAGATAGTAGGTTACGTTGGTGACTACTCTTACAGTCTTGATATGGGAGGTGTTCACGTCGCGGTCTTCGACTGAGAAATATCCCTGGGAGGCATCCTTGATCTTGCCTACACGGCTGTGGGAATCTTTGGCAAACTGTTTTGCCGACTCGAGAGCCGACTTGTTGGCTTCTTCTATCATTGATACCTTTATGTCGTTGAGTCCATTGAACTCGAAAGAGGGGCCACTCCAGCTTTCGCTGATGGCAATTCCCATCTCGAACAGCTCGGACAGGTGGGTTTGCAAATCGAGCACCTTGTCCACCTTCTTGGTGTAGAGAGTGATGGTCTGATTCATGGTGTAATCGGCCAACCCTTCGCGACGATAGCTCTCGCTACGGTGGTCGTTGATAGTAGGCACGGTGAGGGTAATCTCGCCATCTTCAAAGCCATTCTTCTTGAGGAACTCTACCACCGACTTGTTGGTTGACTGCATATCCTTGTTGAGGTCGACCAGGTTGTTGCCGTCGCGGCTGAAAGAGATGGGGTAGTAAGCCACGTCGGCTTTGACCTCGCGCTCGCACAATCCTCGCACGCTTACGCTACGATCGTACGACTTGAAACGATTTACTGCCGCAATGAGTGAGAGACCTGCAATAAGAGCAACCCCGAAAGGTACTATGCAACGGGAAAGTGTCTTGTTCATGATGATTATTGTTTTTGTGTCTGTTAATATTCGTCTGGTCTTTTCTGAAACTGTTATTATAACGGACATCCTACACTTTTATTACACCCAGGCTATTTTTTTTACTAAACGGCAACAAAAAGGGCCGTCACGCTGTACGGCCCTTTTACATATAGCACTTATAATACTATCTTTTAGTACTCTGATATGTCTTGAGGTTGATGTTTGGATTCCTGACGATTGGCATACCATTCATAGATAATGGGCACCACGAAGACATTCAGCAGCGTGCTGGTAATCAGACCACCCAGCACCACCACGGCCATAGGTGCCTGAATCTCGTTGCCAGCCTTTTCGGCAGCCAGCACCATAGGAACGAGCGAGAGGGCTGTGGTGAGGGCTGTCATAATAATGGGGTTGAGACGGTCCATAGAGCCCTTGCGGACTGCATCGCGAATGGTAACGCCTTCTTCTTCGCGCAGTTTCTCGTAGCGCGATACGAGCAGGATACCGTTTCGGGTTGCAATACCAAAGAGGGTGATGAAACCGATGATGGCAGGAATGCTCAGCAATCCGTCGCCCAGCCAGACAGCTACAACTCCTCCGATGAGGGCAAGGGGGAGGTTGAGAAGCACGATGGCCGAGAGCGAAAGGTTCTTGAACTCTGTATAGAGCAGCAGATAGATGACACAAAGGGCCAGGATAAACACCAGAATGAGGGTGCGGGTGGCCGACTTGGCAGTCTCGAACTGTCCGCCATACTCTATCCGGTAGCCTTCGGGGAGGGTTATCTCCTCGTCGAGAATCTTCTTGATGTCGTCGACAACACCCATAGCGTCGCGACCGCTTACGTTGGCCGAGACGACAAGTTTACGCTGCACATTCTCGCGAGAGATATTGTTGGGTCCGCCTACCGACACGATCTCTGCCACCTCGGCAAGGGGAACTTTGCTTCCGTTGTCGCAATCGATGAGCGCCGACTTCACGTCCTCGATACTCTGGGTGTAGTCGTCCTTGAGTTTGAGCACCAGGTCGAAGCTGCGCTGTCCCTCGAAGATCTCGGTCAGTTTTTCGCCGTTGAAGGCCAGCTCGACAAAACGATTGAACTCTTCGATAGAGACACCATGCTGAGCCAGGAGGTCGCGGTTGGCTCGTATCTGAAGCTGGGGAGTCTCGGTCTGCTGCTCTACGCTGACATCTACAAGACCATCTACATCGGCTGTTGCTTTTTTGATCTGATTTCCGATAATAAAGAGCTGGCTGAGATCTGTGCCAAACACCTTGATGGCAATGGCAGCCTGAGTGCCCGAAACCATATGCTCGATACGGTGGCTGATAGGCTGACCCACAGAGGTGACGATGCCAGGAATACCTGCCAACTTGGCTCGTACATCGGCCAGGAACTCCTCCTTATTGCGATTGTCGAGGGTAAACTGAACATCAATCTCGGCACTATTGGTGGCCTGAGAATGCTCGTCGAGTTCGCCACGTCCGGTACGGCGTGAGGTGGAGGTAACCTCGGGGATAGAAAGAAGTTCCTGCTCGATAAGATTGCCTATCTTGTTGTTTTCCTCAAGGCTTACTCCAGGTTTGGCCACAGCGGCAATAGTAAGAGAGCCTTCGTTGAAGTCGGGCAAGAAGCCCCGGCCCATAGTGGAGAGCAATACTATGGCGCCCACCAGGATTACCAGAGTAGGAACCAGGATAGTGCGTTTGTGAGCCAAAGCCCAGGCGAGAGCACGACCATAATATTCGCTCAATCGGGTAGTAATCCAGCTGTCCTTCTCCTGCTTGTTGAGGTACTTCTCGCTGGAGAGAAGGAGTTTGCAAAGCAGAGGGGTAAGGGTCATTGCTACGATGAGCGACATAAAGAGGCTGATAAGGTAGGCTATACCCAGAGGTTTCAACATGCGGCCTTCGAGTCCCGAAAGGAAGAAGAGAGGAACGAAGGTTATCATAATAATGAAGGTGGCATGGATGATGGAGGAACGTATCTCGGACGAGCCGTTGAAGACCACATTCCAGGCCGTGTCTCTTTGCGATACCGGCAACCGATGATTCTCCTTGAGCCGCTTATACACATTCTCAACGTCGATAATGGCATCGTCGACCAAAGAACCGATAGCGATACAAAGTCCGCCAAGGGTCATGGTGTTGACATTCATGCCCAGCAGGTCGAGACAGATCATAGTGCCCAACAACGATACGGGAATGGCAATAATAGAGATAAGAGTTGTGCGGAAACTTCCAAGGAAAAGGAACAATACAATAATTACGAAAAGGGCACCTTCGAGAAGTGACTTGCCCACATTGCCTACCGACGACTCAATGAAGTCGGCCTGACGGAATATCTTGGTATCCATAGTCACGTCTGAGGGGAAGGACTTCTGGATATTCTTAAGGTTGGCCTCAATGTTCTCCGTAACCTTAATGGTATTGATATTGGGCTGTTTGGAGACAGAGAGAATGACGGCTGGCTGGGCCGAAGAAGAGGCATAGCCCTGTTTGACAGAGCTGCCCACTACCACATCGGCAACATCGCTCAAACGGACAGGTTTTCCCGATGCCGACATCTTGACAAAGGTACTTCCCAACTCCTCCAGATCACAACTTCTTGCCATACCGCGAAGGGAATACTCGTTGCCAAAGTCACGAACCACTCCACCATTGGCATTGGTACTCATAGAGCTACCAACAGCTTCGAGATCGGAGATAGTCACGCCATAGGAATGCATACGTACAGGGTCGGCAAGAATCTGATATTGTTTGTAGTCGCCACCGATAATGGTCACTTGCGACACGCCACCTGTTGCGAGGATAGCAGGTTTAACCACCCACTCTGCCAGAGTGCGGAGGTCCATCATATTAGTCGGTTCGCCTACGCTCTTGGTACTATCCACCTGGAGACCGATGAAAAGTATCTCTCCCATAACGCTACTTTGTGGAGCCAGAACGGGAGATACGCCCTCGGGCAACTCTTCCGTGAGGGCAACCATCTTTTCACTTACAATCTGACGGACGCGGAACTGATCCATACCCCAGTCAAACTCTACCCAGACGAAACTGGCACCCTGAAGAGAAGTACTACGTACACGACGCACGTTGGTAGCTCCGTTCATAGCGGTCTCGATGGGGAAGGTAACCAGACGCTCCACCTCCTCGGAGGCCATGCCATGGGCATCGGTCATAACCACGACGGTGGGAGCTGTAAGGTCGGGGAAAACGTCAATATCCATCTTACTCGTAGAACGAATACCGACAATAATCAACAACACAGCTGCCAGAAGTATGAACAGCTTGTTGTCTAACGAAAACTTGATTATCTTGTTTAACATATTGTGTGCGATTAAGGTTCTTTATTATCTGTTGAGAAGCTGAATGTAGGTCTGTTCGAGTTCTTTTTTAGCTTCGAGAATCGAAATCTCGGCATCGTTGTAGAACTCCACACCAAGCAGATACTCTTCGAGAGTTACCTGACCACCATCGAAGCCTTTCTTCAGCAAGGCTATGCTATTGTATTGGTTGAAGGTTTCCTCAAGAGTTTGCACATTCTGCTGAAGAGCTTTCAGCTTAGCATAAAGTCCACGCATACGGTTTTCGTAGCGAAGTCGTTCGCTGTTCAGTTGCTCTTCTACCATACGCTTCTCGGCTTCAGCACGACGAACCTGACCTCTATTGCTCCAAAGAGGCAGACTGACGCCTACTTTTACTCCACGGAAGGCCTCCCCTACTTCGTTCTCCGACCCAAAACCTGCTGAGAAATGGGGCAGATTTTGAGTTCGGGAAAGATTGATTTCGCTTTCGGAGATGGCGGACTGCATTTCGAGTGCCTGTAGTTCGGGATTGGAACGTACCAGCTGAGCGAAGGCTTCCTCGCTGGGAACAACACTCTCAAAATCAATATTGGAAAGATCTATCTCCTTGCCACCGTTGAGTGCTTTGAGTTCGCCCAGAAGCATATCGCGTTCAGCCACAGCGAGATTAAGTTTATTATGGGCATCGGCAGCATCCATCTTCACTCGGTTATAGTCGAGGATATTGCAATCGCCCGTCTGATAACGACGCTCGTAAACAAACACCATCGTATCGGCATTGGCAACACAACGACCATAAAGTGCCACTAAAGCATTATTGTACACAATATCGGAGCACAAAGAACGTACTTCCACTCGTAGCGCATTCATCTGCTGATCGAAACTTACATCTGCACTCTCAGCCGTAAGTTGAAGAATACGTTTCTTATGTTTGTAGGCTGTTGGAAAGTCGAACGACTGCATTACGCCCAAATCCCAGCGATTGCCCTTGCCCGAAGGTGATCCCCATAAATAGCCAAACTCGACTTCTGGGTCATCGAGTAGCGAACCAGCTGTAACAGACATCTTCTTTGCCTCTTTCTGCTGGCGGAGAGCCTCCACAAGGGGACTCTCATTCTCTACCCTTGAAACTACCGACTGATAGGGAAGCTGGGCCATTAAAGAAAATCCGAATACGGATAATATGAAATATGCAAATATCTTTTTCATAGTGAGATAAGGTATTAGAAATAGTGAATAAAACGTATCATTCTATTCGCTAAAAACTAAAGACTGACTATCAAGACAACTATTAGTGCATATGGCCTGCATGAGGATCAAGATTGCCCGAACCTTGTGCCAGTTTCACCATAACAGCGCCCTTGCTTACTACACGTTCGCCCGATTTTATACCCGAGGTAATGATGGTACGGAGGCCATCGGTAGCACCTATGGTAACCATACGTTTCTCAAACTGTTCGGGGTTAATTTGTACGAAAACGAAATGGCTGCCCATCTCTTCTACAATACCTGTATTGGGGATAGTGAGTGCCATATCTTCTGATGCCGTACGGATGTAGAGGGTTACGAAACTTCCCGAAAGCAAGTTAACCGAGTTGCGGAAACGGAAGGTAACAGGTACCAGAGGATCTTCAAGGCTTGCCGACTTGCCGTAGGATACAAGACCACCATCCAGTTCCTCAATACTATAAACCTTGTCGCTATTGGGAACACGGAACGAAGCGGAAAGTATATTAGCCAATGCTTCATAGTGGCGAGGCTGAACCTCTGCCCGTATATGGAGGTCGCGGTTCTGGGACACGGTAATGATGGGCTGACCAGCCTCTACATAACCGCCATTCTGGACGCTGATGCTGGTAATATAACCACTAATGGGCGAGGAAACACTCTGACCATTGGCCGAGAAATTTCCTTTCAAGTTGTTGTAGGTTGCCGATGCCGCATCGAGTTCTTGCTTTGCCCTATCGAGTTCTGCCTGACTGACTATCTTATCCTTGGCAAGTTCTTTCTTACGATCATATTCCTGCTTTGCAAAAGTATATGCAGCTTGTGCTTCCTGGAAACGTACACTCATATTGTTGTCAGCCATACCATTGCTTTCGATACCGAAAAGGCGCTGGCCTGCTCTTACCTGGCTGCCTTCTACAATATTTGAGGCAAAATTGACTATACCTGAAGCCTTGGCTGAAACCGTACGCTGGTCACCCGAAGAGGGAAGCACCTGAGCTGTAGTCTTTATCAACTGTCCAAACTGTATGGGTTCTACCACCTCGGTAGCGAAGTCTATCTTCCAGCTCTGTTCCTTAGTAAAGGTAATAGCATCAGAAGAGCCTTCTGCATGAGCGTGACCATGGTCATGGCCATGCTCGTGACTATGGCCGTGAGAATGGCCATGCTCGTGGCCGTGCTCATGGCCGTGTTCGTGAGCTTCTCCTTCATGGCTGTGGCCATGGTCATGGTCGTGACCGTGGTCGTGGCCACCTTTGTGGTATTCCTCTTCCGAGGCATAGATATGGATATGATTGAGTTTTACACGCTCAATACTATCGGGTAGCGATACCACAAAAACCAAGTCGGCACATCCTGCCTTTTCGGGGGTAAACTGAAACTTATAGATACCTGCCTGATCAGGATTTTCAATAACCACTTTCTGCGATTCTTCGCCCAACTGGCAATACATGGTAACCTTTGTTGAATCCATAGGTTTGAAGTTACTAAGCCATGTAAAATGAGCCAGGATGGTAGCTTCCTGTCCTACTATGAGAGGCTGAATCTCTGCAAAAAACTCTACGCTGGGGGTATAGAAGGCATATTTCTCTCCATCGTGATGGTGGTGTTCTTCCTCGTGGTTATGGCAAGCAACAAGCGAAATTGCTACTACTAAAGTAGCCAAAAGATGTTTTATTTTCATTGGAAAAATGTGACTAAAGGTTGTGAAATGATTGTGCAGACTCTCTTGTCGATGAGTCTTGAAACTACATATCATTAGCACATTGGGGGCGCCCTTAGTCCATATACAATGGGTGCTAGGACAGAAGGCAACGCCTCGTCGTAGACTTCCCATCGTATCGGTTCAGATGGCGAGGCCAAGATGTCGACCTTCTGAACAATAGCATTCCATGGAGCCAAATCGAGATGCAGAGGCTGTAATGATGACTGCACGAAGAACTTGTCGTCGCGCTCATTCAAAACAAGCTGAGACAACAGTTGCTGGAGTTTGCAGATATCAAAGGGATGATGGCTTTCCTGGTCGTGGTTCTCCTGGTTGTGGTGGCAATCCTGGCCGTGACAACATACCCCCTGATCGTTACATACCAGTTCCGACTCCAAAACAAATCCCTCTCCGCCTTCTACATCATGATGGTGATGAGGCACAAATGTATGCAACAAGATAATTGCGCAAGCTATGCACATCATCATCTTTGCTATTATCTGCCTCATTTTATTCATATTATATCATAAATAAAGATAGTCGCCTACCCTATTTTGAAATGCAAAGTTACGAAAAAAATTCCAAATAGAAATTTCTATATAAAAAAAGACAACATCCAGTCCCCATCGTCCAACGAGAGGAATCTAGTTATAGTATTTCTCAACACCCCCATAACCACGTATCTGCTTACCCTCGCGGGTCTTGGATATAAAGTTTTGGAGGCGTTTCTCGAATTCCTCGGGACGGCTACGGGCATCGTCGATATAGGCTATACGAATGCGCTTATAGCTGTCTCCTGTCTTCAGATAGTTCTCCCACACCTGAGGGTCGGAACGCAATACCAACATAATGTCCTCCGGGAAATGATAGGGCTTTTGTATCATTTCTATCACCTGAGGACGGATGCTGGGATGAATGAGTCCCTGGCTTTCGAGCCAGATGAGACGCTCAATATTAGGTCGCGAAAATTTGTTCAAACTTCCCTTGCGACGAGGCGTGAAATGCTGGGCACGATGAAGCGGGTCAATAGGCTTGATTGTACTATCTATCCACCCGAAACATAGGGCCTCTTCTACGGCATCGTTATACGAGATAGACTCTTCGCCCGACGCTTTCATAGGAAACACAAACCACACATCGGGTTCTGTCTCAAAATGTTCCTCAAGCCATTGCCGCCACTCCTTCCTGTCGGCTGTGCGAAAGGTATTCATCAGAAGACCTCTGTTATCTTTTGGCGTATGCCGTTAAAGGTAATAGTATCGCCCTCTTTCTTGCCCTGCAACAACTTGAATATCGGCACCTGAGCCGAGATGGCAAAAAACTCCAGACTGGTACCATCGCCCGCAAACGACGGAACGCTGAACTTGCCAGCCCCCACACTCAAGAAGAAGCGTTGCTTGTCGGTAATTACTACCGACCCGTGAGCAATCTCCTCTACAGGAGCCATACGTTGCAACTCCTGCAAATGGCGGATGCTTGCGTTGGCATTAGAGAGTTGGCGGGCATACATATCGCGCGAACGCATCATCTTGGTCCTGAACGAATCGTAACGGTCTACATTGGCGCCATAGTCATTACTCTGTTGCTGAGCAGAATCCATCTCCTGTTGTGCCGTGTCGGCTATCTGCTGCTGGTGGGCGATAAGAGCGTCTACTACCAGTCGTCGTTTCTCTTCTTTAGTCATTTCTTTAGCATTAAAAAACGGTCACACTCCATTCAAACTGACCCGATTGACAATTACAATAGGCCTTCTCTTCAAACTCACCTTCAAATCCTTCCCAGTCGGCTCTGCCCCACCAAGGTTCTATGCATACAAAAGGAGCATAACCTCCCTTTGCCGGCGACCAGAGACCCAACGCCGGAGCGTTGTGTCTGACCTCCAAAAGGGCTACTCCTTCTGCATCACGAAGACAAATAGCTCGGGGCGCAGGAGTCTCAAAGATGAGGGCATCTCCATCGAAGGTATGAGGCGTGACAGGAATATCCTGACAGCACATCTGCTCAAGGTTGCGGCCAATACAGCCCTTCTCACCCACATGGCTCAACGTATAGCAACCTTCTTCCATGCCGAAAGTGCCCAATTGGTCGAGACCTTCGTCCCATCGTGGCATCACAAAAGCAGGATGAGCGCCAATCTGGTAGGGCTTGTCGCAGACCACATCGTATCGAAATGTCACGCAATTGCCTTTCAGACCGATTATTACCTTCAGCTCGAACGAAGCGGGATAGCGCATACGCGACTCCTCGCTATCGCGAAGGGTGTATTTCAACGATTCGGAAGTCTGTTGCGTTAGACAGAACTCCATATCGCGAGCAAATCCATGTTGCGACATCGGGTATTCCCTGCCCTCCATACGGATAGTTTGATTCCACGACGCTCCCACGCAAGGAAACAATATCGGAGCATGTCTCTTCCACCATTGGGGATTGCCATCCCACACATACTCTCTTCCGTTCTGTTTCTTGACAAGCGAAACCATCTCAGCCCCAAGGCTGTCCACCTCCAGGCGAAGGCAATCGTTTTCTATCGTAGTTCTCATTCCTCTTATTTTTCTGTGTTATGCGACGAGACTAGGACGACATCGTCATTTCTCAAAGCACACTCTTACAATTTGGTCTTGAAAAACGATGCAAAGATACGAAAAAAAATTCAATCAAAGACACCTTCGACAAAAAGAACTATGACGACAGATGTAACCCAATCTTTTTTAGACAGATTATCAATTGCCACTCAACAAGACAAGATTATAAAAGCAGCCCCGACTGACGGGGCTGCTCGTCGTTTTTTTTCGAAATGACCTTCTATTAATGGCAGAACTTGCTCTCAAAAGCCGCATCATCTTCGCAAAGCCATATAATACCTTCAACCAAACCCGATTCCCGTCCAATAGAAGGGATGCGAAAGAGAAACAATCCTCTGCCAAACGGCATACTTGGTCCACTCAGATAGCATATAGACAGCATATAGGCAGCATATAAACAGCACATAGACAGCACTAGGGTTCAGAGAATGTGAGGCCAGGTGCTACCTATGTGCTGTTTATATGCTGGCTAGGTGCTGGCTATATGCTGGCTATACGCCGAGAACAGACGAGCCGAACGGGTCAATCGGTCTGGGACAATATAGACGGAAGGGGAAAAAAATTGCTTATTCCAAAGGATTTTTGTATCTTTGCAAATCGGCATTCGTCCGTTACTCCACATATAATCCACTAGAAATGAAAACAATTACCAATGTTATTATTATACTCCTTGTGTCTTCGTTATTAGGGTCCTGTTGTGTTCCTGTTCATCTTATGTACAAGGAAGATTGGTCGACCACAGATTATCACATCAATAATGATTCAGTCTCAATAAATTTACATGCCGGTTATGAGTTGAATGCAGATCAGGTACCTGCAATAGAAAATGGTTTTCTTTATAAACTGATATTCCATATTAGAGTTAGAGACAGTTCCTATTATCAAACAGAAAAAGACCCCGATATTGTATTTCATTCACTATCCTTTACCTCAAAAAAGGGTGATACTATCCCCTTCATTCTTTACAACTATAAAAGCGAGGGGGAACGCCATTATGTAATGGATACTATCGACCTGCAAGAAGGGTCATTCCCGCTACAGATAAGGAGAGATATGAGAAACTACTGGCATAATAACTCGGATTGGTATAAATTCTATGCCTTATGCCCTATGAATAAGCTGAAGAAGGTATACATAAACTACGATATTGAGGTTTATGGCAAACATTATGTGACCCATACCCTTTATCGTAGAAAGCTGGTATTTGATTGCAGGCCCAAGTTCTGGTAGAGAATCCGAGGTTCTTTACCGGCAGGACTACGCTCCTGGATGCCACCTGGAAGCTGAGAAGAGAACACCTGGCCGCTGAGAATAGTCTGCCAATAGGAACAGGAGGCCTAAGTTCCAATAAGAAATGCAACTTTTGAGAAAGAAAAGCACGAGGAAAAA